>CAMAXD010000128.1 GCA_945861975.1 Candidatus Kuenenia stuttgartensis | reverse complement strand
AAGACTCGTTCTATCCGAGTCGCATCGGTATCCGCTTCTGTGGTCAGGCGAGCCGCCAACGCCTTCGACTGCCCGATCATAAATCCACTGTTCAGCACGAAGAGTTGTTGCAACGGCACCGTGGTCACCGATCGTTCACCAGCTGTAATATTCGGATCCGGAAAATCAAATAACCGCAGCAGATCATTCAACTGATGGCGACTAACATAACCGTACAACGTCCGACGTCGATGATCGTCGTTCAACTGCGCCGACGCGCCGCCGACTTGTCGATCCAGGTGCCCCGAAACCGCCAGCACGGCATCACGCCACGGCTCAACTTCCAGCCGACGCCGATTCATTTTCCAGAGATATCGATTGTCCGGATCCGTCTCCAGATTGGTCGCATCACCAACACTATTTTGCTGATAGGTCGCCGACATCAGAATCGATCGATGCAACGACTTCAGCGACCAGTTGTTGTCCATCAAACTGACGGCCAGATAATCCAGCAACTCCGGATGACTGGGGCGTTCCCCGAGCTGCCCAAAATTGCTCAATGTTCGAACCAATCCGTAACCGAAATGCCCGGCCCAGATTCGATTGGCGATTACGCGAGCTGTCACCGGATTCTCGCGTGACGCGATGGCATCAGCAAGGTTCTGTCGACCACTCCCGGTCGCTTCGAACGGGCGTCGTTCGCCAGATGTCAGAATCGCCGGGAACGCTCGCTGAGCCACATCGCCTTTCGTCCGCGGATCTCCGGCCATGTAAATTCTCACATCGCGAGCCGCCCCTTCAGCCAAAGCATGAGCCATCGGGATGCGAATCGAGTCGGCGTGCGTTCGCAGCTCTGCATGTTGGGCCTTCATGTCAGCGAGCAACTTTGCCGACTCGCCTTCCAACAACGGTCCGATCTGATCCGCGGCTAATCCAAGCACACCTCGATCATCAAACAATTCCGACAACAACGTCGCGTCACGCTGCAACTGCAATCGCTCAGGCTCCGGAATCTGATCCAGTGGCGTCGACGCCTCGGCCTTGGCCAGCTCCGCGGCGGTGACGTTGTAGCTCAGTCTCGCGTTGGAAAACACAGCATGGTCACTGCTGATCGTGTTCTCCGTGTCGGAAATCTGTGCGCCAGTAGCGACGAGCGTCAAAGATCGAGCATCCGGTGGCACGCTGATCTCAAACGACACGAACTTGCCATCCGCCTTGATCGCCGCCGGCATTTCACCAGCAAACGAATAGACAGCGTCGTTTTCTTCCAGTGGTGCGGGAACTCCATCCAGAGTTGCCGAGATGATGGAATCGAACTCGCTTGGCTTTGACTGCGGCTTCGACACAATCACCGCGAGATGCACGCTGGCGTTGCTGCCGAGCGAATCATCATTGATCCCGGCGCGATCAACACGGAATACCATGGTCTCCGACGCAGGGATCAGACCTGCTCGACGAATTTCATTCAGATCAAAGGTAATCAAGGCATTGGCATGCATGCCGATTCCCTGTTCAGTCCGGCCGATCCCAGCGCTGCAGCGCTGACCGAGAGTCTGGATGCCGCCCTCACTGGACCAGCCATCGTTGATGACATCGCCATGCCTGCTTGAGTCGCTGCCGATCGAACGGAAATCGAAGCGTACCCCGGAAGCGATTTCTGCGGCGCCTCCCCATCCCTGGAGCACTCGATCAACACCGAGACTGCCGCCACTGGCTTTTGCTCGAAACGGATCCGTGGCCAATGCCGACGTCAACAACGAACCCTTCTTGTCATCAAACAAGTTACCGAGCGGAACAACACCTGGTTCAACGGTCGTTCGATCCTCAGTAGCCACGAATGCATAGTTGTCGCCGAACTGTTTCCGCAGTGATTCACGTCGCACGATCAACGTCTCAGTGTGTTGCTGCAGGCGCTGCCCGATTTCCGTCAACCGCAGTTTTAGCTGTTCCGGATCCGTCGGCGGTGATTTTCGGAATACTCGCCATTCTTCAAGATAAGGTCGGTCCGAAGCAACAGCGCCAGAGCCAGCTTCTTCCGTAAGCCACGCCACCCAGCGTTGCAGCAGTTCATTATTCAGCTTTGTCTCTTTGGCGGTATTCTCGATCAGCTGCTTTCGATCATTGTCAGATGAGCTCAGCACTTTCCACGCGGCCTGCAGATAGTTGGGAATCTCAGCCGTCAGCTTCAGTCGAGCAGCCGGAGCCCGAGTCGCCAGCAGAGTATCGATCTCCAGTTGCTTCTCCTGAACCGCTCGATCCGCCACGCCTCTGGCGGCAACGACCTCTTCCGAAACCGCTGGCAGCTCACGATATTCAGAACTGGCAAAGACGCCAGCAAGCCCATAGTAGTCAGCCGTCGAGAATGGATCGTACTTGTGATCATGACATCGCGCACAGGAGACTGTCATCGCCTGAGTACCTCGCATCAGCGTATCGATGCGGTCATCCCATTCGTCCGCCTGAGCTTTCTCCTGTTCACCGTTGTCCTGATAGTAGACCGGCCCCAGCGCGAACAGACCCAGAGCTGCTCGATGTCGATGCGGTTCATCAACAGAAATCTGATCGCCGGCAATCTGCAGCTTCAGAAATGTGTCGTAGGGCATGTCATCGTTCAAAGCCTGCACAACCCAGTCACGGTAGAGATAACCCTGAGGATACATGCGAGCCTGAAACGTGTGAGCTTGATCTTCCGCATAGCGAGCCAAGTCCAGCCAATAGCGTCCCCATCGCTCACCGTAATGAGGCGACGCGAGCAGTTCGTTGACTAGCTTCTCCCACGCATCCGGCGAAGTGTCATTGATGAACGCTTTGACAGCGGCTGGCTCTGGCGGCAGTCCGATAAGATCGAAGTAAACTCGGCGAATTAATGTTTGTCGATCGGCCTGAGTTGATGGCTTCAGGTTTCGCTTCTCAAGTTCGTGCAATACAAATCGGTCAATATCAGACTGAACCCACGCCTGATTCTGAACCGACGGGACTTCAGATTTTACGGGCGACTTGAAGGCCCAGAACTCAAGCCCTTTCTGGTAATCGACGCCGGTCGCCTTGGGAGCCGCTGATTCCGTACGAGGATCCGGTGCTCCCATTTGAATCCAGCGTTCGAAGTCAGCGATCGCAGCCTCAGGAAGTTTTCCCTTCGGAGGCATCTCGTAACTTTCATAACGCAGCGCCTTCAGCAAAAGGCTTTCCTCTGGTTTGCCGGGGACGAGAGCCGGCCCCGAATCTCCACCTGACATCAGCGTGTCACGAAGGTCCAGCCGCAAGCCACCTTTGGGAGTGGCGTTGGTTCCCGAGTGACATTCATAACATTGTTCGACCAGGACCGGACGGATCTTCGCCTCGAAGAACTCCAGTTGCTCAGCGGTTGGCGAAGCACTCGCGGTCAAATCTTCGGCCGCTTGAAGCGGCCCGAAAACGGCAGTGACCGATCCTGCCATCAGGATCGCCAACATGCGAAGCACAGCGCATTTCATGATTGATTAGGCCTGCGGCGGGGAGGAATTGAACAGCAGGGTTCAGGAGAGATTGACGGGGCTCTGGAGTTTAGCACGAACAGAACCGAAAATGCGAACAGTTTCCGGCCTGAAGTGCTCAGAGACATGCCTTCTGGTGCGAATATTCACGCGAAAACGGTGCAGTCTCGGGTGCGTGTCAAAGCAGATCCTTTCTGCCGGAAAGGATTTCTGCAGCAAGACGAACCGTGTGTGCGCTTCGCTGAGGATCGCAGACCGCATTGGGCCGTTACGATTAAACAAGGTCGCGGCAAGCCGCGAAGTCCTGCTCGGCAGGCAAGGACCTGCAGAAAGCCACTCCTGATCCTTGTTGATGGCGTGGCAGCCCCCCATCAGCAGTCCGTGGTTGAGACATCTCACGGGCGCATGAAAAAGCCACCATGGATAAACCGGGTGGCGTGGACTTAAGGGAAATTTGTAGCGGAAGTCGCGTAGACTTCCTGTGATTTGGCAGGAAAGCCGAAACTCTTGGCGAGTTCCGCTACGCTAAGTCCACGCCATTGAGGGATAAACCGGGTGGCGCGTAAGAATCCTATTGGTTAAAAAACTAACCCAGCGGATCCGGATAGCGGAACGTCTTGCCTTCGAAATTGCGAAGCAGCAAGTCATCGCCATCGCGGCCAATGACAGTGTCTGGCTGCAGCGGGATTTTTCCGCCGCCACCGGGAGCATCGATCACGTAAGTCGGTACGGCGTACCCCGTCGTGAATCCTCGCAGGCCCTGAATGATTTCAAGCCCCTTGGAAACCGGCGTACGGAAATGCGATGAACCGCTGATCGGGTCGCACTGATACAAGTAGTATGGACGAACTCGCATCAGTAACAGCTTATGAACCAATTGCTGCATAATGGACACTTCATCGTTGACGCCTTTCAGCAACACCGTCTGTGAGCCCAACGGGATCCCGGCGTCGACCAGGCGAGTACAAGCCTGCTTCGCTTCCGGGGTGCATTCTTCCGGATGCAGAAAATGAACGCTCATCCAGATCGGATGATACTTGCGGAGCATATTGCACAGCTCCGGAGTGATCCGCTGAGGAAGTACGGCCGGCATTTTTGTGCCGATGCGAATAAACTCCAGATGCGGGATAGCTCGCAACCGTCCCAGAATCCAATCCAGCTTTTCATCACTGAGCGCCAAAGGATCGCCGCCGGAAATCAGTACATCGCGAACCTGCGTGGCCTCTTCGAGATAATGAAAGATGGCTTCCAGTCGCTGCACGTTCGGCTGAATCTCGCCGTGACCGACGACTCGTGAACGCGTGCAATAGCGGCAGTAGGTGGAACAGAAGTCCAGCGGCAGCAGGAGGACTCGATCGGGATACCGATGAACCAAACCCGGGACCGGACTATGACCATCTTCGCCCAGCGGATCATCCGCTTCGCCCGCCGTGCGAACGAATTCACGCGTTGTGGGGACGACCGTTTTCCGCAACGCCTGGAGCGGGTTCTCCGGGTCAAGTAGACTCATGTAATACGGCGTCACAGCGGTCGGCAGCAATGTTCCGCCGTCGGACAGCACGTCTCGTTCTTCGAAGGAAAGATCCAGCATCTTCTCGAACTGTTCGAGCGTCTTGACGCGATGCCGGGACTGCCAGCGCCAATCGTCCCAATCAGCGTCGGGCGTATCCGGAAAGAAACGTTCACGGAATTGAACGGTCAGAGGATTCTCAACACGCAGTGAGTTTCCCGCGACATGAGCAGCGTCAACTCGAACCCCGTTGCGGCCAGTGGTTTTCGCCGACGGATTGCTGATGTTTGTGGAAGAAGCCACCACTGATTTCGTGGAAGATGGCGCCATCCCGACTCGATTTCGCAGAGCCGTTGCCGAAGACTGATTTCCAGCCTGAGTGAGAATTGAGCCACCGCTGGAGTGATCCAATTGTTGAATCGCGGGGGCTTTTGAAATAGACAGAACAGGGAGTAGACCCGATCCCGGGGGCTCGTCCTGTTCTGTTACTGCCGACGGAGGTTCTGAACACTCACAACCGCCGTGCGATGATTCTTCCATCGACAAAGATCTCCATGAGAACTATGTCTCTGCAACAACCTCCATGTTGTAATCCCGCGGATGTGCTTTCAGTCAATCAGATCGGGATCAAAGAGGGGCAGACAACATTCCTGAAGTCGGCAGACTCGCATCAGTCCGGCCGACTCCATCCCGGGCTGATGTTCAAACAGATTGAAATGAGTCTCTTCCTGAAGGACCGTGCTCTTTCAGCACGTCATTCGGGGCGAGGGAAACAGGCCAGTTGGCCGACTCCCTCCTTACCTCCACGCAAAATCACCTGTCTTAAAAATAACTCATGCGCGGCGTTATATCTCCAGCCCATTTCATTTCAATAGACCAGTCACTGCAGTTTTCTGGAAACGAAGAAAATTGATCTGCCACGAATCTTGGTGACTTTGTTGGCACCGCCGCCGCCGCTTTGATAGTGACCTCAACGTCCGTATTGGAATCCCTTCCGCAGTCGTGGTAAGCTTTCGTGGCGTGGATCGGCAAAATTGACGAGCGGGTTGCGTGGGCTGAAGTCGTCGCAGATGGTTGTCGATGGAAGTCCTCTTTGCCGGAAAGGATGCTCGTGTTGCGGCGATGCGAACCCTGTGTTTGCGTGGCTCTGTGGCTCGGGGTCTCTGTGGCTCGGTCGGAGTCATTGTCCTGTTCATTCACGCATCCGCTGGAAGATTCAGGGGTTCAGCGCCGCTCTTCTGAAGGTGACGCGGTGTAAAAAGTCAGTGAGTCGTTTGAATTGGTCTCAAAGGAGAAGTCTGGCGTGCCGCGTCAATCCGGAAAGAAAAAACCTCACCACAAGCCTTCTCGTTACGTTGCCGCGGCAGAGAGAAAGGACAGTGATACGCCTACGCCGCAGGAGGTTATTCGTGATCTCATGGCGAACAAGCCCGGCGCGGTTGGTTTTTTGCTGAGCCTTCTGCAGCTGGCCGGACACGTCACCTGGATTTCCCTGGTCTGGTATCTCAGCGTGAGCGGTAAGGCGGAGAAACTGGATTCCAGCTCGTTCCTCTCGTGGCTGGTCGTCGGGATTCTGGGGTTCAGCCTGCTGCTCACGGCGGTTTCACTTTTTGTATGCCTCTATTTCGGACTGCGAAGATCGCCCAGACTGCTGGCCATTATTGGATTTTGCCTGTCGTTTTTCGTCGGGGTCATGGCGTCGGCTGTCGTCTTCATGCAGGGCATGCGGGCCATGGCGGAATAGGCGGCTCAGCGTTAAGCGAGAACACCAGCGTATGTCTTGAGATTTGGCCGAATTTATTAAGTGGCCAAACAAACCTGCGTGTTCAACGAATCAGATGCAACCTGCAGAAATGATCTTTTGTCTCGATGAAAATTGCATGATGTCAGCACAGACTCCCGGTCGCCTCCGATTTGCGCTAAGTTTTCTGGTCGCTGTCTGGGGAACTATGCTCTTCCTGGCAAGCCCCTGCCTGTCGCAGGAAGCAAATCCCACGTCCAAAATGAAACTCGACGGACAAATTGCGGACCAGCCGATTGTTGTGGGGTATGCCAGAAATGTCGGTCCCACGCGAGCCATTGCTTATATGAAGGGGCTGACAGAACGGCTGGAAATCGGCAAGTCGATGCGAGAATCCCTTGAGAACGAGGAGCAGCAGGAGCGAGTCACGGGGACCATGGGGAAGGTCGATGAACCACTTTACGGTTTCGCAGGCTACATGGTTCAGAGCCTGATTCCCTCCTATGAGACACTCAGTTTCCAGCAAGTTGCCGACGAAGACGACGCACGGCGGATTGCGAATGCTCGCAAAGCTCAGTGGGGCGAACAGGGTTCCTTCGAGGATCTCGGCAATGGATGTTTCAAAGTGGAATATCGAAGCGAATCATCCTACCCGTTGCCTCCAGGTTCCGATGAGAAGCAATACACCAATAATAATCCTCAACAGCCGCGTGGTTATGAGTTCTCGCAGCAGGTCGTCGAAAAAGACGGCGTGAAGATGGTTCAACAACAACAGGTCATCACCAACCTGTTTCGCTACCACGACACGATCCTTTACGAGGCTGGGTTTGAAGAACTTTTTACGATGGAACTGCCGACGGCCGCAGGAATTCGCAGCGCCATCGACGGTTCCACCGATGTTGGATTCAAAGCCTATCTCGACCAGATTCCGCTCGGTATGCGACAATTTGGCTGGAGCATGCTTTCGGCCGCTGCGGGAAGTCAGTTGCAGCAGCGTGATGACGAATCCGACACCGCCTACAACATGCGTCGATCGAGTGGCGACATCGCTCTTGCGTTAATTCAGTCCGTAATATTTGATGTCGATTCAGCAGACGGCTCGGCTCGCTTTGCAAACGCAGAGGATGGTTCTCTCCGAGGCCAATTGCGAGTTCGCGCTCGAAACAACAGTCAGCTCGGTGGTCGGTTACTGGAAGCCGCCGGAAGTAGTCGCTTTGCTCCAATTCTCAGCGATGACGCAGCTGCGACTTTTCACCTGTGTGTGAAACTGCCTGAGGATGCTCCAACGGCATTGCTGGCGTCTGCCACCTGGCTCAATCAAACGATGGGAAAGGAGTTCAGTGCTGATCCGCAAATGGTGGCTGCAGGGGAAATACTGGCCGGTGTGCTCACGGGGATTTCAGAACATCGCAATCTGGAACTGCTGGTGAAAGCCGGATGGACGAAAGCGTCCGACGGAGTCCTCTACGGTGGCTTGCAGCTGAACGAGAATCCGGAACTACTGAAGAATGTCCACTACGTTTTGATGCATCTGCCCAATGCCGATGAAGCGATTGAAAAGATGATGACTCTGGAAGATCGTCAGGGGCTGCAGGTCATTGTGTTCCGCGTCCCTGATGCCGTTGTTGAAGACATGCGACAGGCCATCGGGGCCAACATCACGCACCTTTATGTGGCTCATCAAAACTCCTGCCTGTGGTATGCCGCCGGAACAGAAAACGCAGTCGAAATCATCCGTCAGTCTGTCGAGCGATGCGCTCAAAATACTCGTGCCGCGCGAACTCCTCTGGTCAGTGGTCGGCTCGATATGGAACGCTGGCTCGGATATCCACAGGATGATCCCGCCAAGATTACTCCTATGCTGCACTGGCTGGATGAAAACGCCTATTGGTTTCCACCGACTCCGATGATGGCGTTTGATGGTGACCCGCAGAAGCCCCACCCATTGATGCAGCGAGTCTTCGATCTGGGCGGTTCTCAACAGATTGATCTCTCCCTGGAAGCGGATGAGAGCGGACTGCTGCTGCAACTTTCTCTGGGAGAAGCAGTTGCCAACTACATGGTGGCCCGCATGATCGATGGGCAGGAAACCTTGATGCAGGAGCAACAGAAACAAACGAAAAAGATGCAGGAAGAACAACTTGAGGCGTTAAAAGACGCTGCGGATAAACTTCAGGCGCCACCGTTGCCAGAACCCGCGGCGAGCAAATAACCGCCATCAGCTTAGTCTTGCTCTGCAGCTTAGTACTGCTCTGCAGCTTAGTACTGCTCGGCGTCGCAGGAACTTCAGTGCCCTGCCCCGGGCCGAGTGGCTGAATTTTCTTTGGGAGCCGTACGCTTTGCCGGGGTGACCTTTTGATCTTGTCACAGGATCAAAGATTAAGCGTCGAAGTGCTGCTGCCGAATTCATCGGTTTCGATCTCCATCTTCTGCAGCAATGACACAAAGAGATTGCTCAGCGGAGTATTGTTTTCGTGATCAAAGGCAAGATGCTGGCCATGTTTAAATCCACCACCAGCCAGCAGGATCGGGAGATTGGTGTTGTCATGCGTGTTGGAGTCGCCCATGTTGCTGCCAAACAGGATTGACGTTCGATCCAGCAATCGTTCTCCCTGCTCGTTGACTCCGCCAAGCCCGGCGATGAGTTTTCCCAGCAGCAACATTTGCTGGCGATCGACATCCTGAAGTTGCCGCAGCTTTTCTTCGGCCTGACCGTGATGGCTGAGATTATGATAACCGTCGGTCGTGTTCTGCTGATCGCTCAACGTAAAGACCGGTGTCGCAAACGCATCCACCATCAGCGTGACGATTCGCGTAGCGTCAACCTCGAAAGCCAGTTGAGCCATTGACAGCATCAGTTCAAAGCGAGGAATCAACAGCTTGACGTCAGCAATCTCCTGAGGAGCCTCACGATTCGTTGTCGGGCGTGGACGAATCTCCCATTCTCGCGCAGCCTCAAGCCGATGCTCGACATCGCGGACAGAAGAAAAATACTGATCCATCCGCTGGCGATCATGGGCACCAAGACGACGATTGAAGCGATCGGCATCCTGCAGCAATGTATCCAGTACGCTGCCTCGTTCTTCAAGTCGATGCAACTGTCGAGCGACCTCATCCGGACTGCCCTGCACAAACATCCGCCGAAACAGAGCCGGCGCGCTGTCTTCAGCGGGAAGCAATACTCCGTCGCGTGTCCACGACAGACTTCGATTGGCTTTATCAATGTTGACGCCCAGATTCAGCGTGGAGAATCGAGTCATCGGCCCCAGTTTTTCGGCGGCGAACTGATCCAGTGAAATGCTGTTGCGGAAACCACTGCGAGTTGGTCCGCGTGCGGCTGTCAGAAAACAGTTTTCGGTACTGTGGCCACCGTGCACAGCCGGATGAGACAATCCGCTGAACACTGTGAACTCATGACGATGCTCAGCCAGCAGCGACAAATAAGGAGAAAGCGAATAATCGCGTCCCGTTGTCTCCGGGAAAAATGGTTTCGGCAGAACACCCAGATTGTTCGAGATCATCAGCATGCGGCGAGGAAGGCGGGGCTCAGGCTCATCGGCTAACCCACCATTCATGCATTCCAGCAACGGCAACGCGCAGGCAACTCCCGCACCACGCAGCAGAAACCGGCGTGACACTCGCCGAGGAAGAATCGACCGGAGCGTTGATGAGGATATTGAAGAGTTGGCCATAGAAGTGTCTGATATTTCTGATCGTAGAGCGACCGCCTGCAGTCCACATTGATAACAATGCACGGACTACTGTCGAACGACAGCCGACATCACATCGGGGCAATGACCGAATGTCTTGCGCCACTACGCAAAGTGTACCGGCAAAAATTCTCAGTGCCACCTTTTCCCGGGCAACGGCGCATACACTGCTGCGCGGACGGTTTGTTGCGGGCACTTCAGCAGTCAGTTTCGAGCGTTCTTAGTGAACATCGCCGCTGTGTTTTCCCCGATGGTACGCAACTGCTCGCCGCCTTGCATGACGGAACGATTCGCATCTGGCATGCACCAGCTGATCCGAAACAATCTTCTGTAACCGATCAACGGTTGACCGGACTACGGTAGACCGGACTACGGTAGACCGGACTACGACGAATTGTCCGTAATCGTTGAAGAGAGCAGGGAGTGATCAACGGTTTTCAGTCGTTCGCGGCCGGATAGTCGGATTGGCTGGCGAACTGAAACGCATTCGTTATGTTGCCGACTATTACTTGCGGATTGTAACGTCTTTATGAAGCCTCCGCATGTTTGCCTTTCGACTTGTTTCCAGCGTCTTCGCGATTGATGTAGAGATTCCATGGCTCACAAGGGCGTCATTCTTCCGGTGTTGCAGAACTGGAGTTGCCACAATTGCGGAGGTTGCTGCCGTGAGCATCAGATTGGAATCACACAGGAAGAAAAGCGGCGGATCGAGAAACAAGGCTGGACGGAAGCCGACGGCATCCCCACAGATCGCCCGTTGATTGTTCCGCTGGGCACCGCATGGCGTTTGAATCATCGCGACGACGGTGCTTGTGTCTTTCTGAACGAACAAGGCCTGTGTCGCATTCATGCAAAATTTGGCGAACCGGCCAAGCCGCTGGCGTGCCAGGTCTACCCGTATGCCGTGCATCCGTCAGGAGCGTCGGTAACAATCAGCCTGCGCTTCAGTTGTCCATCGGTTGTCCAGAATCTGGGACAGCCGGTTGCTCAGCAGCGGAGTTTTGTCGAACAGCTTGCGAAGCAGATCGTCCCGGCAAATTACTCGGCTCCTGCGGCACCAGACTTGTTCACAGGGCAGAAGCTGGAATGGTCCGATGTCACTCGAGTTCAGGCGTTTCTTGAGCGAGGACTTGCGGATCGGCGAGTCGGAATTGCGACGCGTCTGATGCGAGTTCTCTCGTGGCTGGAACTGCTCGAGCGTGCTCAGCCTGATGCTCTGCACGATTCTCGGCTGGGCGACTTACTGACTCTGCTGCACGATGCCTCAGTGCGTGCTCAGCCGGATGATGAGTTGCCCGTGGTGCGACCGTCCGGCCTGGGGCGAGTTATGTTTCGGCAGATGATCGCCCAACTGCTGCGCCACGACACGGAGGTGACGGCCCGAAAAGGAATTGCGGGACGTATTGGACTGCTCACAGGCGGGATCCGGTTTACGCTGGGTGTCGGTCGTGTTCCTGCTCAGGCCGATCCGGTTTCTGTCCGAGTGGCCTTCGGAATGACCGCCAGAAATGGCAACGACCGTTCACCGTGGTTTTCGCAATTGGAGGGAGAATTCGGAGGCCGCAATGCGGACTTCGACGAGGTTCTGACACGCTATATGCTGGTTAAGATTCAGGGCCTGCATTTCTGCGGCAAGGCGTTTTACGATCGGCCGATGATTGATGGTTTTCGTTCTCTGGCTTTGATGTACCCAGCCATTCTTTGGGTGGCACGTTATCGAGCGGCCTCCGACGGCAGAGACCACCTTGTTTTGCAGGATGTGCAAGCGGCCGTGGCGACGCTGGACCATAGCTTCGGATACTCACCAGCTCTGGGCCTGAAGTCCTCTCAGCACAGAATCACTCAGCTTTCAAAACTGCAGCAGATCACGGCATTGTGTGGTTGGTATAGTCGATAGACGATATTCAGCGGCAGAAAACGCCGGTTGCGTGAGTCGGAATTCCTGAAATTTGTACTGCGGTGTTGAACTGGGAGGGCTCCTGATTTGTACGCTTTTGCCGCCACGGGAAACAGCCGAAGAACTTTGCAACAACGTGTCGCGAGTTACGTGACAGATTCGGACTTCGAATGGACTCAGCTTTCCGCATGCGCAACGTTCGCTTTCAACCTGGCCGAACGCTGAATTCGAGCACGATTGCCTCGATCATTTTAGCGTCGACGTTTCTGAGTGCGTGCGCAGGCTGCGCAGGGAAATCACAGTTCTATTCAAAACTAACACCGCGGGATGAACTGCGAGAAACCAAAACGCCGGTGGCTTTTCGATATGGGAAGCCCAACTGGTGTCTGGACGGGATGCAGAAGATTGTTGAGTTACCTTCGCGAGTGATGCTGGGGGGACGCCTGAAGGCCGACTGTCTGCCGTCGGAAGAAACTCACGAAGTGCTGACCGATTACCTGCAGGAGAATGATCTCGCTGACATCCCGGTTCTGGTGAACGACTACGATCCGCTGGGCCAATGGCAGCGCTTGCGAGAAAATGATCAGGTCTCACCGGGCTGGAAATATACGGCCGGCGTTGTCGGGCTCGTTAACTATACTCTGTTTCCGGGCCGCGTGTTTGCTCGCGACACCTACAGTCCGTTCACGAACACACTGCAGGTGAACACCGGCCGGCTGTCAGATTCGTTGCATGCCGCTGCCTATGCTAAAGACATCCGGGCTCGAAAAACTCCGGGAACCTACGCGGTCGTGAATAGTCTCCCCGGAATCGCGCTTTGGAAGACGACCATCGCGGTTCATGATGTAGTGGGGTACGCTCAGGCTAAAGATAGTTGGCAGCTTGAATCGGGTGTTTACCGTGACCAGTATCCACAGGTCGCCGTGAAAACGATGGCACCGGTGGGACTCTTCATGACGCCCGTGGGCAATGTGGCGCTGGCCGTCAGCGGAGGCGCGGTCGGTTATGCCGTGGGGCGCACTGTCGAACAGCAGCGCCTGGCGGAGCGGGATGCAGTGAAGGTTGCTGACGAAGAACTTAGCGGACGCGCCACAATTGAAAACACAGACGAATCCCACAGCAACGATTCCGAAGAATCCGGAGAGGAATTCGGTACCTGAACGCAGGGCCTGTGTTGAGACCGTCGCCGGTCGATCAGCGTCCGGTCTGATCGTATTGCCCATTAATTCTCAGCACCGTGGCACACATCAGCCGCACCCCCCGGAGATCATCCTTATTCACGCATCCATTCTTCAGGTGGATCCGGCTGCTGCCACGTACTCATGCCTCCGTCGACATATAACATCTGCCCGTGGATATGATCGGCAGCATCGCTCAGCAGAAACACGGCCGCACCGCTGCAGGCATCAGCCTGAGGAACCTTGCCGTTTGGAGTATGGACTTCCATCCAGCGTCGAAACTTGTCGTTCTTCAGAGCTGGTTCTGTCAGGCGAGTCCACAGCAGGCCTGGAGCGACCCCGTTCACACGAATCCCCATCGGAGCCAGCGACACGCACAACGAACGAACCATCGCGTCGATCGCACCTTTGGAAGTGTCATAGGCCACATGAGTCTGCTCAGCCAGCTTGCCATTGATCGAACCGATCAGCAGAATTCTTCCGGCAACTTTTTGCTCCGCCCAGCGTCTGGCAAAGTGCTGGATCAGCACATACTGAGAATACACGTTCAGCTTTAGAGTTCTGTCGAACGTCGCAAAATCCATC
>CAMAXD010000127.1 GCA_945861975.1 Candidatus Kuenenia stuttgartensis | reverse complement strand
TGTTCTTTGGATCGTGTGGGTTCTCGCGGCATTGGCCAGTTTGTCCATGGCCTTCCTTCCCTTCGGAATCATGTTCTTCCCGGGGCTGATGCCCGATCCCGCACTTGCGGCGGCCGCCGGAGCCTCAGGGTTTGCTGCAGCCCCTGGCAGTAAATCTTCACAACCCGTCGAGGCTGATGAATTCGAAGAAGGCGAAGGTGAGTTCGCTGAAGACACAGATGATGTCGACGACAATGGCGAACTACTCTTCGATGACGACGCAATGGAAAACAGCTACGACGACGAAGACTTCGAAGATCGCAAGTAGGACATGACCAATCATTCGCCGGACTGCTATGACGCTCCGGGCTACTGGGACCTGGCTTTCAGCGATGAGACGCTTTATGAAGCCGACTTCATTGAAACCGCTGCTTCACATTATCTGAAAGCGGACGACCCCAGGATACTCGAGATTGGCTGCGGTGGTGGACGTCAGGTTGTGGAACTAGCCAAACGCGGCCTCCACGTGACTGCGTTTGATCTGAATAAGTCCTGCGTCGCGTGGACTCAACGACAGCTCAAACGTCGCCGACTCACCGCTGATGTCTTCTGTGGCGACATGACCAGCTTCCGTCTCCCGCAGTCAGTGGATCTGGCGCATTGCCTGGTCAATACGTTTCGACATCTGCTAACCGAAGAGTCTGCTCGAAAGCATCTTGAGTGCGTCGCCGAGTCACTTCGTCCCGGTGGCATTTATCTTTTGGGATTTCATCTCTTGCCTCCAGATACCGCCGAGGAAGACTGTGAACGATGGACAATTAATCATCGCGGTACACGAGTCACGACGACGATTCGAGTCCTGAATTTCAGTCGCCGTAAAAGAATCGAAACCGTTCGTTTCAGCCTGAAAGTCACGACCCCGAAAAAAATTATTCGGCTGTCGACAGACCATCAGTTGCGCATCTATCGAGCCGATCAGTTTCGATCATTGCTGAGGTCGGTTCCTTCACTCAGGTTGCTCGACGTCTTCGATTTCTGCTACGACCTCAGTGAACCGCTGACGCTCAATAATGATCTGGGCGATGCTGTGTTTGTGCTGCAGAAACACCACGCCGATAACCAGTGACGATCTTGATTTTCAAATCGCAAATTTGAAATGCCGGAGTGCATGCCCCGCTTTCTTGCGGACTTCAATCGTAGTCCCATCTTGAACCGCGATCCCGGCAGTGTCCTACCCACGGTATTCAAGTGGATGCAGGCCTTCCAGCAGCGATTCCGCCACAGATCGATCGCCCACATATCCGACGATACCACACATGACATAATCCTTAGCTATGAATACACTTCGGGGCCGAAGCAGCGTGGTCGGGCGTTAGTATCAGCATCAGGCTCTGGTAATCAAGATTGCCCCAGGTGATTGCTAACGTTCCAACGCACGACGGACGGGGACGGGGACGGGGACGGGGACGGCGATATTGGCTGATGCGGTCCGGTTCCGAAACATTCGGACTCAACTGTCTCCAGAATGATCTATTTTTCGGAGTCGACCCAGACGTGCAGAAAATGACCTTGATGCAGACTATGAATGTCGCTGTGTTGGTCCTGTTAAATCTTTGTGCACAGAGACTCACGGCGGTCTGCGATGAACCATCCGTGACGGATAAAACAGACGACTCGAAACGCTATCTCATCATTCACTCTGATGATGCAGCGATGAGTCATTCCGTGAATCGTGCGACCATCGATTCGATGGAGCAGGGTTTTGTTTCCTCCTGCAGCATCATGGTTCCCTGTCCCTGGTTTCCCGAATTCGCCGAGTGGGCTCGCCAACATCCGGAGAAAGATTTCGGAATTCACCTGACGCTGAACTCGGAGTTCGGCTCCTACCGATGGGGCTCCGTGGCCGGACGCGACAAAGTCCCGACGCTGGTCGACAAAGATGGCTATCTCTTCAAATCCAAAGAAGAGGTCATCGCGAAGGCTCGCCCGGCGGAAGTGGAAATTGAGTTACGAGCTCAGATCGATCGAGCCCTCGCGGCCGGAATTCGCCTGAGCCACCTGGATACTCACATGGGAACCGTGGTCTCCACCGCGGATATGCTGGACATCTATGTGCGGCTCGGCATCGAATACAACTTGCCCGTGATGATTATACGAAACATCGATCCGGCGTTGGCGGCTGGCTATCCGGATCTGGTGCGACGCAATGGCGAATTCATCGAGCAACTGGAGGCCGAAGGTCTGCCGCCGATTGATTACCTGTACCAGTTTTATGACGGAAAAGACCATGATGCTCGACAGAAGCGGTACCTGGACACGATTAGAAATCTGAAGCCAGGAGTCACTCAGATGATCATTCACTGCGGTTACTCCGACAGCGAATTGCAGGCGATCACCGGAAGCCATTTTCTTCGCGATGACGACCGCAGGATCTTCTCGGATCCTGCAGTACGTCAGCAGATCGAAGCGATGGGCGTTGAGATTACTGACTGGACGAGGCTGCGTGAGATGCGTCAGGCACGTTAGGTCGATCTCAGATCGCCAATCTCAGATTACTGCGTGCTCAGGCGATAGGCCAGAGGTTTGATCCAGATGTTGCGATAGCGAATGGGATTGCCGTGATCCTGCAAATGCAGCGGACCAGGCTCCGCCCCTTCAGCAACGGGAGCGGCTGTTGTTGCGTGAGGCAACTTGACCTTGTTATGAATCGTGACACCGTTGTGCTTCACCGTCATCCACGCGTCTTCTGTTTTCTTTCCCGCCGCGTCAAATTTTGCGGCATGATACTCAATATCATAGGTCTGCCAGCTGAGCGGTGGGTAGCACATATTCACGGACGGCTTTTTGATCGAGTAGATTCCACCGCATTCGTTGTCCTCGCCCTTGAGCCCGAACGAATCGAGCATCTGCACTTCGTAACGGCCCTGCAGATAACATCCACTGTTGCTGCGCCCCTGACCTCGAGCATTGGGCATAAACGACAGCATAAACTCCACGTGCAGTTCACAGCTGGGGAATTTTTCTTTGCTGGTTACGCCCTGCATCAGGAGTTTGTCTTCAGATATTTTTCCGCCGTCAAAATGGTCGGCCGTGGTGCCATCAAACAGGACTACGGCACCTTCAGGAGGCTTGCGGCCGATTGTGGACGACACGCGAGTTGTCTTCGCGATTTCACCAACGCGCACGTTGTCGGCAGTAAAGATCACCAGACTGCCATCTTTGATTTCTCCACGTCCGGTATCGCCTTTCAGGATCCCCTTGTCGCCCAGAATTTCTCCGGCGCCGCGCAACGGTGTGTTTCCATCCCAGCCATCGCCTGGCAGTCCGCCGATGTAGGCAACCCACGCCAGTTTGCCCTGACCTTCAGCAATCACCTGCACTCCAATCCTGACTTCGCCATCACCAGTCTTGAAGCCTCCGGCGTATTCTCCTTGAATCGCAAACTCCGTCCCGGCCTCGGCGGCGTTGAGATAGGCCTTTGCGGGATCGTTGGCGTCGTCAGCAGCGAAGGCTGTGGAAAACAGCAACGGAGCCAGAGTGGTCAGGAGCGAGAGTTTCATTGTGCTGATCCGGAAAGAATTGATGGACGAAATCATCAGTGGGCCGAGAATGGTATTCTGGACCGGGCAGCGGATGCAATCGGATCAGATTGTAATGCATTTGATTACTCGCGCACTCGGTCGTCCCACGGATGCTGATGCAGCATGGCGGTGCCTTCGTGCTGAAGCCCATGGCGAGATCTCAACAGGCGAACCGAATACGAGCGACGTTCCAGGAGACGAGCTTTTGGCGGAGCGGCCCGAAGAATGTGCTCCGGAAGACGGGCTGGCTGAATGTGCAATCGCAGGTCCGCGAAGGACGCGCTTCCCAGGACGGTGGCTGGTCGAATCAACAGAATGGTCACACCACTCCGTTCGACGGCGAGTTGCAATCGTCGCATCACCGCCGGGGACGCTCGATCCAGCCAACAGAGAACAGCTCGGACGCCAGTATTGCGAGCTGATTGCTCCAGAGCCCACAAAGCCTCGGCATGACACACGGAAACTCGCCGCACATAGCGAGACTGATTGGCGGCAGCGGCTTCCTCCGGTGTGGGGCGCGGCGGACGAACCAGAAGAATCTTTGACAGTGGAATCCCCTGAGCTTTTGCCGCATTCCCGTGGAAATCGTGCCGCTCATCGATCACGGCCAGGCATCCGGGAAGACTAAGCAACGGAGCGACGGCTCGAAGAGCCACCGAAGCAGCGGTCTGTCCGGATTCGTCGCTGATCCATTCGATCAGAGCCGACGTAGGCAAACCACCACCGGGCAGGAGTTGATCCAGCGATTTCAAACCGGTGGGAATGACGCGTTGTGATGATTGAGTCTGCTGAGCAGAAACGAGCTGCCGCCGCAAAGCCTGAATCGTTTCGGCACGTCCTGCTGACGAACCCGCAGGAGCCGAACGTATTGCTGACGAAGACGCCAACGAACTCATGGAAACACGCCCGATTTGCCATCATGTCTCCCAAGAACCTGAAGTTCCCTGAAAACATGCTGTTACAAAAAGACGGTTTCCCTACCAAAGGCCCTCGCTAACGATCGAAAGCCGGAAATTCGTCTGTCGTACCGTTCATCGGCGATCAGACGGTCGGAGTTTTAACGGAGTTGATACGCACTGTCAACATCTTTCCGAAGGAACGGACCTTAACGCGGTTTGGAGTTTCTGGACGTTTGATTACACTGCTCGCTTTTCCGCAGAGCACGCATGGGAATGGACCGACGCGGGCGATTCGGACAGGCTTTCGTTTTGTTTCAGTGTGTGTTCAGTGCGCGGCCACGGCTGAAGCTGTCATTTGGCTGAGGCTATCATCTAAAGGTATCCCGCGAACACCCGGCCTCAATTCACACAGTGTGGAAAATCATTCATGATCGTGAGCAGGAACTGGCTGGCGGACTACACTTCGCTGCCTCAAAGTGTAGAAGAACTCACCAATCGCCTGACAATGTCCGGACTGAATCTGGAAGAGTTTCATGACGTTACCGAACCGATGTCGAGCTCGGATGTCGCCATCGACATTGAAGTCACCAGTAATCGCCCGGACTGTCTTGGACACATCGGGGTGGCTCGCGAAGTGTCCGTGCTGTTTGGGACGAAACTGAAAGTCCCGGCCACCGCTGTCAAAGAATCAACCGAACCCGCTTCGGCAGCAACTTCCGTCTCAAT
This sequence comes from Candidatus Kuenenia stuttgartensis, assembly GCA_945861975.1. Taxonomy (GTDB): domain Bacteria; phylum Planctomycetota; class Planctomycetia; order Planctomycetales; family Planctomycetaceae; genus SXXK01. Next base: position 8,938 of record CAMAXD010000127.1, on the reverse strand, counting down.
CGAAGCCAGTGACCTGTGTCCCGAATATCACGCCCGCGTCATACGAGGGGTGAAAGTCGGTCCAAGCCCGGCATGGCTTCGTGATCGACTGACTGCTGTCGGCATTAACTCCGTCAACAATATCGTTGATGTGACCAACTTCGTCATGATGGAATGCGGTCAGCCACTGCATGCCTTCGACATGGATCGCCTGGGGGGTCATCGCATCGTTGTGCGCCGCGCGGTTAAGGGAGAAACAATCACGGCGATTGATCAGCGACAATACACGTTGTCTGAAGACATGTGCGTAATCGCCGACGCGACTCGACCAGTGGCCGTCGCTGGCGTCATGGGCGGTTTCGACACGGAAATTTCCGACTCGACGGTTAACGTGCTGATTGAAGCCGCCGCGTTTGCTTCGTTGTCCGTTCGCGCCACAGCCCGAAGTTTGAAATTGCACAGTCCGTCATCCTACCGCTTTGAACGCAAAGTCGATCGCCTGCAATTGGACTGGGCTTCTCGCCGCTGCTGCGAACTGATTCTACAGGTTGCTGGTGGTACGTTGCTGAGCGGTTCGATTGTGGCCGGACAGGCTCCGCCGCAGTCTCGCGAACATATCAGCCTGCGATTTGCTCAAATCTCACGCTTGCTGGGCATTCAGATTCCGCATGACACCAGCGTGAACATTCTGGAGAATCTCGGACTGCGACTGGTGGCTCGCGATGAAACCAGTGTGACAATTGAACCCCCAAGCTGGCGACCGGATCTGCTGCGTGAATGCGATCTGATCGAAGAAGTCGCGCGCATTCATGGTTATGAACATATCCCGACCGATGCGACTCTGCCCGTGGTTTCCACCGCAAGAACTCGTCGCGAACAAGTACAGGATTCCGTACGCACTCAACTGGTATCCTGCGGATTCTCTGAAGCCCTGACATTGTCATTCGTCAGTGAAGATCAGCGGAAGCTGTTTCGGCCGCTGGGTGATATTCCGGCGGTGGCGGTCAATCACTCCAGCCGCAGTCATGAGAACCAGTTGCGGCAAAGCCTGATCCCCAGCCTGCTGCAGTGTCGACGTCAGAACGAACGTCATGGCAGTGCGAATGCGGAACTGTTTGAAGTCGCACGAGTCTACCTGTCAGCCGGACAGGGCAAGCCTGAAAACGTCGCCGAACCATTGACGATTGGGATCGTCTCCGGGCGACCGTTTGCGATCCTGCTGGGTGCCGTAGAAGCACTGGCTCAAAAATTAGCACCTCATTCGGTGATCACCACAGCTCCTGTGGAAAATTCCGAATTCACTGCCGGCCGCGGCGCCTTGGTGTCTTTGAACGGCGTAGTCTGGGGCTGGATTGGAGAACTCAGCCGCGATGTTCTGGATCGATCGGATCTTCAGGACGCCGTGACGATCGCCGAACTCCGCTTGCCGCTGATTGAAGAACTGTTTGAACCTTCGCGAAGTTACACCCCGCTGCCTCGGTTCCCATCGGTTTCACGAGATCTGAATTTCGTGCTGCCCGAATCCGTCAGTTGGGCTCAGTTGGCATCGACCGTTTCTCAGGCCGCCGGAGAATTATTGCTTGGCACATCGTTTGGCGGACAGTATCGAGGAAAGCAGATTGCAGCCGATCGCAAGTCCTATCTGATCACCTGTCGCTTTATGGCCGCTGACCGAACTCTGACGACTGACGAAGTGGATTCTGTGATCACATCCATCATTCGTGCATGTGAATCAGGGCTATCGGCAAGTCTGCGAGCGTAAGCCGGAAAGCTGTTCTTTCTCCTGCCGCGAAAAGCATTCTACCGAAAAATTGACTGACCGAAAAATGAAGCCCAACGGCATGTCTCTGGCCGTAATTTTTCGGTCACCAATTCTTTCGGTCACTAAATCATCCTGTCGCGCCCTCATCATCACGCCTGACATCTTCTGTCCGCGACTCTCCTAAAGGAACCTGAAATAGGCTGCTCGCTTGCCAGTGCCCACTTGCCACGTTACTCCAGTCGCTTATCCTCACCAAAAGCCTCTACGGCGTTTTCCGCCCGCCCTCCATCGCGACTTTCACAACGGCATCTTCTTTTCCCAGGGCCACGGTTTTGGCCGTGCGTTTCTCGGCAGGTGTTCCAGCGTGCTGAATGATCTCGAGAACAGCAGTGCCGGAAATCGCTTTGCCCAGCACAAACTGAACTCGTAACTCGTACGCACCGGATGGCGCTGTCTGGCAAACATAAGTTTCCATGTGTTTCGCAGTCGCGGAATCAACCGGACTGTCTTCACGCACGAGGCGACCACGATTTATTGTCAACTTCTGTTTGCGGCTGCATTTTTCACCGCCGGGCTCAACAACGGCCAGATCAAGATCCCCTTCTCCGACCCACACCAGGTTGACGATAAGATCTCTGGCATTCGCATCCGCCAACTGCTTACGGAAAGTTGTGGCCTGTTCTTTCTGGTTCTGCTTTTCAAGGTCCTCGCACAGTTCGTTAACGACTTTGAGCGCCTCATCATGATGGGCTTCAAAGTCGGTACCCCAGTCGTAGGTCAGGATGCCACAACGAAAAAAGACCTGGGCGTTAACCTGCTTTGATTTGTCGGCGATGCTTCTGCCAAGCAGCCAGACCTGTGGAACCTCGGGATCGAGTTCCGTCGCCTCCCGGCAGATTGCGATGGCTTCATTCCACGCTTCAAATCGCGAAAGCAGAGCAGCAGCGATCAGAATCTGCTGCATATCGGATGTGCTGAAGTCGATCCGCGATTCCAATACCCGAGCGATATCTTTACTGGGGCGGCCCGCCAGCTTCATCTCAAGAGCCAGTACATCGTAAATCCACGGAGCCGATTGATCGTTCCGAATCGCGCTCAGCAATCCTTCAACGGCCGCCTCGTAATGCTTCTTGTCATGCAACCATGCCACAGCGTCGGCGATTTGATTGTTGGTCAGGGACTCCTCAGACAGGACCTGATCCCACGCTTTGATCACATCTGGCTGAGCGATGATGCGGCGGGCGATCGAAGCTCCAGCTTCAGGCTTTGCTTGTTTCTGAGCAGCCTTATCCTCCGTCTTTTGCTGGCTCTGTGAACCAGACACTCGCTGAGCCTGCTGAGGAGTTGCTGCGCAGAAGAGGTATTCCGCGGCATCCTGTGGGCGCACTCGGGAACGCAAAACGGACATGTCAACACCGTGTTCAGGTGCCGCCATGTCCGTTGCAGATTGCCGAAGCTTCCCGGATTCTCTCCGAGGAATTACTTCACCGGTTTTTTTTTGAGTGAGCCGTTATTCAGCTTAATGCCACCTTCTGCTTCAGCAGCAGGCTCCGGTGGAAGGCTCATGAAGCCGCCGCCGCCAAACTGGCCGCCGCCGCCGCCGCCCTGACCACCACCACCGAACTGGCCACCGCCGCCACCCTGACCACCACCCTGCATTGGCTGAGTGATGACAACAAGGTCGGCCACGTCGTAAATTCGAGTGATCAGGTTTTCTTCTGAATTCGCGGTATCCGTGGTTGTAACCAGCATGACTTCATTTTTAATCATGATCGTCAAACCCGGATCCTGATCTTTCACCTTGGCAAAGATCAGCTTCAGAGCGTTTCGGAGTGAGATCCCCTTCAGGTCAATATCGCTGGGCACTTCAGTTGTCGTAAGGAACAATGGGTCTGTGCCAATGTCCGGATCCGTCTCATCAAGCATGATCCGCATTGTGTACGGTCCCAGCTCAGTGAAGTAGTTTTCGACATCTGTCATGATGTCTTCCAGCGGAGTGTTAGCTGGATGCTCCAGATCGATAGGCATGTCTAACATTTGCTCGAGCCAGAGCTCAACAGGCCTTTCTGAACGCAACGATACCGACTGATGTTTCTCACGACTTCGAGTCAAAAGACGCCAGACGTCCGCTGGTGGGTACTGAATTGGTGGTTCATCCGGGAACGGTACGTGTGACAACTCCACCTGGTACAACACTTCAAGGAACCGGTCTGCTCGCAGATTAACCAGTTCATACGCTTTGCTAAGTTGCCCGGAAGCTTCTGCCATCACGACGGCAGCGGACGCAGTACCGTTGCCCGGCTCCATATCCAGAGCCGTTCGAGCTGCGATCTCCGCTTCTTCATAGGCCGGAACGTCACCATGACGGGCTCGATCGAGAAGTCCGCGGACCTGTGAAATCAGAGTTTGCAAACGTTGTTCTTCAATCTCAGCTTCCTGCAACAAACGGTCCATGGCTTCGCGGTTGGCAAGGTGTTCAGATTTGTCGCGCTGACGTATCTGATTTGTCTGACGATTTGAGTTCACCGATGCATAGGCATCAACAACACGACGGTCAAGTTCGTTTCGCTTTTCCGGAGCAACATCCGCACTGCGAATCGTCTCCAGCATATCTTTCAGAAGCGTCAATGCGTATTCGGGCTGTTCGGCCGACACACGATTCGCTTCGTCGATCGCGGCTTTGACGGACTGCACCAATAGCTGAGTCGCGATTTCTCTGTCCGCAGCGGCTCGGGACAGCACGTCGCCTTCCGCTGCACTTGGTGGTCCCAATTTGTCGTTGCCGGAATCGACCAATGGCTCGGTCACTTCATCGACTGGAACCGGAGGAACAGGCGATTCAACATTTGCTTCGCCGTCCTGCAATGCCGCTGCAAGTCCCGTCAGGGTTGCGTTGCCGGAGTCGAGCAAAAGAGCATTGCGAACAATAGCCAGAGCCGTTTCTTTCTGTCCGGCCCTCTGGAAACGCTCCGCCGCTGTGATCGAATCTGTAATCGTCGTTTGGAACTGCTGAGAAGAACTTGCCAGTCCTTCCAGACCCACGACTGCCGAAATCAACCCGTCGGATTCAGCAGCTCGAGTGAAGAGAACTCGAACTTCTTCTCCCGCCTCTTTCACCTCGCCCGGGGCCGACTTCCAAACCAGTTCACTGCCATCGGCAGAATGACCGGACAGTGTGAGACTTCCTGCTGGAGATCCCTGCCCGAAAAGCACGGTGTGTCGATCCGCTCTCAGAGCAACGCTGTCCCCGGCGGCCAGCTTAAGTCCGCTTCCAGAAACTTCCACGTCCTTTACGAACACTGGAGCCGCTGACATCTGAGTTGCCAATCGCTCCGCTGAAGCAGCGGCATCCAAAGCGACAGGCTGCTCAAAAGTCCCACCGGTCTGATGAGCCAGAATTCCCGTGAGTTGAGTATCAACATTTGGTCCCAACAGCAATGCGTGGAACGATACGCTGTGCTGAAGAAGCTCATCAACAAGTGAATCAAGATTCTTCACTGACAGTTGATCAGCCGCACTGATTCCATCGCCAATATAGAGCACCGACATCGGTTCAGATGTGTTCTCGGTAAAGGCTGCTCGCAGCCCGGATGTCAGATCGGTCGCCCCCATGGGAGTACGAGATGCGAGCGATTTCACGGACTGCTTCAGTTCCGCTGAACCCGTCAACTGAAAGCCTTCCGTCAACGGTTCAAAAGTTGTATCAACGGCGGCCACTTTGACCTGATGCCCAGCAGGCAGGCGCTCAATCAGAGCCGTCAGCAATTCAATGCTGCCATCTCGAAAGCGGCCGGTTTGGCTGGCGGACGTGTCAATCAAGATCACGTGGCGACGAATTTCTGCCGGGACCGCCGAGGAGCGAATTGCCACGGCGAAGTGCTGCTGGCCCGTGACGGCTGCTGTCCGAAACACAACCGTGTCCGGAGCTTGCTGCTCCGTTTTCGTGTCCGCCATTACGGCGTGGCAAAATGCCGAAACGCCCAGACCCAATGAACACAACGAACCCGCCAAATGCCGCATGAGAATTCCCCTGAGGTTCCGCAGTAGCAGACCGTCCGATGGACATGACTCGCACAACGCTCACCAAACTGAACGCCGTGCGCGGAGTAGTCTACAGTCGTTCTCGGATGAGCAGGAAAGGAATTCCCGGTAAAAACAGGCAGAACAAAGAGGCAGGGCAAAACTCCGCACAATTGGTCGTGCGAGGTGGTCAACTCCGCAAACTCCGCTGGCAAAGAATTCTGATTTTGCGGCTCTTTTTGCATCCACCCCAGCGATCGAGGTCCACTGAGCTTGCACCTTTCGTGACGATCCCCAAGCCGTCACAGCCCGAAAACCCGATCAAAACGTATCAATTTTTACGGTTGTAACGCCGATACCGTCCCTGGGGGCGGCAAAAGGCAGACGAATACCATTAAAACTTGAGCCGGATGCCGCGTGGGGTGGGGACCTTCCATGGTGCGGCATTCCGGCTTTTTACCTTCGCTTCTGGCGGTCATGCTGGCCACTTTGGCGGTTTCGGTCCTCGAACGAAGAACCGATGGAGGCTCTGAGGCTGGGCGGAAAACCGGGCACCAGAGCTCCCCGGCCAGTCCTGTCGCTCGGCAACTTCAGAGAGTCGTTGATCGAGATCGAGGTACGATCCGTGGACTTTCGATGAGTCCGGATTCTGCCATCCGATTTCGAGTGCCTCCGAATTCGCTGATCATCGTGGGCAGTCTCGATACTTCCGGGGCTGCTCATTCCCTGACGATCAGCTCCCTGCCCAGCGGACAAGGGACAACCTCCAGCAACGACGATTCCCAAAGCCGTGGTGATCTGAAGCACATCCAGTCTGCCAGGCCGTCAGAGATCCACCGGAGAGGACAGACGCCGAACGCCAATGCTGTCACGACCATCGGTTCAAAGCCTCGGAGTAGTCTTCGTCAGGTTAGAGTGCAGCCACTTACAGGGTCGCGGCAGCGTCGCTTCCTGATTCCACATTTTGAACACGACCAAATAGTCCAGCAACCCCGCGAGGCGTTGGCGATAGCAGAAGGATCTCGAGTCAAAGTCTACATTGACCTGTCTCTTGTCGGTAGTCGTTCCGAATTGCCACAGAACCATCCGCTGCGCGACACCGCGAACAGGGCTTGCGAGACGATCGAAGACGAACTACTCCCATTGGTTGAACAATGGATCGGCCACATTACTGATCTTGATGGCGATCATCAGCTCTCAGTGGTCCTGACAGATCTGGATCGGAGAAAGTCCTCGAACGACACACCCGTCCTCGGTTGTGTGCGTCGCCATGACTTTATGGAGTGCGATCAGAACTCGCTAAGTGGTGATATCCTGTATCTGGATCAGCACCTTCCACCACAGGCACAACTGCGAGCCTTACTGGCTCATGAATTGACCCACGCCGCCATATTCTGCATTCGTCATGAAGCAGCGGATGATTCACCGCTAAAGGATCATGCAGTCCCGTCATGGCTTAACGAAGCTGCAGCACACTGGGTTGAGCATCAATTCTGCTCAGCCCCGGCTGGCTTCGCGGCAAGAGAGTCCGCGTTCCGTCAAAATCCCGCCCAGTGTCCGATCATCCTCAAAGACGTTGATCACTTCCTGACATCTCGGCGAGCCGGCAGTCGTGTTGCCGGTGTCACTTTCCTTCAGCAACACCTGGCTGACGCGAATGCGCTCAGAGAACTTCTGCATCACCATTCCACACCGTTTGATCAGTCAATTGCAGCGATAGCTCACGCTCCATTCGCGGAGCTATTCCGAGAATGGTCAATCCGACAGGCCTGCGTCGACCACGATGCCGTTTCACCTTTGTCTTCACCAGTCGATTGCTGCAGCTTAATGCATGCAGGCAATAGAACCGCCAAACGTAAACTTTGTGGCACTGCATTCCTGGTCCTGCATTCAGACGCCCCACAGGACATCTGCATCGATGCTCATCAGGACGCTCAACTCCAGATCACAGTCCTGCACGGCTCAAACTCGACCAGCACTCAGTGTACCCCGGAGTTCTCAGCAATGAATGGTATGCAGTCCGCAGAACTGGAAACCGGGCCATCGCAAGCCATCAGGTGAGTCTTTGAGCATCGGCCCTTAAATGGCCACAAGCGAAGGAACGGCAAGTTCTACGCCGCGTTATTAACGCTTGCTCGCGAAACCATTTTTGCGGAGACAACTATCAACACAATCGTCGCAAACACAGTCACGCTCAGGCATGTTAACATCGACGGGAGCTCCGGGGTGACGGGCAGCGGTTGTTCATACAACAGGCGCCGCAAGCCCGCGACTCCATAGGTTAATGGATTGATGCGGATCAACCAGAACAACCAACCGGAATCGCCTCCCGGAAAAAAAGCTCCTGAAACCAGCCACATCGGCATCAGGAAAATACTCATGATGGCGTGAAATCCCTGTGTCGAATTCATCGGCCAGGCAATGACAAAGCCAAGTGCAGTCAGTTCTGCGGCGATCAGAATCAGAAACACGGCCGCCATCAGCATTCGACTCAGCGACCATGAGACATGAATGTCGGCACCCGCTCCAATCCACGATAACATCGGACCGATAAGCAAAAACAGGCCGGCCTGCAGAATGGCCAGAATGGTCCCTGCGGAAATCTTGCTGAGCACAATCGCCAGACGCGAAACCGGTGCGACGAGAACTCCCTGGAGAAATCCTTCGCGTCGATCTTCAATGATCGAAATCGTCGAAAAGATCGCGGTGAAGAGTACGATCAGAGTCGCGACTCCGGGCAAAAAGTACTCCTGGTAGGTCACTTCATGGGCCAGACCAGCCGCCCACGACGGCGGGCGGAATGATGTTCTCAAGCCCGCCCCGAACAGCAGCCAGAAAATTACAGGCTGACCAACAGCGCCAATGATACGAGTTCTCTGTCGAAGAAACCGAATTAGCTCACGCTGTGTCAACGCGATGATGGCTCCGCTATGCATGAGCGTCTCCCGAAACCAGAAGTGAACGACCTGTCAGTTCCAGAAAGACGTCGTCCAGTGATGGCCGAGTCAACTCAAGCCCCAGAATCTCATTGCGAAACTGGTTCAGCAGAATCGTGATCTGCGTGGCCGGGTCGTTCACTCGAACAGACAGCTGATTTCCAGAAACGATCACTGCCGAATTGACGGCCTTCTCAACCGCTGCCTGGACTGCGGTTGCATCACGCATTCGTAACGTTAA
>CAMAXD010000126.1 GCA_945861975.1 Candidatus Kuenenia stuttgartensis | reverse complement strand
CGGCGGTTACCAGGATCCCTGGGGAGATGAATGCCGCGGCCGGCCTGAAGACTGCAATCTGGGTTACGGGATGTCGGCGGGCGTTGGATTCATCTGGATCTGTTTGCCGTATCTTAACAACAACGGCAATGATCTGACGATCACATGGTGGGGTGATGCGCCCGCCTATGATCCACAGCCAACGCTGAAGTTCTGTCGAGCGGCCGTGGCGGATGTTTGTGCAAACTTCGGTGGCGATTCAGGCCGAGTCATGCTTTCCGGGTTTTCTCGCGGCGCGATCGCGTGCAATTATCTGGGACTGTTTGATGACGAGACTTCTCGTCTGTGGCGAGCATTTGTTCCGTGCAGTCATTACGACGGAGTTCGTCGCTGGCCTTATCCCGACAGTGATGCAGCGGCGGCTGCGATGCGCCTTAAGAGACTGCAGGAAAGACCGCAGTTTATTTGCGGTGAACGAGATCAGATCGAGGAGACTCGGAAGTATCTGGCATCATTTGAGTTGCAACATATCACGTTTGCATCGACGGGATTTCGCAATCATTCTGATCAATGGATTCTGCGGCCATCGCCGACTCGCGATCGCCTGAGAGAGTGGCTGACTGAAGTCATCCGAGCGCCCAAGTCAACGGCCAAGCCGCCAACGGCCAAGCCGTCAACGGCCAAGCCGTCAACGGCCAGCCCATCAACGGCCAGCCCATCAACGCCCAAGCCGCCAACGCCCAACCCCCAATAGTCTGCGTGATTGCGGGAAACGACATTATGGCCGCGTGCGACTTTTCAGATCCTCGCATCGACGAAGGCATTCGTCTGTTCAATGAGGGCGAGTACTTCGCATGTCATGACGTGCTGGAAGATTTCTGGAGCGAACTGACCTGTCCGGAGAAGCCATTCTTTCAGGGCTTGATTCAGACGGCTGTTGCTCTGTTTCATTTTGAAGAAGGAAATCTTGGCGGCGCACGTCGCATGAGTATTTCAGCACGCGGCTATATGAGCCGCTTTGCTCCGTCATTGGGCGGAATTGATGTGGAGCGACTGTTGAGCGATCTTGAAGTCTGCTTTTACGAGTTGTGCTTGCCGCATTTATCCTACCCTGCGGACATTCAGCTCAGGGCGGAGTTGATTCCGAAGATTCATCGTCAGGTCGACTGAGTGACTGCGATTTGCACATCGCAATCCGGTGTGCAGGACTGCGCCGGACCGCCGAACTTCAGGGCTTGCTCGCAGAGAAGTTAAACGCGATTCACAGCACTGCTGGAGCGTCGGGCAGTTTCCTCAGCTGCTTCTATGATGTGTCTCATCGCTGCAGACGGCCGATGCCGGATGGCGGCATGGCGTTTTTCACAAGCATTTGAAATCGTGATAAAGATCGAACGCAAGTTTTTCAGGATCAACAGGACCTGGATTTCCTGCTGTCACGCGATGGCCTTGTGATGTTTGCCCCGGGCTGGTTTCGTAAGCGACAGATTGTCTCACTTGTGTAACAGGATGACACGTTATCATTGGGTGAAAAGGTGATCGCCGAGGAATGATGCGAGAATGCCAGCATTGCATAGTGTCACCCAGTTCGGGCCAGGTAGGTACTCATGGATTGCACACCCAATGGTCTTTGTCGCTAGTCTCAGCAGGCGCCTCTTCTACAGGGAGTACACCCTGCCAATGAGATACAGAAGTCCGCTGTACATTCACAATTGCCAGCAAGCTTTGCCGGATCGGTTCGATCACGAGAGTCAGTTAGTCGCAACAAGATCAGCACCCTGACGCACAACAAGAACTTTGTGAACTGAAATCTCCTGTTCTTGAACTTAACGAGTGTGCAAATGAACGAGATCGAACTAGTTCTGGAAGAGCACCCGGATCATCCTGGCACGCTGCCACAACCAGCGACATGCTCAAGAAGATGCTCAACGAACTCGCCGCATTTCATGAGCAGTTGGTGCAGGCTTTGCAGTCGTCAGAATCGACCAGCGAAAGTCTTTCCCGGGAAATCTCCCAAGCCGTCATGGGGCTCCAATTTCAGGATCGCGTCAATCAGCAGATCCAGCATATCACCGAAACTCTGAATGCGATTTACGGCCGAGCCGTCCCGATCACCGAACAAGTCCCATCACGCGACGTGGACGCTCGACTGGAAGACTGGCGGAAGTGGATGCGATCTCGTTCTACGATGGAATCGGAAAGAACGGTCGCTGGCAGTTGCGCAGGGGCATCAGCATCCATGGCCGACGGATTTGGATCCGTTGAGTTATTTTGATCACCACAATTCGGGTTGATGAAATGTGGGCTATCAGCAGTCTGCCCAATGCAGCGCGGAACTCCTTCGCCAATCGATCCCGTTAAGTCGACGTCGGACGCGAGATGGCATCTTCCCGGGGAATCAGATCACTAATATCCTGCAACGTCACGTTCCCTCGTGGCCAGCTGAGCACGAAGCGAGTTCCCTGACCCGGGCCGCCTTCGACACGAACTCGACCACCGTGCTCGCGCAAAATTTTTCGGCTGACCGGCAGCCCGATCCCGGTCCCGCGAGCCCCTTTAGACGACTCAAAGACATTGAAGATCGCGTTTCGCTGGTCTTCCGGGATACCCGGTCCATTATCACTAACGGCAACTAAAAGCATGTCGGCCGATTTGTCGTAACCCGTTTGCAGGACAACTGCACCGTTGTCGGTCCCATCGACCGCATCAATGGCGTTTGACACGATGTTGAGTACCGCTCGATGAATTCCTTCCGCGTCGAATAACGAGGTTGGAATATCGTCGCCCTTGCGAAACTCAATCGCGACGCCGCACTCGGCAGCTCGAGCGGCCGCAAGCTCGGAAACTTCGCCGATCACTTTATTCAGGTCGGCCAACTGCAACGACGGTACTCGATCCTTACTGAAGCTCAACATGTCCATCACCAGATCGTAAATTCGCGTCTGGTTACGTTCGACAATGTCCGAGCCCTGGCGAATCAGATCTGTCTGCTCTTTATCCAGCCCCATGCGAATCAGATAGCTTCCACCACGAACTCCCTGCAGAATATTCTTGATGTGGTGACTGAGCACGGTGATCGTCTGGCCCATTGCGGCAAAGCGCTCAGCTTTGAGCATCGCGTCCTGAAACTGTCGCGATTCCAGCGCCAATGCGGCCTGTCGAGCCACCGTGATAACGGTCCGCAGGTGCTCATCATTGAGCCGCATCGGTACGCCGGTCGACATGGCCTGATCAAAAGGCGTTGTCGTGTCGAGATAGAAAACGCCCAGCAGATCCGAGCGACCTCGCATCGGCGCGCAAATGGCTTCGCGAATACCTGCCGTCACAATGCTCTGTCCCGTCTGGAATCGATTGTCCAAACTGGCATCAGAAGTCCTGACAGCCGTTCCATGGTGCAGCACGTAATCCGTGATGGAACGTGAAACAGGCATTTGCTGAGCATCCGAGGCCGGACTCTTGCCACGTGAAAATGCAATCGCGGTCAAATCAACACCGACTGGATCTTTCAGCAGCACACAACCTCGATCCGCGTTTACCGCGTTCATGGTCAGGTCCAGAATCCGCTGCAGCAGTTCTTCCAGCGAATGCACAGGAGTTACTAACTCTTCGGCGACATGGTAAAGCAATTCGAGGCCGGTCTTGGGAGCTCCCTGGAGTGGCATCGCGTTAACACCGTTTACTCCGACAGTCTGAGCAAAAACGGATGAATCAAGCGGCCGACCATCTTCAATGAAACGAATCTGATTGGCAGATACAACCGGCGGATGATGACTCTCCGCAAGCTGAAACGCGATCACACTTGAACCAAACTGCAGACTGTCGCCGTTTGCCAGAACTCGCTCGGCAACTGATTGCCCGTTCACCTTCGTGCCATTCGCACTCTTGAGATCATTCAGCACAAAATCAGTGCCGTTGTGAGTGATTCTGGCATGATGCCGCGAAACTTCGCTGTCATCCAGTCGCAGGTTGCAGCCGACACTCCGCCCGATCACGACATCCAGCACGGACGAAATTTCGTACCGGCTGCCGCGATTGGCTCCGTTGATCACGAGAAGTGTGGCTCGAAACACGAATGGACTCAGTGAAGTTCGCAGGAGAACTGATTCAGGTGGGGGTTTTTAAGGCAGGAGATGCCCCGTGAGCATTCTCACAGAACCATCCGATGGGCATTTCAGTCAATTGTCCCGGAACACTCAAGCACAACACGTCCCTCCGGCAGCAATTCCAGGATGCCCGAACAAGCCCCGACCATCACATCGCCCCGGCCGGTGCCGGAACAATGTACTCGTAATGTCCCTGGATACCGAGCGGAATACCGATCGACCAGTAAAGAAACAGAAAGGCCGTCCAGAGCACCAGAAAGCTGAGGGAGTATGGCAACATCATTGAGGTCACGGTACCGATCCCCGTATTCTTGACGTACCGCTGACAGAACACGACGACCAAAGGAAAATAGGGCATCATCGGAGTAATAATGTTGGTGGATGAATCCCCGATGCGATACGCCGCCTGAGCCAGCTCCGGTGAGATTCCCAACAGCATCAGCATCGGAACAAAGATCGGCGACAACATTGCCCATTTGGCCGACGCAGAGCCGATCAGCAGGTTGACGGTTGTGGAAATCAGGATCACACCCGCAATCGTGACGGACGGTGACGCATTCATGCTCTTTAAAATGCCGGCTCCCTTGACAGCCAGCAACGCTCCAAAGCCGGACTCACCAAACGACGCGATAAACAGTGCTGCGAAAAAGACCAGAACCAGATAATAACCCATCGACTCCATCGCTTTACTCATGCCTTTGATCGCATCACGATGAGTCTTAAACGTACCCGAGACAAAACCGTGCACGATGCCGGGAATCAGAAAGAAGATAAAGATCAGCGGCACGATCGAACCCATCAGCCGGGCCGGAGCCACTTTGTTGAGACTGGTCAGCCGCTGATAAAGAGCCCACTCTTCTCCGGCCGGCGGCTTGGCCTGCAGGGAAGACTCCGGCATCAAGGCCCACCATGTCAAAAGTCCGAAGCAGATCACCACGGACAGAAGTGCCAGCACCATTCCCAGTTGATCACGGCGACTCAGTTCCGGCAGCTTCGGCATTTCATTCGGATCACCGTCGACAATCGATGACTTCAGTTTTGGCTCGATAATATAATCCGTAATGCCCCAGCCAATGATCATGATCAACAGACTTGAGCACGCTGTGAAGTACCAGTTACAAAGAGGATTCACGATGTAGGCTTCGTCGACCAATCGGGCTCCCGAAGTCGTTAGCCCGGCCAACAGCGGATCTATTCCCGACGGTACAAAGTTGGCACTAAAACCACCGCTGACTCCGGCAAAGGCAGCGGCGATTCCTGCCAACGGATGTCGACCGACGGCATAAAAAATCACACCGGCCAAAGGAATGACAACCACATATCCAGCATCGGCGGCCGTATGGCTGATGATCGCAACAAAGATCACCATCGGGGTCAACAATGCTTTCGGTGTAAACGTCAACATTGTTTTGAGGACGGCATTGATAAATCCGGAATGCTCGGCCACGCCGACTCCCAACATCGCCACCAGCACCACGCCCAGAGGATGAAAGCCGACGAAGTGTTCGGTCATCTTCGCGAGAAAGTCGGCAAACTTCTCCAGCGTCAGCAGATTGACGATGCGGATCGGGTCCTTCTGTCCAGGCAGTGTTTCGGTAAACGGAATTGGCGAACACACCGCTGACAGCACCCAAACCAGCAGAATGCCTCCCACGAAGAGAACTGCGGGATCGGGCAGCTTGTTGCCCAGCCATTCAATCAAATCCAGAAAAGCCACAATCGGACTGCGTTTCGCTTTGGGAGTTTCCGGCGACTGACTCATAAGATTCCTCGCAACGACAAGACGACAAACAGGTGCGCAACGTTGTGCCGAGCACTTTCGCTCGATCACCCCGAAAACGCAAGTGCGCTCATCACGTGCCTATGTACTCGTCGCACCCCGTGAGCGGCCTCGTCTTCCACTTCGCAAAGTCTTCACTTCGCAAAGTCTTCACCGCGCGTAATGGTCGCGGATTTCCGAAAGCTTGCAGAAACGCAGCGAAAACCATACGCGTTACTTCATCAGCAGATAGCGGTTTAGGCAGCGCGATGGGCTTCGCGATTTGTCGAGCGATCGCGGGAATAAACGGCGGCTTAATCTGCCTTTTGCAGTAAGCGAAGATCGTCAAGATTTCCGCCGGAGATCAGAGCCACCGTCTTTGAGCCCGAGAACAAGTGGCGATGTTGGAGCATCGCCCCCAATGGCACGGCACCGGAAGGTTCTGCAACCAGACGACATCGTTGTGCCAACATCGCGGTTGCACGCAGAATCGTTGATTCATCAACGCAGAGGATGTCATCAACAAAGCGTTGAATGATGGGAAAGGTTAATGTCCCGAGCGGCGTTCTTAAACCGTCCGCGATCGTGTCTGTTCTTAATGCCGGCTGAATACTTCCCGCCTTGAGACTGCGAAAAGCATCGTCAGCCCATGCCGGTTCTGCCGCGAAAACTCGCACGTCCGGACGGATCGACTTGATGGTCAACAGCGTTCCCGCAAGAAGTCCTCCACCTCCAACGGGCACGACGATGGTATCGACATCAGGAACCTGACGCAGGATCTCCAGTGCGGCCGTGCCCTGCCCGGCGATGACTCGGGCGTCGTTGAACGGATGAATCATCGTCGCCCCGGTTTGCTGTTGAACCGCAGACGCCGTGGCTTCACGAGACGCCGAATCGGGCTCGCACAGGATCGGCTCAATGCCAAGACGTCTGACCGCTTCCAGTTTGATTCTCGCAGAATTATGCGGCATCACAATATGAGCCTTGAGTCCTCTCAGCACCGCCGCTCGCGCCAGGGCCGCCGCATGATTTCCTGACGAATGTGTCACGATGCCCCTGGCCGCCTCGTCATCGGACAGGCTAAAGACAGCGTTACAGGCACCGCGCGCTTTGAACGCAAACCCATACTGCAGGTTTTCGCACTTCAAACTGAGGCGACAGCCAAGCTCCTGATGCAACTGCCACGCATCGACAACGGGCGTCATCAGCACATGGGGGCGAATTCGTTCGGCCGCCTGACGGATGTCCGCGAGATCAAGACAGATGTCGGTAAGATCAAGACCGAACTTTGCAGCGGAAGATTGTGCAGTCGAGGTCAAGCGGAGAACTCCTTTGGTGCGATCTGCAGCCTTGGGAGGCTTCACGCTTCAAACGCAGCCACGCCATCGTCCACTGTCGGAAACACGTCCAGAACCGTGTCGAGCCGGGAGACAGATAACGCCGCGCGGCAGAAGGAATTCAGTCCGCACATCGCAACTCGCCCTGCTTCGCGAGCTGACAGCGTCTTGTGGACGAAAACCATCCGACCGAGAAACGCTGATCCAACAAACTTCACATGCTTCATGTCGATGAGCAACTTCGGTGGATTCAGCTCTTCCAGAAACTGCGGCGACAGACCCAGTTGATCAATCAGGCTCTCATATAGATTTGAAAAATCCGATCCCAGGGAGATCACTGTGACAGAATTAATAACGGACACTTCGGGAGGATCTACTGCGCTCATTTTGAACTTGCCTGAAGACTGATGCTCAAAAACAGGATCAAAGAACTGACCGGACGGATGGCTTTCGGCACACGGACGCCTTTCGGCACATGAACGGCTTTCGGCACATTGTGAAGCCATTCTGCTGGATAGTGATGTGCCGAGTTCATGTTTGCAATCAAGAGGGCGAGTCAGGTTCAAAATGGATGTCGTCCCAACCCAACCTGAACCGCGCAAGTTATTTCTTCAGGCGATCGGGATCATTATGCAACGTTCGAGCCTCTCGTGAGACTGCAAAAAGTCGACGCCCCGACTTTGCCATGGAGCGGCATTCTCGACAAACCGCCAGAACGGACGCTCACTGTACACGATCAAACAGGTCCAGTTGCTCAATCTTTTCTGTCGACAAAACTTGCTCCAGGGCGTGCTCTCCCAATGGCGTGGACTTAGCGTAGCGGAACTCGCCAAGAGTTCCGGCTTTCCTGGCAAATCACCGGAAGTCTACGCGACTTCCGCTACAAATTTCCCTTAAATCCACGCCATTGGCGTGCTCGCCGGTGGAGTGAGCCTCTGCCTCCTGCAGCTGCCAGAGTCTTTTCAGTCTCTCGCACTCCTGCCTGACGTCAGCTTCGCTGATTCTTCCGGCCGTTGCCAAAGTCGCCATTTGCACAACCGCAGTCTGCCAGGCAAAGCTTTCTGCAACTCATTTACTTCGCAAGATCGACACAGATAATCTCTTTGTCGTTGCGAATGTAAGCATGCTTGTTTGCAAACGCCGGCATGCTCCACACCACTTCTCGACCAAACGCGTTGTTGGTCTGATCAATCACCTTCGCGCGATCGATTTCGGTGTAACCTTCCGGCGAGAGTTTCGCCAGCAGCAACTCACCCAGTTCATTAAACATCACAAAGCGATCTTCGTGCTGAACAATGAAGGCCGTGCTGGAATCCGCTGGTCGCTGGCCAATGGGTGCAGTCGATTCCCATAGCCGTTTTCCGTCAGGAATCCGGAGTGCTCGCATGACACCCTTCTGGTCAAAGCCGTACAGGATATCTCCCACCACAAACGGCTGCACGTTCACAGCGCAGATCACGTTTTGCTTATCCCGCCAGACTTCTTTTGCGCCGGGCTTTGTGGAATCCAGCTGCAAAAGGAGACTGCGATTACTGAAGCCTGCCACGTAGAGGTATTCGCCCAACATGACGGGCGACATAATTGCAGAACCATTTGAAGCTTCGTACCGGACGGACCAGAATTCTTTGCCGGTTTCAGGATCGACAGAGGAAACGGCATCGGGGCGATAGAGGATCAGTTGTCGAACGCCGCCGAATTCAATGATCGTCGGAGGAGAATATCCCTGTTCCGGAGAGGTTGAACTCTTCCAGATTTCTTTGCCGGTCAGTTTATCGAATGCCACGATATGACTGCCTTCGCCACCCGCCAGACACAGCAGCTTATTGCCGTCGATCAGCGGATGTGCCGCATAGCCCCACAACGCCGCCCTGGTGCCATAAACGGCTTTCAAGTCATGTGACCAGAGAACCTTTCCATCCGCGACGTCAAGGCAAATCAGATCGCCTTCAGCTCCCAGCGTGTAAACTCGCCCTTCGTCCACATTCGGAGTACATCGGGGTCCGGCGGGGTAAGAAATCGTGTACTTGACGGGGTACTTATGAGTCCACAGGGTTTTTCCGGTGGCTTCATCCAGGCAGTGAACACGCTCTTCGCCCGTGAACTCCTTGCGATCGAAGTTGTCAACCTTGACGTTTTGCTGAGATACGTAGTCGGTGATGAAGACTTTACCTCCGGCCACAGCGGGACCAGCGTAGCCACCGGCGACTTCCGTTCTCCAAAGGACTTTTGGACCACCGTCCGGGAACTTATCCACAATCCCGGTTTCGCGCCAGACGTTATCCCGTTGGGGGCCCATCCACTGCGGCCAGTCGTCAGCGCTGGCCACGAGGCTGGTGCAGCACAACGAAAGGGCAATCAAACTTCGCACGCAAAACATCCTTGCACTCCGTTATCAATCGAGACCAAAAACAGGAAGTCGGGGCATTTTGAGCGAACGTAGGCTCCCTGAGGAAGGTCGCTGCAGGCAGTTTTGCGTATCCTTCACAGAATTCCCGCAGGCTGCTCACCCAGTCATCGAGAATCCTCATTTTACAGCGATCGTTTTCCATGAGTGTTAACTCGACGTCCGAATCCCAACGCTTGTCGTTAAGACAACTTCTGCTGGCCGATGTCGCGCTGCTGGCGGTGGCCGTGATCTGGGGCGTCAACATTCCCGTGATGAAGGTGGCTCTGGAATCAGGCATCACTCCGTATTCGTTGAACGCAATTCGGCTGGTCGTCTCCGCGATTGTGCTCCTGGGTTGTGCAGGCTGGGAATATCGTACCGGCGTCCGCCCGGCAGCCGGGATCTCGCGTGTCAGAATCCTGATCTATGCCCTGATCGTTTCCGTCGCTTATCAGTACTTGTTCTTGATGGCAGTCTCCCGGACGACCTCGGCCAACGTCGCCCTGATCATGGCCACGGTGCCGATGTGGACGGCGTTGGGGGCTCGCTTATTTTTGAAAGAGATATTGCCGGCGATGGCGTGGGTTGGCCTGTTGATCGCGTTCACCGGGACAATGATTGTGACGGTGCAGAAACAGGCCACTCCGCTCGCAGAGGTGACGATTTCAGAAGTCGTCGGCAGTGAGCAGGCCGCGAACGCTTCAGAGCTGGCTCCCGGCCCGATCATTGATGAAGTGAAGTCTCGTCAGTCAGATCTTGATGCTGCGACTCGGTTTTCCGGAAACATGATCGCGTTACTGGCCGCGTTGACATGGGCGAGTGGAACGGTCTTTAGTCGTCCGATGCTGAAATTAATTTCGCCGGTGCAGTTGGCGGCCTGCTCGGCGACCATAGGATTGCCGTTTCATGTGCTGTTTGCATGGCCAACGCTGGCCGTCAGCATTCCTCTGCTGCAGGAAACTTCGCTGCAAGTCTGTATTCTTTACTCCGGAATTCTGTCCACCGGCCTCGCGCTGGCGATGTGGAGTTATGGAGTGAAACATGCCGGAGCTGCACAAGCGACGATGTTTCAGAATCTGAGTCCCATTGTCGCGATCGTTTCTGCGTGGTTATGGCGTGGTGAGTCGATCTCGATCGCTCAAACCATTGGCGGGGCCATGATCATCAGTGGTCTCGTGATAATGCGTCGTAGTCGTAGCTGAATTTGTCAGGACGAATATCCGGCAAATGGAATCGGAGATCGATCAAACCTGAGGGAGTGTGTTCCAAAGGCTCCAACTGAAGTCGTCTACCATTTTGGACGAAGTTTACTACGATTCGCCCGCCGATGATGAACGGCGCAGTTTCACAAGACCTTCAGTACGTTCCTGCACGAAAAACGACAGCCCATGGCCAAACGGAAATCACAGTCTGAAGTCAGCGACAACGCCGAGATCGCGCTGGAGCCGGCGATGTCTGAATTGGCTCAGATTGTTTCTCGCCTGGAATCCGGCCAGGAGACACTGGACGAATCCCTTGCTCAGTTTGAACGAGGCATGGCTTTGCTGCGAGTTTGTCATCGGAAACTGGATGCCGCGGCTCAGCGAATCGAAATTGTGACTAAGCTGACAGCCACAGACGACATTGAGACCACCGAGTTCGACGCGACCTCAACCTTGCAGAAGAACACTGCCGCAGATGCTGCTCGAACAAACCGCAAGGCTGCAAAAGAAGAATCTGATGAGGATGGTGGACTGCTGTTCTGATCGGCCGATCAGCCTGCCCCGAACATCCTCTGGATTTCTGATTAAGTGATCCCTGCGTCGGCGATTTCAGCAATCCGCGATTTCTGAGCGATCAAACCACTTCTGAGCGATCAAATCACTTCAGTAGCCAGTCGCAACTTTTTAGCCAAAAGCCCAAAAGTTGCGGAAGCTGGCATCTTTAATCAGTCAGCTGAATCTTCCTGATACGCCATTACCATTCGCACAAGATGCGCCAGGTTATATGCTCGCATCTTATCGTTGATATGGGCGCGGTGAGCTTCCACTGTCTTGACGCTGATGTCCAGTTTGAGGCCGATCTCGCGGCTGGAAAGCCCCTGCACGACCTGATCCAGAATTTGGCGTTCCCGACCTGTGATGCGATTCATGTTGCGTTCGATTTCGTCAAGGTCTTCCCCGACGAAGTCCCAGTCGACATCGTAGTACATGGCGTACGCGCGACCGACAAGGTCGACGAGTGAATCGACTTGAATTGGCTTTGGCAGGAAATCAATCACGCCAGCCTGCATCGCTTTGACTGCGGTCGGTGCTTCCGCATGGCCGGCAATCAAGGCGATCATCAGATCATTTTTGTCCGCCGCCAGCTTCTCCTGCAGTTCAAGACCGCTCATGCCGCGGAGATGCACCTCTGTCAGCAGCAAGCCGGGAACTGGATTCCGGTAGTCACGGTAGAACTCCATGGCAGTCATGTAGTCGTGAACGTCGATTTGCAGTCCTCTCAGAGCTGCCGCCAGGGTTTCCCGGGTGTTGCGGTCATCGATTACCAGGAACACCGAAAATGGCTTTCGCTTCTTCAGCTGGGTGAACTCAGAGACGCTGCTGAGTTTTTGTTTCGGTTTTGGTGCCGGTGCAGTGGTCTTGCTGGCTTTCTTAGCCATCGAGATGTCTCCTCAAAGGTTTCTTCCAAATGTACGATGAATTGAAGCAATCCACAAAATGTCTGCTGCTCAAAGATGCAGAAGTGATGGAAATCCCCGGGGTTTTCATTCCAGGGTAATTACCAGCACCTACGGGTTTTCCCTGGCGTTGTCCACTACCTGATGGCTCAGTTCTCGTTTGCAAAGGCGACTATAGTAAGCCCAGCCGGGTTGACGAGCAAATGCTTAGAGCAACAACGTAATGACTGGCCGCAACAAACGTGGCAGGCGGACCTCTACCGAGAATATGCGGTCGGTTCTACCTGGACGAACGCCTGAGTCGCGATGTGCACTGTCAGGTATTAAACATTCTGTCTCCTGCATCACCAAGCCCGGGCACTATGTATTTTCGCTCATTCAGGCATCTATCAATGGCGGTGGTCAGAATTGTTACATCGTTGTACTGATCCAGCACATGCCGGATGCCCTCGGGAGCAGCAATTATCGAAAGCATATAGATTCGAGGCACTTTCCAGCGTTTTAATGCCTCAATTGCCATCGAAGCGGAACCACCCGTGGCCAACATGGGATCAAGAATGATCGCGACGTCAGCGGGATTATCAGCCGGAAGCTTGTCGTAATAGTGCACGGGTTTGGCAGTCGCTTCATCTCGGTAAAGTCCCAGGTGCCAAACTTCAAGGTGAGGAATCAGGTCCGTCAGCGGAGTCACCATCCCGAGACCAGCTCGAAGAATTGGGACAGCGGCAATGCGTCCCGCAAGCTGCTGACACTCCGTGGTCTCAATCGGCGTAGGAACGGAAACCGCCTCCAACGGGAGCTGGCGAGTTACCTCGGCGGCCAGCAACGTCGAAAGGCTGCGAATGTGCTGCCGAAACTCAGCCGGGGCCGTATTCTTGTTGCGCAGTCGGCTCAGATGATGCCGTGCCAATGCGTGATCCAGTTCAATCACCTGAGGATGATTCATATTGTGTTTGTGTCCTGCTGATGATTCGCGAATGCTTAAGGCTCGAAAATCAGAATCGAGCCTTCGTTATGTTTCGGGAAGCCTGATCCGGTGATTGTAAAAAACTGAAATCTGCACCGACGGCGGTCATCGGTCAAGTCCGCCCCCGTTACACTCTCGCCATGATATGCTGCGGAAATCGGCATTTCTTAATCGAGAACAATCAGAATTGAAAGCTGGACATCATGACGCAACCTGATTCTGTTTCGTTGGAAGCCCGGCTCGAGAAAATCGAATCCGCAATGGCTCACCTGCAGCACGATATTGACTGCTTGAATACGTCACTGTTGGTTCATTTTCGGCGATTGCAGGAGAATGAGTCGCGATTTGGCAAGATTGAGGGTTCTCTGGAACTGCTCAGCGAAAGCTCGGAGCGACTCGAGCCGGGTTCGGAACGGCCACCGCATTATTGATTCTGGGGGTCTCAGAAACAGAAAACCTCTGAATTCTTGAGGAAACGAACAACTGCGATGTGGCGGACTCTCCGCAACCTGCGATACTATTTTTGGGCAATGTGAGATTGAGTCTCACTCCACGCTTGCAAATCAGCAGGCAGTTTTTGATCATGGGTTCAGTGGTTCGAGTCTTTCAGTTTCGTCGTTCCTCACGTTATTAATGGACGGTGCTGCTGTGAACACGTTGCGTCTGGCTGACTTAACACCTGGCAAATCGGCAGTTGTCACGGCTATTTCCGGGGCAGGCCGTGTGGCCTCCCGACTCATGGAAATGGGTTTCGTGCCCGGAACCATCGTGGAAGTTCTGCGACGTGCTCCGTTTGGCGGACCCGTACAGTATCGCGTGCATGGCTGCTCTGTGTCCATGAGATCAGCAGAAGCCTCATGCGTCTCGGTTGAGACAGATTCACTGCAGGACCGAAATACTCGCAGAGCTTCCAGCCAGCTTGAATTGGCTGCCGGTTAGTGGGCCGTCAGTGACGAATCAAC
>CAMAXD010000125.1 GCA_945861975.1 Candidatus Kuenenia stuttgartensis | reverse complement strand
AGGACACCGGTAACACGAACCCGGAGCGGCCATCCGCAAATGAAATACTCCGTCCTTTCGCCAACACTGTTGATGTTCGTAGCCTGAAACACCAATCGAACTGTACAATTCTCTTGTGGTCATTTCGGAGTTCCTGATGAATGAGTGTGGTAACTCCTCATCAGACCGACTTGACCACCTTTTGTAAATTCAAACGAAAACACAAGTTACGCCGCGCACTTCATTTGTCGTTGAACCGGCAAGACATGCGTTCAGCTACAGCGAAGTCGCTATGTGACGATTTCCTGAATCACGCGGCCGGCGACATCCGTCAGCCGGAAATCTCGGCCCGCATAGCGATACGTTAATTTCTCGTGATCGATCCCCAACTGATGCAGGATCGTGGCATGCAGGTCATGCACGTGAACTCGATTGTGCACCGCACGGAAACCAAAGTCGTCGGTCTCACCATAGGTCATCCCACCTCGAACTCCGCCTCCGGCCATCCAGGTGGTGAATCCGTAGTGATTATGGTCGCGACCGTTTCCGTTCTCCGAAGTTGGCGTTCTCCCAAACTCGCCGCCCCATAACACCAACGTCTCGTCCAGTAACCCACGTTGTTTCAGATCGCGCAATAACGCCGAAATCGGACGATCGATATCTTTACATAGATTGATCGTGCTGTTGTTGTGATCGCTATGAGTATCCCACGGCTGACCATTGCCGTAATACACCTGAACAAAACGGACTCCTCGTTCGCTCAGCCTTCGAGCCAACAAACAACCATTGGCAAAATGCCCGGTGCCGTAATCATCGCGAGTCGCCTGAGTTTCTTTCTGCAAATCGAAAGCGTCCGTGGCCGTGAACTGCATGCGGAAGGCAGTTTCCATCGCCTGCAATCGACCTTCCAGTTGTCCATCCGGACCTGAACGATCCAGATGCAGTCGATTCAACTGACTCATCAATGCCACTTGAGCAGCCTGAGAATCTCTGGTGGCCTGAGCATTCCGCAGAAACGGAATCAGTTTGTCCGGAGCGGGATCAGCATGATTGATATACGTACCCTGATGAGACCCCGGCAAAAATGCGCTGGTCCACAGAATGGAGAACCGAACCGGCTTTCCGGGACACAACACGATGTAGGCGGGCAGATCTGCATTTTCCGTCCCCAACCCGTACGACATCCAGGAGCCCATGCTGGGTCTGGTCGGCAAAATCGTCCCGTTATTCATCAACAGCAATGCGGGGCCGTGATTGGGATTATTGGTGTACGTCGAACGAATGATGCACATGTCGTCGATGCATTTCGACGTCAGCGGTAACAGCTCACTGACCGGAAGTCCTGATTCGCCACACTGACGAAATCGAAACGGCGAAGGCAAGAGTCCAGCGGTTTTCCGCTCCGTCCTGAAATCGGCTTCCGGCGGCCGCTGGCCGGCGAACTTGAGCAGGTCCGGCTTGGGATCGAACAGGTCCCCCTGAAACGGACCACCGTTCATGAAGAGATGAATGACTCTCTTCGCCTTGCCCGGAAACTGCGATGGTTGAAGGCCGCCAAACGCCGACGCTCCCAAAGCCGACATCATTCCAATCGCACCGACACCACCTCCCATCATCCCGATCATCGAACGGCGGGACTGAGAAGCTGAGGCATTCGGAATGTGTTCAGAAGATGTATTCATAACCAGCTTGATACCGCTTTCTGCAAAGACTTTCAAAGTGAATGATGGCAAAGTCCAGGCTCATCTCAAAATCATGCCGGACGTTCTGCAAGCGAAACAAATTCGACCGCAATAAACTTAAGGTCTAAGATTTTTTCTTCCGCGGCCCCTTGCGATTGTCTTCAAAAGTTGACTTGCGCCGCAGCAGATGATGGTAACTCTGAGCAAACCGGTGGGCTTCATCACGAACGTATTGGAGCAGTCGCAGGCCGAACGAATGGCGGCTCAAACGAATTGATTCCGACTGCCCCGGGACAAAGATCTCTTCTTGTTTCTTGGCAAGCGAAATTGTTGTCGGAGGTTTAATTCCCAGAACCTGAAACGTGTCCATCACCGCATTCAACTGTCCCTTGCCGCCGTCGATCAGCAGCAGATCCGGGAACGCTTCATCTTCCTGCACCAGCCGGCGAAATCGTCGAGTAATGACTTCTCGCATCGACGCAAAGTCGTCAACGCCTTCGACCGACTGAATCTGAAACTTCTTGTAGCCCGGCTTGAACGGTAATCCGTCGATGAACTGCACAAGACTGGCGACCGTGTCTTTGCCCTGAATATGAGCGATGTCCACGCCTTCAATTCGTCTCGGAATCTGGTCCAGCTTCAGAACCTTCTTCAGTCCCGCTAAACCCTTTTGAGGATCAATGTAGAACACTTCCGGCTGAGCATGACTCTCCAGGTTTCCTCGCAGACTAAGATCTTTCAATGACTTGATCTCATCGCGAATCCGAGCCGCCTTCTCAAACTTTAGTTCCTTTGAAGCCTGCATCATGGAGGCTTCCATTTCCTTCACCAGGCTGGCTTTGCCTCCATCCAGGAAGATCTTCAACCGGCGAATGTCTTCCCGATAATCCTCTTTGCTGATCCGCTGATTACAGGGAGCTGTGCACTGATTGATGCTGGCCAGCAGACACGGACGAAACCAACGCCAGCGTTCGTCATGCTCATCGATATCCAGCGTACATGTACGGAACCGAAAAATTTTCTGCAGGATCGCGATGGCTCCGCGAAGCTGCGCTGAGTTCAGGAACGGGCCATACAGCTTGACTCCGGATGTTTCCGGCTGACGAGTAAACTCAACACGCGGAAAATCCTCACGCGTCGTGATCTGCAGATAAGGAAAGGTCTTGCCGTCCTTCAGCTGAGTATTGAACTTCGGCTGAATATCTTTGATCAGCCGCGCTTCCATGAGCAGGGCGTCCACTTCACTTTCGGCATCGATGTAATCGATGTCTGCGATCTGCAATACCAGTTCGGCCGTGCGCTGTTCGATCTCGGCCGCTCGATTGAAGTAGCTACCCGCCCGACTTCGCAAGTTGATCGCTTTCCCGACGTAAATGACGCAGCCCTGAGAGTCCTTCATGAGGTAAACACCGGGGGTGGTCGGGAATGTCCGAACTTTCTCGCGCGGCGCAAATGCTCCCCCCGGCGCGGAATCGTCCGATTGCGAAAGATCTACAAATTCGGGGATTTGGTCATCCATGGCGGCTGCTTTGGGCAGTATTTTCCGGCGTCAATTCCTGGCAAGTCGGCCGATCTTACGCAATCTCAAGTGGCGGCAAGGCTTCAAGAAAGCCCCAAAACCGAAACTTCCATGATTTCGCACTTCCGAAAGATTGATTTCATGGCGTGTTTTCGTAGCGTTATAGGGCCGCTTAATCGTAGTTTCCTGCGGTTTCTGGGTCGCGGCATCAATTGAAGTGTTTTTTGTGAAAGGCTGGGGGACATGAAATTCGTTAAATCATTGAGCACGCTCGTGCTGTTGACAGGCGTGACGTTCACTTTGGGATGTACCGCGAATGAGAGCACAACTGGAGCTGGTGGCGGCGCTGCTGCAGCCGGTTCTGGTGTTGCTGGCGGAGCAGAAGCTCCACATTCTCACGACGAGAAAGACGGTCATTCTCACGATGCAGCTCCAGCCGCTGAAGATGCTGCTCCTGCGGCCGAAACTCCAGCGGCCGAAACTCCAGCTGCTGAAACACCAGCTGCTGAAACACCAGCAGCGGAAGCTCCAGCTGCTGAAGCTCCAGCTGCTGAAGCTCCAGCACCAGCCGCTGAAGGCGCTGCTCCAGCTCCAGAAGCGAAGTAGTTAGACGGTCAGGTGCATTTGACGATGCACCTCGATAATCTGCTGCTGGCAGAATCAAAGGGCGTTCCCAAGGGAACGCCCTTTTTCATGGAATCGACTTTCCGCTAACGATCGTGCGTCATGTTTCGCTGTTCCCCAATTCTGGTTGGTCTCTCTTTCGTCGCATTCATGCTCGCGGCGTCGATGCTGAACCATGGCCTGGTGAATTCCAATCTTCCGATTGGCCCCGGACTAACTCTGGACGAATCTTTCAATATCGATCAGGGCGTCTATCTGGCAGACGCGCTTGCTCAACATGGACCACTATTGCTTACTCCCGATGTCGCTCGTGAAGTTTTTGGAGCTCCGCGATATCTTCCCGATCATCCTCCGCTGGGACGATTTGTACTGGGAGTATCACACAGCCTGTCCTCCACTTTTATCACAGGCTCCGAAGAAACAATTTACAATGTTCCTGCGGCAAGACTTGGTTCTTGTGCGGCCTTTGGGCTGACGGTCCTGCTGCTATCAGAGTTCTCTCGTCGCAAATATAGCCTGACAACGGGACTTCTGGTCGCCGCGATGTTGACAGGCATGCCGCACCTGATGGGACATGCGAGACTATCAGCTCTGGAATCGTGCACAAATCTGGCGTGGGTCGCTGCGATGATTCCGCTGCTCAACTGGTGGACTCGCCCGACTCCTCCAACAACACTGCAGGCCGCTGTCAGCGGAGTCTTCTGGGGCTTGTTACTGCTGACGAAAGTGCAGGGTCTCTTTCTTCCCGTGCTGCTGTTCCTGTGGTCCGTCGCCCAGTTTCAGTGGAAATCGATTCGACCATTAGCAGTCTTTGGAATCGTTGGAGCCATCGTCTTCTTTGCTGGCTGGCCATGGCTCTGGCTGGATCCTGTGAAGAATATCATGACCTATCTGGGGCGAACGACGGAGCGACAAACTCTTTATTGCTGGTACTTTGGTCAGCGATTTGCAGACAAAGACGTACCGTGGCATTTTCCGTTCATCACAACCCTGATCTCACTGCCCGTCTGGACATTATCCGGCTTGATCCTGCGAAGTTTTCGTGCGGCGCTTGATTCGACGGAGAAACTCCTGCTGCTGCTTGTACTGATGCCTCTCACGGTTTTCGCCGCTCCCGGAGTACCCGTCTACGATGGCACTCGACTCTTCCTGATCGTGATGCCGCCGCTGGCGATGCTGGCAGCTCGAGGATTCAGTTTGTGGCTGGATGGACGCCCGAGCACCAATCCAACAACTCCAACCTCAGGTCGTGAACGCAATCTCGGCCGCAAAGTGTCCGTTGGAATTCTTGTCGGCTGCTTACCTCTCTATTGGACGATGCACCCCCTCGCAATTTCTCAATATGGTCCATTGGCTGGTGGTAATCAAGGAGCCGATAAACTGGGGATGGAAGCTGGATATTGGTCCGATGCTCTGAATTCAGAGTTCTGGAATCAAGTGCCCGAGAACAGCGTCGTGTATGTTGCCCCCGTGAGCCATCAATTTCAGTTGAGTGATCTGGAATCACTGGTGCCCATCGTCCGGCACCGCGGAATCAAGCTGATACCGTGGGAATACGATCCTGCTGGACAGCGTGGACTTCTGTTGTTGATTCATCGTCTCGCCGATTTACGTTCCTCTCTGCGTACCGTACCCGCTGGAGCAAAAGTCATCGCCGAAAGTTCTCGCGACGGAGTCACCATGGCACGACTCATCGACACAACGGACGCTGTCTTTCCTGAGCTGGTTCAGTAGCGATCGTGGTCAAATGACGGTCCCGACAGTAGATCAGTTTCCAATCCACACCATTTCAGATCGATGTCATGGTCAGAACCGGCGTCGATTCGTTTGCACGTTCCAGGCAGGGTTAGCCTGACAAAGAAACGGTCTGTAATCTCATAGGCCCAGAGCCCCGAAGAATACTCAAACGACACGTCTGCCCAGAATGCAAAAGGAACACAGCTTCAGACAATGAGGCAGACTCTTCGATGGAACTCAAACCTGGTACAACATCGCCACCCATCGAGGCGTGGAACCTGGCGGGCCGTCACAGGGTTCGCATACCTGAGATGCATCTATTAATTTTCCTCGCGGCAACCGTTGGCTTCGGAATGTGAGCGATCATTCTGAAGCAGGTAAGTCCATCGGCTGCGACACGATTGTCCTGAAGAAGCCGTCGCGGCGTTTCGGAGTTTTAATCGTTCTACTGGAGAAGTGAGGTGTTGCGAGTCGAACAGGATGAGTACCGAAGCCGCGTCGACGCACTGCAGGCGGAAATAATGCACGCAGGTCCTGACGTGTTTATTGTGTCGTCATTCAGTGATCCTTCTGAATCGTGTCCTTGATTTTCAACGCGAATGCTCGAGCATTTGCGAAGTCTTTCGCGTTCGGATGCTTGCAATTGATGCCTCCCATGAACCACAGCGGGCCCACGGTATCCCATCCGCGGCAACAGAACTCCGCAACCACTTCGAAGCCACGTCGAACAAGCCTTCTTCGCAATGCGCAATGCTGAAACCAGCGCAGGAAGGGAAGACCAGCCGTGGAGAAGATGAAGACTCGGCAAGGGCGAGTTGGCCACGAATCAACCAGTTGCAGCAATGACTGATGATGACGACCGAAGTAGATGCCCGAGCCAAAGCCCAATAAATCCGACTCGGACACATCCAGAGTTTTCGCTTCCTCCGGAGAATGCACATTCGCGTGGAGGGCGTCTGCCAGAGTGTCGGCAACTCTTCCCGTGTTATTGTGGTGCACCGATGTGCAAATAATCCTGATCAACGGCTGCTCTATCATAGGGACATCCTTTAGGCGATGAGGACCACAGCAGCAATAGGAATAAGCAGCATCCTGCAAATCTATTCCTTCAGCAGTTCATCCACCAGCGTTTCAATGGTTTGGTCGCCTGTCGCTCCTTGCCAATTCAATTCTCCCTGCCACCAGGATCGAATATATCCATTCTTGTCGATGACGTAGACTGTAGGCCACATCGTGTTGCCCCACGCGTCCCAATTAGAGCTCTTCAGGTCGATCAGCACCGGAAACCCAAAACCCTGCTCTTTCGCCGCCTGTTGCACAAGCTTGGAGTCACGTTCCGCGTTGGTCTCAGGAGTCTGAATGCCAATGACCGTGACTCCTTTTTTCGAAAGGGTCTCGTACCATCGATTGTAATGCTTGAAGTTGGCGACACAGTTGTGGCACTGGAACGCATAGAAATGAACGAGTACGACCTTGCCTCGTTCCGATTCCAGAGCTGTGCGACCAGTCCCCGCCCATTCCTCTGAGTCAATCAACTCTGGAGCCAAAGGATAGATGCGTTTTAACTCCGTCAGGCTGAACGGTTCACCAATGAGTTTCCCCAACTCTCGTCGCTTCGAATTAGTAAGAAGGCCATTGAGCAGGCTCAGTTCCTTCTCGCGGGCTGCTCGAAGTTGCTTCTCCAGATCTGCGTCGCCGCCTCGCTTCTCATTCAACTGTCTCGCAAGCGAGTCTGTTTCAAGGAATGCGGCTTTGATGGTTCGTTGTGCTTTGGCGTCGAGACCAACAGCCTTGACAACATGAGGGAGCAGCAATGCTCTGGTTCCCTGGGATTGCATTTCAACTTCGCGAAATCGTCGCATCTTCGCCGGCGACAGAATTTTCCCCAACGCATCGAACAGTCGTTTTTCGAGTTCCCGCGTTGTCTCTACTTGTTTCTCTTCGGGCAGATTTCGCGATGGCCACCAGACTCGATCGATGTTTCGAAGTACGTCCAGCATCCGAGCATCACCTTCCAGCCCAAGTTCCTTCTGCACCTCAGGTGTGTGAACAAGCTTCAGGAGATTCTGTGGAATCAATGGCTCTTCTTCCACGGCCTGCGAAAGGGCTCGCTTCGAGCCCACGCAGAAAAGAGCGGTCACAACCACCAGGAAAACACTCGCGGCTCGAAATGGTCTCATCGTTCTTCCTCGAAGGTCAAGTCCGGCCGAAAGTCAGAAACGCGACACGGGGTGCCACAGCGTCAATTTCGCAGCCTTCACTCAATTTATCGTACGCCGAAGCGACATTTCCTACATCTTCCATGAGACGAAAATCCGTGATCGATTCGGTGCTTCATTCTTTCATTTCGACCAACTTCGCTTCGAAGTCCTTAACCGGCAATCGATCCGCGTTGGAACTGGTTCCCCGAGGTTTTCAGAGAAATCGCCGCAGGCGAGGGGCCAAACATTTCGACGATGTCGAGATACTGATTGGACGTGACAACAGCGAAGCATCTTACGTCTCGAATCTCTCGATAATCCAGATTTTTGAGGTTTGACCATCGCTGTGTGTACCGGGGGATATTCATCTACCCAAACGTGGGCGACCGTTTTGCGAGTAAGAATTCCGTCCGGGAACCATCAATGAGCGAACAGGGCACTCGTCCCGCTAATCCAACGGAAAAACAATTGTCGCTCAACAGAACCAATCGAATAGTTGGCTAACGTGCTCGGCATGAAACGTCTTACATGATGCTTGCGATGCCCGATTGCTCGTTGACGAAGCCGTCTTCCGCAGGGAGATACCGAAAAACCAAATTGTCAGAAGCCAGGTTCTCAGGTCACGAAAAACCGTCTTTTTACACCGCAGAGTTCGTCACGGCATTGCTTCCAGCGACGAACTGATCGAAATCTACCACTGCACTCCACAATCGCCGTCGGCTCGTCCTCATCTCTCCGTCGGCATCTCTCCATCGGCTTGCATTAATACTGGGTTTCTGTCATCGTTGCCAAGCAGCAGAAGGTCTCCTGTCAGGTAGGGCCTAAAAGTCAACTTAAGCCTGCCGTCGGTCTGCCTTTACCCCGCTTTTCTGGCCACACTGCGTCAACTTTTCATATCTCGGTCATGAACGAAAACCACAAAAGAAAAGTGGACACACGAGTCGTCGTCGAGACTCCGGAAGGTGTCGATTTTCAGTTTGTGATTGCAGGACCAGGTACGCGAGCATGGGCATGGCTGATCGATAATCTGCTAAAGCTGGGCATCCTTGCGGGTGTCGGCATTCTGCTTTCGGCGGTTGGTGTCTTCGCCGACTCCAGTGAAAACTTCGTGGCCGGGATCATGTCGATCATCGGCTTCGTGATGAACTGGTTTTACGGCAGTCTGTTTGAGTCGTGGATGAACGGCCAGACGCCGGGAAAGAAATCGGCAGGACTCCGCGTCGTGCGGACGAACGGGACTCCGATCGACGTCACCAGTGCGATCGGTCGCAATTTTCTGCGAACCGCCGACATGCTTCCTTTCTGTTATACCGTCGGCCTGATTTCCATGTTGATGACTCGCCGCATGCAGCGTCTGGGTGATTTGGTCTTCGACACGATGGTGATTGATGAACGGCGAGAATGGATCAGTCGCACCGGTGGACTCACCGCAAACATCGAACCGTTGCTGCGTTCGGAGTGCCCTCGTCGATTTAGTGTTCCTGAAAGAACTTTGGCGGTCATCGAACGCTTGTTTGAATCAGACCGCATCATTTCTGACGCACGCCGTGAAGAAATCGCACGGCCACTCAGCGAAGCCCTTCGGAAACGACTGGGCTATCAGGATCCTGCCCCCGATCCTCGAAATCCTCATACATATTTTCGCACGCAGGGATTTCGACACACACAATTTATCGTGCGAGTGCTCAAGACATTTGCAGATGACCCCAACGGAAGCAAAGGAAACTCAAAGAATCCGCAAGCATCGGCGAATCGAACCGCAATGAAAAAGGAACGGTCAGAACGCGATTCTTCTTACGAAGAGAATCGGCAGTTGGCTGGTTTGCCGTCAGGAGAACCTGGCAGTGAATCGTGAGCGCTTTATTCGAGATCGACGCAACGACTGGCGTGAGTTTGAAACGCTGGTTTCGCGGATGAAGAATTCTCGCCAGTCGAAGTGGGGAAGTCGTGACGTTGCGACGCTTTCCAGACTTTATCGATCCATCTGCTATGACCTGTCACTCGTGCAATCTCGCGAGTGGGGCGCGAGACTGGAACAGTACCTCAACGACCTTGTCGCACAGGGACACAACTGTCTTTATCGATCTCCTCCGCAGTCTGTTCGAGCCGTCTGGGACTTTTTTGCGGTGGGGTTCCCACGCCTGCTGCGCCGCCGCTACAAACCTTTCTTACTGGCCCTGGCGTTGTTTCTGGTCCCGCTGATTGCCTCAGTCTGGGTTGGCTACACGCGTCCGGATCTGGCAGAACTGATTGCGGGCCGCGAAACCATTGAGCAAGCTTTGAAGAGCTATGAAAACGAACTGTACGTTGAAGGTGACTCGCGTTACTCCAGCGAACGAACGCGGATGTTCGGCCATTACATCAACAACAATACGAGTATCGCATTTCAGGCTTTTGCAATGGGTGTACTGGTCGGCATTGGGACCTGTTATGTCCTGATCTCGAACGGCATTATTATCGGAATCCTGAAGGGAGCGATCCTCGCAAAAGGCAATCCGACCGCAGATAACTTCTTCAGCTTCATCATCTCCCATGGTTCGTTCGAACTGACAGCCATCGTTATTGCGGGTGCTGGGGGATTGGTTCTGGCTCAGGGTATTCTGATACCGGGGCAGCGCACGCGCGGTGATTCGTTGAAGTTTCATGGCGTTGAAGCTCTGCAGTTAGCATTGGGCGCGGGCGGCATGCTGTTCGTTGCGGCGATGCTGGAAGGATATTTTTCGCCGTTGCCAATCGCATCGTCGATCAAATACGTCGTGGGTTCGATGCTTTGGCTGCTGGTCGCGGTTTACCTGACCATGTCCGGGCGGGAGAGAATCACCCATGAAGGTTGAAGAATGCATCGTCTCAGTGGAACGACGAACATTCGGCGGATGCATGGACCTCGCTTTCGTCTTCTCACGCGAGTTCGCCGGGCCGATCACACGTCTGTGGCTCATCTGCGCGGTCCCGTCCTGTGCGTTGGTCTGGCTGACGGTCTCCCAGGCGACCGATATGCTGATTCCATCACTGATGATCTTTATGTTCTTCAGTGCCATCTTCAACGCATTGCTTGTCGCGTGTATGGGGCCTCAGGTTTTCGGGGTGCCAATTTCCGTGCGTGCTGCCGTCAAAGCATGGCGACATCGATTCTGGAGCTGGTTACTGCTGTCATTCGTAACTCGCTTCTTTCAATTCATCTCCGGGTTCTGTCTGATTGTGCCGTCCGTTTTCGTGACCGCCTACGCGGGCCATATGCCGGAAGTCTTGTTTCTGGAGCAGTCAAAACTTAATGGCGTAACAGCACGACTCAGCTGGCTTTCCGGTGGAGGGGGCTACGGACGCAGTCTGGGACGAATTCTCGGCTTGCTGTTCTATTGGTCTTTCCTGTCATTCGGTCTGTTTGTTCTGATGGATGTTGCGGCCACGATGGTTTTCAATCGTCCGATCTTTTTTGCCATCATGTTTGAGGCCAGTCGAGATGGTCGCGATGTGTTCCTGGGGCTGACCCATGATGACCCCGCCTTCCTCACGACGATCCAGCTCGCCCTCTGGCTTCCTTATCCTGTGATCCGTCTGGCCTGGTTCTTCTGCTATCTGGACCAGCGTATTCGAAACGAATGCTGGGATCTGCAGTTGCAGTATCGTGCCGAGGCGGCTCGTTTGGAGGAACTGGCATGATCAGGTTCCTGCTCTTCATCCTGCTGACCTTGCTGATGCTCCAAAATGGTGGCATAGCGGATGCTGCGGTTCCCGTTTCGCCGATTCAGGAAGGCAGCCTGCTGACGGACGATGCGATCGATCAGATCGGTGATCAAGTCATGGGAGGAAACGAGTTTCGTTCTGTTCGTCGACGAGTTCTCGAACAACTCCCTGAAGTAGATATCGATAAAGGTTTTCTTGGCACCGCACTGGAATGGGCCGGGGAACGATTAGGCGATGTCTTCAGCGCCATTGGTGATTTCTTCGAATGGTTGTTCAGCGGACTGAGGTCCCCCGGAGGAACCACTCGTCCGCCACCGGCAAAGAATTCGTCGAGCAGCGGCTTTGGGTTTCTGGGTATTTCCGATCTGCTGACTACACTCGCCATCGTCGCGATCATCGCCATTCTGATTGTCATCATCGCAATGGTGGTTAAATCGATTGATGCGAAGAAACAAAAACGGGAGAGCCTGCTGAGTGATCTCTCAGATGTGCTTTCTGACGTCTTCACTCCGCCCGGAGAACTGGCTGCTTCGACTTATGAATCACGAGCAATCAACCTTGCTGCAGCCGGTGACCACCGTGCGGCGATTCGTGAATTACTGTTGGGCAGCATGAGCTGGATCGAGCGAGCCGGGTTGATTCGATATCGAAAAGGTCTTACCAACCGAGATTATCTGCGATCTGTCTGGCGTCGTCATGAAAAACGAAACGCATTTTTGACGACGGCAACTCATTTTGAATATGTGTACTTTGGCCGTCGAAATCCGACGGCCGAGATGTTTGAACAATGTCTTGCGGATTTTCGGGGAGCCTTCCATGAAGAAGAAACACCGACTGCTGCAGTCTGACACGTTTTGGGGACTCGCCGCTGCGCTGCTGGTGCTGCTGCAGTTCTGGTGGCTTCCCGGTGAAGACGGTTCTGCTGCGGATAGTTACAGCACGACCGTGGATGGAAAGCTCGGGCTTTACCGGACGCTGAGTCAGCTGTTCCCCCAGGTCACGCGCGAAGCCGTGAAAGTCGTGCCAGCTCAGTCGGCGACTTTGATTCTTATCGCTCCGGATCGATATCCGAATGAAAAGGAGCAGCAGCAACTTTATGAATTCGTCTACAATGGCGGCGATCTGCTCTTCGCACCAAACTGGATGTCTTATGAATGGGCGACTCCCGATGAGCCACCGCCGGAGGTCTACCTGCCCAGCCTCGGAATTCATTTGAAGTATCGATCGGACTCCACGGTTGCTGCGGCCAGCGCAGCGGCAGCGACCCCTGTACCCGGGGCAACTCCTGCATCCCCCGGAACCACAACTCAGGACAGCTCAACGACGAAAGAAGAGGCCTCATCAGCGTCGACGGACTCACCGGAGACAGTCGGTTCAACACCCGCGACAGCCGGTTCAACACCCGTGACGGACGGATCAGCACCTGCGGCAGACGGATCAGCGACATCAAGTCCCGCAGCGGGATCAACTCCAGTCACAACGGCAAACACCAGTGTTACCGCTGACGATGAAAAAGAGGGGCGCGGTGTCGCGGTGCGTGCCTCAAGTCGTTTGGTGAGCGATTATGTCGACTTCCAATCAACGGCCGAGCTACAGCTGCCCTCTCATCTGACCACAGAAACGCTGCTAACATCGGCAGGCGGAACGGTAGAAGCCGCAACGTGGCAAATGGGATCCGGGCGAATCGTAGTCTGCTCCAGTGCGGATCTGTTTTCAAATCGCGCGATGCTGTTCAAGGGATCCCGAAGACTGGCAGTGCGTATGACTGAACGCTGTTCGGCCAAAAACGAAGACTCTACGAGCAATTCTCAGCCAGCGATTGTGATCAGCGAATACTTCAATGCCAGCGACTCGTTCCAGAACACCGGCATCTTGTTTAGTCCGACTCTGCGGATCGGTACTCTCCAATTATTGCTGGTTGCGATTCTTGGGATCTGGATGGCATTTCACCGATTTGGACCGGCCTTGTATGTTACCAACTCCCAGCGTCGATCTCTCACAGAGAGTGCTCAGGCGGTCGGCAATCTGCAATACCGACTAAGTGACGGCGGGATTGTTGTACGCAGCTACCTCGACTATATGACGAGCCGACTTCGCAGACGTTATGGAAGTCTTCTGCGACTGGATCAGCCGGAGCAAATCGCAAATCGAGCTGGTATGGATGTTGAGGAAGTGAGAGCCCAGCTCCACGAAGCTCATTTGATGGCGGAATCAGGACAACTGCCATCAGCAAAAGCGGCAGCAATGCTGCGATGGCTGGCGAAGTTGCAGCAGCGACTGGAAGGAATCCGAGAAACATAAAAACCGGCACACCGCCTGCCAGACAAATCCCGCATTCTGACGAACACATCCTGAATCATTCTGCATTGATCAACATTAATCCCTGAATGTGAAGTGTAACTCCCATGGAACTCAGTGACGTAAAAAGACTGTTTGACGAAGTCGTCGAACAGATCGGAAAAGTTGTGATCGGTCAAGTCGAACTGGTCGAGGGCGTCGTCATCGCATTGTTTGCCGAAGGAAGTGTTCTGATCGAAGGACCACCGGGACTCGGCAAGACGCTGCTGGTCAACGTGATGTCGAAAACGGTGTCGTGTCAGTTTCGTCGAGTCCAGTTTACACCTGACCTGATGCCGTCGGACCTTACCGGCCACAGCATTTATGACATGAAACAACAGGCCTTCAGTTTCAATCAGGGGCCGGTGTTCACGAACATCCTGTTGACCGACGAAATCAATCGTTCGCCTCCCAAGACTCAGTCGGCTCTGCTGGAAGTTATGCAGGAGCAGCAGGTCAGCGTTGATGGCAAGACGCACGTTTTACAGCG
>CAMAXD010000124.1 GCA_945861975.1 Candidatus Kuenenia stuttgartensis | reverse complement strand
GTACGAACTCAGCCGGGATGCCGAAGGCAATGCCTACTTCACGATGAAGAAACTTCGTGGACGAGATCTCAGCGATATCCTGGACAAGATCTCCGAAGGCGACAAAGCCACCATCGAAAAGTATCCGCTGGACAGTCTGCTCAACGTTTTGATCCACTGCAGCCAGTGCCTCGCGTTCGCGCATAATCAAAAAGTGGTTCATCGCGATATGAAGCCCGCCAACATTATGATCGGCGACTACGGTGAGATCATGGTGCTGGACTGGGGTTTGGCCAAAGTCTGGGACATGGAGGACGACGAGGACGTTGATCGCTTGATCCGAAGCGGGCAGCAGGCAATGTCCGGGCGGCTGACCGGCCGTGGTGACGTTCAGGGGACACCGTTCTACATGTCACCTGAGCAGGCTGTCGAAACAGGTGATGTGAATGAACGCACAGACATTTACAACATGGGAATCATCCTGTTTGAAGTTTTGACCGGTGAAAGTTACATGTCCGGCAAGAACTTCAAAGAGATCAAACGGAAGTTGCAGGAAGATCCCGTCCGTGAACCTCGAGCTGTTGCACCACTCAAGAAAATTCCTGCCGAGCTGAACGCCATCTGCATGAAAGCGTTGCAGCGCTCCGTGACTGATCGATATCAGAAAATGTCGGAGTTCAGCGAAGACCTTCGCGCTGCGCTGCTGGGGAATCCCGTGTCGGTTTACCATGAACCGATCTGGGGGCGTGTGCTGAAGTGGCGGGATCGAAAAGTTTTCAGTGCGGCGTCTCTGATCTGGATGCTGGCTGGCGCGATGTTGTGTTTTGGAGTGCAGTTGCTGGTCAGATTGGTACTGAAACTCGGTGAAGGATCCTGAACTGTGGCAAACCGATTATTCCTTGGTCTTGATCTGGGTGGGACCAACGTCAAGGCTGGCGTCGTTGATGATCAGGGGAATGTTCTGGCATCAAGCAGTGTGGCTACTCAGGCGATTCTTGGTCCAGCGCAGGGTGTTGATCACATTGTTCGAGCTGGTCGAGAGGCCGTGCTGGCGGCCGGCGTGGAATTGGCGGACATCAGTGCCGTGGGGCTCGCAACGCCAGGCACGATGGATATTCCCGGAGGAATGTTGCTGGATCCCCCCAACCTGCCGGGCTGGGTCAATTTCCCGATCCGAGATGAGGTCGGCAGAAGGCTGCAACGCCCGACAATCCTGCAGAATGATGCGAACGCTGCGGCCTACGGCGAATACTGGGCCGGCACTGCGAAACACGCGCGCAGCCTGCTGTTTTACACGCTTGGCACGGGACTCGGCGGCGGGGTCATTGTCGACGATCACATTATTGAGGGCGAACATTCGCATGGCTCGGAACTGGGCCATGTGATTCTGGAAATGGATGAGGGACGACTATGCCCGACCGGCCAATACGGCACTGCCGAAGCGTATGTCAGCGCGACGGCATTGCTGAAGCGGTTTCGCGAGCGTCTTGAGGTCGGCGATGTGACGTCGGTGCGAACTCGAATGGAGTCCGGTTCAGAATTGTCACCTCGATTGATCGCAGAAGAAGCCGAGCATGGTGACCATCTGGCTCTGGAATTGATCATGGAGATGGCTCGCTATCTGGGAGCCACAATCACAACCGCAGTGCATGTGATTGATCCGGCTATGGTACTGCTTGGTGGGGCGATGACGTTCGGTCGCAATGAAACGCAGGTGGGGCGTGAGTTCCTGCGTCGCGTGCGACAGGAGTTTCGTGGCCGAACATTTACGACCATCGCGGACAAGATTTCGATCGAGTACGCCTCATTGGGTGGTGACGCTGGTTTCATCGGCGCTGCAGGCTGTGCTCGACGATCGCTGGACATTGGGCGTATGCCGCCAGTGCCTGCGCAATAGAGGGTCTTCTGTGTGATGCCGTTCTTATGAGCCGACAGGAATCCAAACTTCGTATCGGGCTCGAACGGCTGTTGTCCGATCAGCAGCACACACTCAAAGGACGCCGTTTTGCCGTCGTAATGAATCGGTCGTCGGTGAACGTTGATGTTCTTCTGGCCTGTGATCTGCTGGCCGAGAAATTTCCAGGACAACTGCGGTCTATCCTTTCGCCACAGCACGGACTCTGGTGCGAACAGCAGGCGAATATGATCGAGACTGCTCATGGTCGACATGATCGTCCGGACGTTCCCGTCTACAGTCTTTATTCGAAAACGCGACGACCGACCGAGGAGATGTTGTCCGACATCGATTGCCTTGTGATTGATCTGCAGGACGCGGGAACTCGAGTCTACACGTTCATCTGGACGATGCTTTATTGTCTTCAGGAGTGTGCTGCTCGACAAATTTCAGTAGTAGTTCTGGATCGACCGAATCCCATCGGAGGCATGATCTCAGAGGGACCATTGCTCGATGTGGCTTGTCGCAGTTTCGTCGGCGAGGCTGAGATCCCGATGCGACATGGCCTGACGATTGGTGAACTGGCCGGATTTTTCAACAGGCGTTATGGCATTAACGCCGAACTGGTCGTCGTTCCTATGGAAGGCTGGCGACGCAATCAGTACTTTGATGAGACTGGTCGTTTATGGGTTCCACCATCACCCAATATGCAGGCCGTGCAGACTGCTGTTGTCTAGCCCTCTTGGACTGCGGCAGCCTGCTGCCGCTTTGGTTCAGGCAGCCAGCTGCCACACCCGGGGCTTGAAGTGCTGTGATC
The DNA here is from genome assembly GCA_945861975.1 of Candidatus Kuenenia stuttgartensis. Taxonomy (GTDB): domain Bacteria; phylum Planctomycetota; class Planctomycetia; order Planctomycetales; family Planctomycetaceae; genus SXXK01. The sequence continues at coordinate 11,735 of CAMAXD010000124.1, read as the reverse complement.
GTTGGAAGCCGTTGATCACAGCAGGCTGTGGTCGGAAAGCGGCAGCCTGCTGCCGCTTTCCAAGGGGCCACGAGACTACAGCGTAAATGACTGCCCCGGACTGAGCACTACAGGTTTGGCAGACGTGCCGTTTTTGACTTGTGAGGACCAGGCTTCAACATCCTGTTTGATCAGGGGAAACGTGTTGTAGTGCCCCGGGATCACGTATTCCGGACGCAGAAAACCAACGGCCAGAATCGCATCATCGGGGCCCATGGTGTAGTTGTCGCCGATCGGCAGGATTGCGACCTTCAGGCTTTCATCGCCAATCAGCTTCATGTCGGAGAACAGAGCCGTGTCGCAGGCATGGTAGATATTGCCGTCAGTCGTCTTCAGCAGAACTCCTGCGGCGCATCCGCCGTAGGAACCATCGGGCAGCATCGAACCATGATGAGCCATGGTCAGCTTGATTATTCCGAAGTCAAACTTATAGCTGCCGCCAGTATTCATGTCATGAGTTCGCTCTACGCCCTGTTCCTTGAGCCATGTTGCGATCTCGTAGTTCGTGATGACAAGGCAGTTCGTTCGTTTGGCAATCGCGACCGTGTCGCCAACATGATCACCGTGTCCATGCGAGACCACGATATAGTCGGGCTGAACGCTGTCTGTGGAGACAGAAGCGAGTGGATTCCCGGTCAGGAAAGGGTCAATCAGGATCGTCTTGCCAGCGGTTTGAATCTGAAACGCACCATGCCCCAGGAACGTAATCGTTGTGCTCATGAGTTTTCACTTTCTGTTCCTGGTTCACGGCATTTTGAAAGAGTTCACCGCCGGGCCTTCTGACCATCAACTACTTGATACCAAGATTGGCCTGCATGTTTTTCTTGTAGGCTTCCACACCCGGCTGACCGTAGGGATTAGTACCGACGAGTCGACCTTCCACGACAGTGGCCAGCATCAGCATCTGGAAGAGTTGCCCCAGAGCATGTTCGGTAATAGAAGGCATAACGAGATCTGTTGTCGGGCGTTGCTCGTCGGCATAAGCCTTGTTCGTACCGTCAATGGCCGCCTGCAGAATGCGGGGCATCGGAACGCCAGCCAATTGATTCAGTTGATCCTGATCAAGTTCGTGCTTTGGCACGGTGATTGGCGGTTTGTGAGGTCGTCCGGGCAAAAGGTTTGTGATCAGTTTGTCGCGTCGGCCTTCCTGATGCTGCTGTCCGCGGCTGTGCAGATCTCGCGTGTTCACGACGGTTAGCGGAGTTGCCCCCCGTTCGTGCTTGCCGAGACTTTCGCTGAGCAACTGGTCATACCACAGGCCAACCGCTTCCAACTTGCTGCCCCATGTGGATAACAGACGCGTTGTCATGCCCAAGTCCATCTCGAACGCATGTCCAACTGCTACATATTGCAGCACGATGTTTTCTTCAAAGGGTGCATTGCGGAAATGTTCAGTCATATCCGCAGCGCCCTGCAGCAAAGCGCGGATGTCCATGCCGTTGGCAGCGGCCGGGAGCAAACCCACTGCAGTCAGGATCGAAAAGCGTCCTCCGATCCCATCCGGGATTGAGAAGACGTCTTCGTAACCAGCAGCATTGGAAAGATTTCGAAGACGACCTGCATCACCGGTCACTGGAACAATCAGGCTTTTGGCGAGCTTCGGGAATTTGCGTTCGATCAGTTCGCGGAATGTTCGGAAGGCCACCGCTGCTTCCAGGGTTCCGCCCGACTTGCTGATCACAATCACAGACGTGCGACCATCGATCGAATCGGGATGTTGATCGGCTCGTTGTTCAAGAAGATTCAGTAGAACCTGTTGTTGATCGGAGTCGACATTCCAGCCTTCGAAATACAAACGCGGAATACCGCCGCGAGTCTTACGGCACTGTTCATTATGGTACGGACTGCGGAGTGCTTCGAACATGGCTCGCATGCCCATGTAGGATCCACCGATTCCCAGTACAACTACGGAATCTGCGGCTTCTCGAAGTCGAGCGCCACAGACTTCCAGCCTCGCCACAAGACTTTTGTCGCGGTTGATCTGCAAATCCGCGAGGAGTTCTTCAGGCCACTGGATAAATCCGGCATCGAGCGGTTGCTTTGCGGCGGGAATTGGTCCACCGGACTGCCACAGATCGACATCCTTGAGAGTCTCTTCGGCCGCCGACAGCAGTTGATCCTTGAGTGCGCCGATCCGACCGGCAGGCAAAAGCTTGAGTGCAGCGTCAGGTACGTACTTCAGGCTTTCGTTCGGCATGTGACGAAGTTCTCCGGTTGGATCAGGATCAGACGGTAAATGGCCAGATCATTGGGATCAGGATAATACAGGCGATCCAAAGCAGGATGTTCAACGGAACTCCGACTTTGACGAAATCGCTGAAGCGATAACCGCCCGGCCCGAACACCATCATATGCGTCTGATAGCCAACTGGTGAAGCGAACGCGAAGGATGCGGCTAAAGCAACAGCCATTACAAACGGGCGAGAATCACAATGGCTGAGTTCAGCAGCTTTCAGGCAGAAAGGAAATGCCAAAGCGGCGGCTCCGTTATTGGTGATTAATTCGTTCAAAACCATCGTCACGAAGTAAATTGCGGCCAGCGTGGCATACGGGCCAAGAGGTTGAGTGATCGCAACCAGCTTACTGGAAAGAAACAAAGCCGCTCCGGATTTTTCCAGGGCTGTACCCAGACCAAAGGAGGCTCCAATGGCAATCAGCACCGGCCACTCGATCGTCTGTCGCGCGTCTGACGCCGACATACATCGTGTCAGCACCATCAGGCCACCGGCGACAAACGCTCCCAACATTGCCGTGTCGCTTCCTCCCAGGAACATCGCCACCAGAAGCATGCCAAAGATGAGCATGGCGACCCACCAATTTTCATGCCGCAGAGGCTGCGAACCTTCGACGTCACTGACCAGGTAAAAATCCGGATTATTTCGATGAGCCTGAACAAAATTCGCACCTGTCTGCATCAGCAGCGTATCGCCTGATTCCAGCTTAACATCACCGATCTTGGTTGTGAGTCGCTCGCCGTTACGATGGATCGCAACAATGGCTGCGTTGTAATGTGATCGGAACTGGGCGTCACGCACGGTTTGTCCGATCAGCGGAGACGAACGACTGACAACAGCTTCGCACAATCTTCTTTTTCGTTGCTCAACAGCGGAGGCATCGGAAGTGTCGGAAGCCGCTTCCAGTCCGGGGATCTTTTTGAGGTCCACAATGGTGCCAACGATTCCTGTAAACACCAGACGATCGTTGGCTTCCAGCACAGTGTCCGGGCTGACCGGTGCAATGACTGTTCCGCGACGATCAACTTCGATCAGAAAGAGTCCCGGCAGGCGACGAAGTCCGGCCGCTTCAATACTTTGACCGATGAGTCTGCAGGCTGGAGTGACAACCATTTCAACGAGATATTCGCGGCGTGATTCGCCAAGCTGCTCCATGAATTCTTTGCGTTCCGGCAAAAGTTTGCGACCCACTGTCAGCATGTAGATGGCACCGATTATTGCGCATGGAATTCCGGCATATCCAATTTCGAAGAACGACATTTCCGGGATACCGGCCTTTTTCATCAGACCATCCACGACAAGGTTCGTGCTGGTGCCAATCCGCGAGCAGCAACCGCCAAGAATTGTCATGAACGACAGAGGAATCAGCAGTTTCGATGGAGCCACATGCTGCTTGCGACACCACGAAATCACAACGGGAATCAACATCGCGACGATTGGAGTGTTATTCAGAAATGCAGAAGTGCCAATCGTGAAAACTGCGAGCATTATGAGTCCGCCCAGTTCTGTACGCGCTGGTCCGAGAACACGAGCTCCTACGGCATCGACGACTCCTGTTTCCTTTAATCCCGCCGTAACAACAAACAATGCGGCGACCATCAGAAGCGAGTTACTGATGAAGCCACCAAAGGCCTCGGCAACTGTGATCACGCCGCAAAGCGAAAGCACAATAATGGCACCCACAAAGACGAGGTCCGCTGGCTTCTCATACATCAGGGCGATCAGAACGACGAGAGTGACGCCGATACTAAACCACATCTTCCATTGCCTTATGAACCAATCCCATCCGGAATTGGCGGGCAGAGCGGGAGTGGCATTTCCGTCAATCAGATGGAGGTCAATAAACCGGGGTGTTTTTCCGGACGCGTTTTCAAAGGCATCGTTCTTTGCTTCTGCAGCCGAGGAGTGGACCGCAATCAGGTTTGTGCCCTCAACAAGTCTTGCTGCAGCTTCTTTGCTAAGAGGGACCCGGACATACCCAGCACTTGCGCCGTGAAGTTCTGCGGCAAGCTGACCGTTGAGATAAATCTCCGTGTCCTGCAAGTGATAAACGTAGAAGCCTGGATTCTGCGGGATGGCGGAAAGATTGGTCGAGCGGCGCAGCCAAATCTCTGAGGCTGTCCACTCGGTAAACGCGCGCAGTTCAGGAGCATCGGCCGTGCCAAAACCTCCCGGTCCTTCGCTCCATTTGACGTCGTCGTATTTGCTCTCAAACCAACTACGCGGGGGCGACGTCGTGTAACGCCATGGAGCACTGTTGTTGTCTTCAGCGAACGCCGGAGAAATACAGCAAAAGAATATAAGCGCTGCCTGCAGTTGTCTGCTGGACAGCACGGGGGCATAACTTCCGGACATGAAATTGATTCTGCAAAGAAGATTCGTCTGGATCTCAGATCGAATGACATCCGCCGGCTCAATGACCGATCGCCGCTTCAACAGGATGAAACAGCCAATCAGTAAATTTGCCACACTGCAGCGGAAGTCGGGAAAATAGTGCTCTGTGAGTTCGCTGGAAACTAAATGTGAGCGTTTTCCAGTACTGAGTTTGATCCTGATAAATCCGAGTAACTGCCGTTTCCCAATGCTCCATTGGACTGGTCGCCAAGAGGCGTAAGTTACTCGGTGAAATTGCGATTCGGGGGAGTTTAGAGACTCTGAAGGTACTTATACAGGTCCGCGAGTTCTTCTGGCTTGGTGTCCTTCAAAAGTCCCGCAGGCATCAGCGAATTTCGCTGGAGTTGTTTCGAATCGATATCGGCCGCCTCAATGCGATAGGTTTTGTGTTCTGCATCTCGCAGCAGCAGGCCGTCAACAGATTCGTAGACAATCAGTCCGGTATAGACCTTTCCGGCCTTCGTTTCGATTGAAGTGGTCTGATATCGAGCGGAAATATCTCGATTGGGCTCCACAATTGCCGCAAAAAGGTCGTTGCGTGAAAATCGCTTAGCGACACCTGTCAGATCGGGACCAAGAGCGCGGCGGCCACCGTGACATTTCGCACAGGCCAGCCGTTCGAAGAGCTTGCGGCCTCGTTCAGAGTCGCCCGTTTCCCAGGTGATTGTGCTCAGGCTGGCGAGTAGTTGCTGACCGACTTCGCTACTGCTGACGGGACGAAAGTCCGGGTATCGTTGCTGCAGGTAAGTTTGCCATGCCTGCATGGACTCCGGCTGAGCCTTATACCCGTCCTCACCAAAGACAAACGGAACTGACTGCCCGGTGTTGTTTTGCAGGAGTCTCATAATGCTCTCGCGGATCTTAAGCTCGCGCGGATCATTCATCAGCCGCCGTGCCGTGCTCAGGAGCTGATATTGCTCGGCCGGGTCGTTGCTGCGTGGGAGTTTTGTCAGAGCCAACGTGCAGGCGTCGACGGCATTGAGCTGTGCGGATTCCAATCCCGAAAGAAACAGTCCGCGATCTTCTTTCAGAGGTTTGTCGGCAAGATCAATCAGAATCGCGTCACGGACGGAGAGGTTATCGAGCTGTGATCTGAGCAACGCCTGATGTTCGGCGTTCTCTGATTCTCCGATGGCGAACACGACATCATTCGTCCATGTGAATTCCGGATCTGCGGCAATTGTGGCGACAAATCCGTCGATCGCTTTTGCAACTGTTCCCTGAGGCACCTGGCTTAGAAACAAAACGTGGCCAGGTTGACCGAATCCGGGCTGCTCCGTAATGACACTAGGCATCGCCGGGTCGACTTTGCACAGTGTGGTGTAAAGTTCTCCCACGCGATCATCCCAGTTCGTGTCCTGCTTCAATCTCAGGCGACGAATCTTGACGTCGATCCCAACCAGAGCCTTCGCGGTGGCGACACTCTCCTCATAAGAGCGTTCGATATTGATACGACTGACAGCGACCAACCGATGGATGTCGTCTGCCGGCAGAGTCAAATCGGAAATCCCCGCCAGTAGTTTCGTGAAGAGGTCACGGTTCAGCGGGGCTGTCATCGAGATCACTCGGATCAACTCATGATCCATCGCAGCATCGCCCGTTGGAAAGATGTCCGCCACTTTGGTCAGTAAGGGATTAAGTTCTCTCTCGATAGCGTCCAAAGATGCTCGCGGAGCATAACCTTCGTACATCAGCGGACGCTGTTCGCCGGGCCCGACATCACTCAATGCCATCTGGAGAACTCGGACGGCATCGCGCCGCAGCTCAATTGGCTGCTCGCCTGACACAATAATGTTGACAGCGGCTTCCGCAGACGAGGGGCTGAGTGTCGTCGTGCGCATCAGCCGCCCCAGCGAAAACCAGAGCAGACCTGTGGGGTGCGAAACCAATGCTTTTCTCAGTGCATCGCGTTGTTCGTCATTGAGACGTGTCAGCAGCACTGCGGCAGAATATCGAATGTGACGATCGTCGTTCGCCAATGCCTGTGCGATCTCGTTCAGAACGTTATTGAAAGTCGTCGCGCTCGTCACAGAGGTGAGTGCTTCCAGGGCGAATCGCTGAACAATGAGATCACGGTCGGTCAGAAGCTTCTTCAAAGATTCCAGTTCCGGGGCGGCGGGGTTGGTACGACCAATGGCCCATGCCGTTCGGGCTCGCACCAAAGGAGGACCTGCGGTGCTGAGTTTCAATGCCGTGATTGAATCGAGCCCCCCGTACATCTCCACCAGAATCTCGATCGCTCGCATTCGCTCAGAAACACGACGAGTTTCTTCCATCGCCGCTGTACGGAAGACGTCAGCACCCAGTGATTTCGCCAGCGGCAGCCATTTGGCTCGCGACCAGCTTGTGTTAGGTTGTTCGGCACGCAGAACAGCGTTGGTCTTCTCCGTTGCGTCGGCGTTTGCCGAAAGTGAAATCGCTGGCACGGGGCCGGATTCATGCGAAATGCGGAAAATGCTTCCCCGAGTTCCTCGGCCACCAACACTGACGAACAGACTTCCATCTGGTCCGACTTCCATGTCAGTCGGAGCAAATCCGAACTGATCTTTGCCCTGAGCAAATTCGATGGGCTGACTTTTCCAGCCTGCACCTTGAGAAGTCAGAGTCACAACCAGGATGCGTCCCAGCGTCCAGTCCTGAACAAACAATGCACCGCGATAGGGATCTGGAAACTGTGAATGTTGATAATAGATGACTCCTGTCGGTGAACCGCGACCGAACGTGGCCAGAACGGGAGGCATATCCGGATAGCTTCCTGGACGTTTCAGTCCCGGAGTTACGTAGCCAGCATTCGACAAAGGCAGGACATGCAAGACCTGCGTGGGAAGATACAACGGCAATGAGATATCTCTTTCATCATCGCTGTCGAAGGTGAAGAAGTCGCCGCTGCCATTGAAGGCGAAATCATAGGCATTGCGAAATCCGTCTGAAACGATTTCACCGCCTGATAAATCGGGCTTCAATCTTAGCAATGTTCCAGCGACAGGATTCTTGATGGGTGACGTAGGCACCGTCGCATACGACGGTGTCACGCCCGAAAAATTTCCCGCGATGATATACCACCAGCCATCAGGGCCTTTCTGAATGGAATGAACATGATGTTCACCGCCGGCTTCGATTTTCATAAAGACCTGAGATGGTCCGTCAGCGACGTCGTCTTTATTGTCGTCGCGAAAAATCTGGACACCTTCGTCTCCGGAACAGATCAGGCTCGAGCCCAGGAAAAACATCCCCTGGGATCCCGTCACTGGCTTGTCTGCAAACTGCTTAAAAGTGTCCGCTCGACCATCATTATTTGAATCGATCAGAATCCGGACATAGCCCGGTCCGGAAACGACGATGCGTCCTTGAGAGTCGACGGTCATCGAATGAATGTCATGTGCGAGATCATCATCGGCGTACAGTTCCACCCGAAAACCTGGCGGAACCTGGATCCCGGGAGACTCGGGCGGCGTCACCGCGATTGTATCTGCCCCCGACTGGCCAAAGATGGGCTCGGGGGAAACGTAAACAACGCAGGCGGTGAGAATGGGCAAAAGGAGGCGTGTTGAGAAGGCAGTGGATGTCATTCAGTGAAGTCCTTTTCAGCATTGGCAGTCGAGTTCGGCCCACCAATGTAGCGAATTTGGTGCCATTGTGTGCAGAGCAAAGCGGCACTGTTGGCGAGGGCTCCGACTGTCGGTAAGATTTGGCTTCAAACACTGGTTTTCTTTGAAGGCCCGCAACTCTCGGCTGGTCTTTGCAAGTTAAGTTTCACACCTAAGTGGGCGTCAACCCTCATCAGTCTGGCCTCTCCATTTATCCTGTTTTCTCAATGTCTCGTTCCGGAGTTGATGCTTCAATGTCGTTCAGTCTGATTCAGGAAGTTCTCGAGCCTCTGCAATCCATGAGGCTCATTGATCCGCACACGCACATCAATCCTCATCAGCCTGCGTCAAAGACACTCGCGGATATTTTGGGCTATCACTACTACACTGAGCTTGCTCATTCATCCGGGATGCCCAAATCGCAGATTGAAGAACCCGGTCTCGCGCCGAAAGAAAAGGTGGGACGACTGATTCCCTGGCTGACGACGATTGAAAACACGGCTCAATACAGTTGGTTGCTGGAGATGTGTCAGGTCTTCTTTGGTTTTCAGGAAGATCGCCTCACGGTTGATAATTGGGAAGCACTTTATGATCGATCTCTGAAGCAGATGCAGGCTGCGGATTGGGAGCAGCATGTTCTGGATCGTTCTGGTCTTGATCAGGTTTACCTGACAAACGACTTTGATGATCCTCTGCAGGGATTTGACACGAAGAAATATGTTCCATGTCTGCGAACAGACGATCTGGTCTTTCATCTTGGCAAAGCGACTGTTCGCGAACGCCTCCAGAAAGCGACTTCGTTGACGCCGACAAATGCGGCCGAGTTGAAAGATGCAGTAGGCAAGTTATTCGCTCATTTCAAAGCGAATGGAGTACGGGCTTGTGCGATCTCATTACCCCCTGATTTTTCACCGGCCGCCGTCAGTGCCGCCTCGGCCAGCGGACTTGTTTCGAAGGTGTTTGCCGGGCATGACCTGACCGCCAGTGAATCTGCGACACTCAGTCAGTTCGTCTTCTGGACTCTGGCAGAGTACTGTGTCGAGTACAAGCTGCCGTTTGATTTGATGATCGGAGTCAATCGCCGTGTTTATGAAGACGGAGTTTTTCAGGGGCAGGATCTCTACGATTCACGAACTTCCCTGATCCAGTACAAAACGCTGTTCAATGCGTTTCCAACGGTGCTGTTCCCGGTATCCGTGCTTGCGGAAACCAGTAATCAGGAACTGGTCAGTTACTCCTGGATTTTCCCCAACGTGATTACCAGCGGACACTGGTGGTATTCCAACATCCCGGTGCACATCGAGACGGATACGCGGGCTCGGTTGCAAGCCGTGCCGATGACAAAGCAAATTGGGTACTACAGCGACATGTACAAGCTGGAGTTTGCTTTGCCAAAATTTGCGATGTATCGCCGGATTTTGGCGAAGGTTTTAGCGGAAGACTTCGTGATTGGACGTCGCTGGTCAGTCAACCGAGCCGTCAGCCTGGGGAGACAGGTGCTCCGTGGAAACGTGGAGACAATTTTCGGCAAATGTGACTGAGTCCGGCATTGGTTAGGTGGTGAGATTGTCAGAAACCCTGCTCTGGAACGGAAATTGTCGGGTTTCGTACTGGAAGTCGGCTGTATTTCAAGCCAAAGTTGGGAGACTTTAAACAGCATGATAGTTCGCTGGAACTCCTGCGGGATCTATTGGATGATGAACGACTACGAGTGCTCCTGGTGAAAACCCTCCCTGTATTCCAACCAGTTTGCACTCACCTGAAATGGGCAGATTCATGGCACGTATAGTCCTGTTGAAAGACGGTCAGTCGTTTCCTTACGAACTGAACAGCTTTCCTGCGCGGATGGGAAGACATCCTGACTGCAATGTCCAGGTGGACTCCAATATGGTGTCCAGGTTTCATGCTCAGCTTGTTGAGGCTGACGGCAAGATCATGCTTGAGGACCTTGCCAGCGGCAACGGTTCCTCCGTGAACGGCAAGGCGTTGGAGAAACATCAGCCACATCCGCTGCATCACAACGATCGCATTAAGCTCGGCCCGATCAAGTTTCGCTTTGAAGACGAAGACGAAGATTCCTCGTCGGGCGGAATGATTGCGGGAGTGGATCTCAGCGATGGCGCGACGTCGACAATTATGGGCTCCGCGTCGGCTCGAGGTTTTGGTGTATTTGAAGTTCGTCCTGAGGACAAGCTTCGCGGCATTCTGAAAATCAATCAGAGCCTTGCTGGGTTGATTGAGATTGGTGGGATCGCGATCAAGATTCTGGATACTCTGTTTGAGATTTTTCCTCAGGCCGATCGCGGTACGATCCTGATGAAAGAAGAAAGAGGCGCTCGGGCTCCGCAAAATAGTCCTCAGCACAGATTTATTCCGGCGGCTCAGAAGCGGAGGCAGGAAGGCGATGATGAATCCGTGCGACTCAGTCGGACGATTCTGGACCGCGTATTGAACGATAAGGCCGGGATTCTTTCGGCTGATGCGGCGAATGATTCGCGGTTCAGTGCCAGTGAATCGATCTCAAGCCTCACGATTCACTCGATGATGTGCGTGCCACTGTTAAGCATCGAGGGTGAGCCTTTCGGCATCATCAACCTGGATACTCAGAATCCGATGAAGCGATTCACGGATGAAGATCTGGAATTGCTGTTGGCTGTCGCTAATCAGGCCGCTCACTCCTATGAAAACGCACGGCTGATGCAGTCGTATATCGACAAGCAGAAGCAGGATAAGGAGATGAAAATCGCCAGCGGTGTTCAGAGAGCGCTGTTGCCGGAAAAACTGCCGGAAGTGCCCGGATATCGCTTTTACGCTTCGTACGATGCGGCCCAGGCGGTTGGCGGTGACTACTTCGACTGCTTCATGATCGGCGAACGAAAAGTCTGTATCTCGTTCGGAGATGTGGCTGGAAAAGGCGTTCCTGGCGCTTTGATCATGTCGCGTATCGCCAGCGTTGTGCAGAACACCATGAGCTTCACGGATGACGTTGTCCTGGCCATTCATAGAATTAATTCCCACATGTGTCATAACATGGCGGAAGGTCGCTTCGTCACTTTTATCCTCGGTGTGATCGATCTCGATACAAACCGGATTACGATCGCGAATGCCGGACATATGTCTCCACTCATCCGTCGCGCAAATGGCGAAGTGGACGAGATCGATGATTCCACAATCGGCATTCCGATCGGCATCATGGACGAATATCCGTATGAAGTCATCGAACGAGAAATCGGTGAAGGCGAAATGTTTATCCTGATCACCGACGGTGTCGATGAAGCCATGGATCCCGATGGGGAGCTGTACACGAAAGAACGCGTACGTGAGTTCGTGGGGATTGGTTCCCCGGATCCTGAAGAACTCGGGCGTACTTTGCTGTCAGATGTTCGACGACATGCCAATGGGCGAGAGCAGAACGATGATATCACGATCATGACGTTCGGTCGTTTTTCCATGGGCAAGTAGTGCGTTGTCAAGCCCTGAG
>CAMAXD010000123.1 GCA_945861975.1 Candidatus Kuenenia stuttgartensis | reverse complement strand
GAGTAAAAAGCGACGGTTCAGCATGGGTTGGGTATCTAACGGCCTGCGACAGCGGAGACGAGTCCAGCAACATCTTCAGCTCCGATCTCGCTGCACATTTCGGCGAGAGGCATGAGTTCTGATCTGTCCGAAATCTGTTCAATGTTCAGAGAAGCCTGCACAATGCGGATCACCGTTTCGAGTTCTTTCTCCTGCGTGGACTCTTCTTCGGTCTTTTTAAGTCGTCTGAGAATCTCACAGTATCGAGACCGAAACGACTTATTCAACGGTCGCTCACGAACGGCCTTGTGCAAGGCGATTTCTGCATCGTCCCATTTCTCCTGTTCGACAAAAATCAAACCCTTTGCATACCAAAATTCAGCACGCATCGAGGCGGGTTCAGAGTCTGGCAAAAGTCCCTGGGCCGCCGAAAGATTTCTGTCCGTGGCGTAAGCAACCGCCTGAAGAATTGCGACACGCGGATGCTGGCAGTGCGAATCCAGAAGCTGGATACACTCTCGATATCTTCCCATCGCGAGAAAGCATCGTGCCAGACCAAGGCGAGACTCGACATCGTTCGAGTCGGCAGCAAGGCTGGTTCTGAGCCACTCCTCTGCTGATGAGGCTCCTCGACTGTCGATCGAGGCCAGTCCAAGAAACAGAACAACGAGATCTTTCGGGGGAGTTCCAAACTTCGACCACTGGATTAGCCGTGTCTGCATTTCTTCAGCATCAAGCTGCAGGCCAGGCAATGTGGCATATTGTTGTTGTAATAAGGCATTCTTTGGAGATCGCCGCACTCCTTCCGAAAACAGCTCATTCGCGACGCGAAACAGACTCCTGGACAAGGCGATCCGGCCCGCTTCAGCAAGTTGCTTTTCAGTAAGCTCCTGACGATTTTGATCGCCAAGAGTCAGCGCCAGTTCAATTTCAGGACGTCGCAACGGCTCCGCAAGTTTGCTCAGAATCTCTTTGGCACGAACGGAGTCCGGGTTTCGCCCCAGAGCCTGCCTTGCTGCCTCCTCGGCCACAGCCAAATTCGTCTCATTCCATGCGACCGAAGCTTCGTACTCCAGATCTTCAACCGCCGGTCGGTTAAAGGTCTGCAACACAAAACCGGCGATCAAGAAAAGTATGGAAAGAAGGATGGATTTCATGACATCAACGTTTGATTAACAAAGACACTCATCAAAGCTCGATCACAGCTTAAAGACCCGCAAAGACATTGGCGAGTCAGCATCAGACGACTCGGCAGGATTTCTTCCGGGCAGTCTCCAGTCATTAGTCTGAAGTACAAACACTGCGGGAGACGGCTTTCGTAGACCTGTTCGGAGGTCTGCTGTTGAAGCGAGTCCATTCTTTCCGCTCATTTATGTTCCTTGCCCTGTCTGCCACAATGACTTGCCGGGGGTATTATTGCCCGATGGTGTCCAGAACTTTTTCCGCCACGCGAATTCCTTTCCGATGTCTGTCGTTATCGAAAGGACTGGCTGGTGAAGGTTGCGTGACCAGACAATGACTGCCGAGCCCCCTCGTGAAAACATCAGAGCGTGTGCGTGGTTGATCGTGACAGCCTCTGATAGCGTCGCGCGAGCAGGAAGAAGACCATCGACCAGCAACCACCGAACAGAATGACGCTGTAATCCGGGATGGCAGTGATCATCAGAGCCAGGATCGCAAAGAGTCCACCGATCAGATAGCAGCCGCCCCAAAGCTGACCGCCGAGCACCAGAAGAATGACGCTGCTGACGAGGCTCATGATGGCATACAGATTTAGTTCCGGACCGCTATCGATTCTGACCATGATCTCCGCTGCAACATAAGTGAGTATGTAGCCGATCCACAGGCTCCAGATTGTTCGCTCCACCGGATTCTGTGGGGTCAGGATTCCATCTCGAGCACGCCAGATGACGCCCAGCAGCAGCGAGTACTTTCCTGCATTAATCAGTGTTGCCTGAGTCGGCGTCAACGGCACGAACTGCAGCACCACATGGAATACCAGAACGATAGCGGACACCGCGTACAGCGCGCGACTCCAGCCTTCCAGAAATTCGCTGTTGCGTGAGCTGGCCAATACACGGCCCAGATATCCCACAAGATTGATCGATGCCGCACTGACGGATTCGCCTTTCAGGAAATGTTCGAGGTCTCGCTGAAGTTGATCGGCTGTCGCGTAACGATCTATGGGATTCTTCTCGAGACACTTTAAAATGATCGACTCGAGGTCCGGATGCACAGATCGATTTAAGAGCCGAGGAGGTGCCGGGGCATCGTGGATCACCTGTTGCAATGTTGCCACTGTCGAGTTGGCTCGAAACGGCGGACGGCCTGTCAGCATGCAATATATCACCGCGCCCAGCGAGTAGATGTCAGTCGCAGGACCAACACTCGCATTCCTGCCGCTGGCCTGTTCCGGCGACATGTACCCGGGAGTGCCGAAAATCTGTCCGTCTGCGGTCAGCTGAGTTTCATTGTCGTCCTGGCTTCGCGATAGCCCAAAGTCTGTGATGTGAGGATTGTTGTTTTCGTCGAGCAGAATATTGGCCGGCTTCAGATCACGATGGATCACTCCTTTTCCGTGGGCAAAGTGAATCGCGTCTACGATTCGAATCGCAAGTTGAGCTGTTGCAGAACTGTCGAACAGTTCGGATTCAATCCTGCGCGCCAGATCGGTTCCCTCCACCAGGGCCATGGCAAACCATGTTTGGCCTTGCAGTGGTCCGGGATGATCGACAACGCCGACGTCATAAACGGGAACAATTCCCGGATGATTCAGCCGGGCAGCGGCCGCCGCCTCACGTCGAAAGCGCCGTTCGGCCTCTTCCGAGGCAACTGCGCCAGCCAGCAGCATCTTAATCGCGACGGTGCGACGCAGAGTTGGGTGACGAGCTTTGAAGACAACACCCATTCCACCTCGATCAATCTCCTCGATCAATTCATACTCGCCAACTTTTTGCAGAGACATAGTAATGGCGGGGGGTGATCCAGCCGAATGCGAAACTCCTGTGAGAATGGTCCTCTGGAACGCCTCTGAATTCGTCTGCGATCGTTCTCGAAACTGCTGATCGATGGCAATAAATTCCAGCAGTTCACTTCGATGGGCGGGGTAGCGTTCGGCAAGGGCCTCTGCGTTCACTGAGATTCCCGCTTCAACATCCTGCAGGTATTCGGCAAGGACCTCTTCAAGTTCTCGAAAGAGTTGAGGCTGAGAGCGATTCGGATTATTCATAGGACGATCTTTTCCTCGGCCTTTTCACGCAATGTCGTGAGGCCGCGCTGAAGCAGACCAGCAACCGCGGCCGGTGATTTTCCGAGCGTCTCGGCGACCTGTTTCAAAGGGAGTTGTTGCCAATAGTGCAGCACGATCGCATCTCGCTGCGCGTCCGGAAGTTCTTCGACAAGTTCGGCAACGCTTCTGGCAAGTTCTTCCTGACGTAGCGCGACCGATGGAGATTGGAGAGGAGAAATCAACGCATTCGCGAGAAACGACGAAGACTGATCGAGCTGTTGTTGGATGCTCTGTTCTTTGTACACATCTCGAACACCGCGGTGCTGATCGCGAATGGTGTGGGCCACAACTCCCGCCAGGATTGCTCGCAGCCACGCCATCAGTTCGGCTTCACTGGTGCCTCGAAAATCTTCCGCCGCCTGATGAGCCTGCAACATTGATTGCTGGACGATATCCGATGGATCCATCCGAGCGCGCAGGTGTGTTGGTAGTTGCGTTCGGGCGAGGAACCGCAGGTAGTTTCGATAACGCTCGAATTGTTGCTCGCTGATGTTCACCAGGGCCGATCCGACAATTAGCAGTAACTGAACTGCCAGCAATTGTAGTCGGAGTGAATCGGTTTGGGGATTCTGTCGCGGTGTCTTTGTCGAATGTGTTGTTTCAGTTCAGAGGCTCATGGCTTTGACGCCGATTGCGATAGTGCTGCCGTCGTTCTGCGGCGCAGATTTCTGGCTTCCCGCTGCATAAAGAAGAAAGTGGCGAACAACGACCAAAGGCATACTGCGGCGAGCACAAATAGAAACGTGCTCCATCCGGAATTCTGTGCGATCCCGCCGCCAAAGTAGTAGAACGCTGCCGTTGCCGCAAAACCCATCGCATCAAGGATGGCCACAAGGAATCCGGAATGCGGTCCACCGAAGTCGATGGAGAACACACTGGCGGGGATGTAATAGCATGGAGACAGACAGAGCCCGAACAGGAACAGCAACATCAGTGACACGAGCATGGCGGTCGTGCCTGTGAGCTGCAACTGCGGCAGCGTGGCGAAGACCAGCAGACAGCCGGTCGCTGTCAAAAGCAATCCCGCCATCACCCAGGCCATCGTCTTGCGGTCAAGCCGGTCAAACACGAACCCACCGATCAAAACGGAGATCAGACTTCCCAGAGGAAACGCCGAGGCTGCTCGGGAAGCTTGTGCCGTGTCGAGCGATAAAGTGTCCTGCAGATACATCGGGACCATCAGCAGGAAATCCCACAGGATTGTGAGTCCCATCAGGCTGCCCGAAATTAACCAGAACCGCAGACTGGCGAAGAAATGCGGCAATGTCTGAAGCAGCGACATCCCGTCAAATGCGTGGGGTGCCTTGGCCGATGTCGAGCCCGTGGGATCCGTTGGGGTTTCGCAATCGTCATCCGGAATTGCCGTATCGGGTTTATCCTTCATGGCGATCGCATAAAACACGGCGATTCCCATTCCCGCTGCGGCCGCGATCCACAGCATCCCGCGCCATGAGATCCACGCGAGCAGCGATCCCAGAACAAACGTGGCCGTCAAAGTGCCGACTCGGGAACTGGTTGACAGAATTCCCCAGACTCGACCATATTGTTTCGGTGCCACCCAGTTGACAATGATTTTTGTCATCGAGGGCCATCCGGCCGCCTGAGCCATCAGCGTCACAAAGAACGTCGCCTGAAACATGATGAGCGAAGACGACATGGCAAAGAGCCCGACAAACAGCGATGCCACGAACAAGGCGATCGTAAACGTCCGCTTGCCTCCGAACTTATCGGCCGCCCAGCCACACAGAAATTTTCCGGTGAGTGCTCCACATGTTCCCGCTGCCAGGACCTTACCCCAGCTTTCGAGATCGATTCCCAGCGATGCATCTTCGCGAATTGACGTCCCCGCGACCGTGGGAATCATGCGCAGTACCATCGACATGGCGTACCCGATGTACATGGTGCCGATCGTTGTGACTTGCTGTCGGCGATAGTTGGAGACACTGGTATTCATGGATATGGATTCCTGATTCGCGAATCCCGCCGACGGAGCGGCGGGTGTGCCGTACGCCCGTCACTCCGCCGACGGGATTGGTTAATCTCACACGCTCTACAACGTTCGCTTCGAGTACATCGAACAATCTGCGGCTGTCACGTCCAACAGTTGTTTCAATTGCTGTTCCACAGACTGCATCAATGCATCTACTTTCGCGCTGCGGTCGCGTTTGGGACTGACTTCAATCGGTTCGCCAACCTGAATGATGGCCTTCATCGGTCCGTGAACTGTCTCATCGCCGTTCAGGTGTTCGTTGAATCGTTCGACCGTTTCCAGAATACGCTCTGCGGTTGGCTTTGAAGCGACATACCGAGCTGGATAGAGACTGAGCGACTGTGCGAAGCCCGCGGTTTCCAGATGTTTCCAGCGACGATCGAGTTCAGCGGGAGCCAGGTTGCCGTCAATCATGGCTGGCAGGATGGCTCGCCGTAGCTCTTTGACTCGCAGGATTACCGCTCCTTCTTTTGCACCGCCCAACCATTCGATCTCCAGCGGAGTCAGCAGATGATCAATCAACCGAGTGAGTCGCTCGTCCAGTTCACCGGTATGGGATTGTCCGAGGTATTCCAGTTCCTTCAGTGAAAGCAGAGCATTGCCGACGCGATAGATTCGTTCGACCAGACACTGCCCTTCCTGAGTTTTCCAGGACAGTCTCTTTTCGATGCTGCTCAGCATTGCTCCGGCCGTGGCTTCGATGTCGCCTTCATAGACATATCGAATTGCGACCGGCACCGTGTACACCTTGCGCGGTGACGAAGTTGACTCCACGGTTGTCTTTTCAAGCTTCGCGGCGGCGGAACGAGCGATGAATGAGACGCCTTCCTGAAGCTCGTTCAAATGGTCGTTCGCCTGGCTGAGCGCACCTTCGGGAAACAGCACCAGTGGTCGCCGACCTTCGACCAGAATGTCGATTCCTTTTTGAACAGCCTGCCGATCGATCCCTTCTCGATAGACGCTGAAAGCGCCCAGTCGTCGCAGCAGCCAGGCGAGCAATCGACTGCCTCGAAACAGATGCGAGCTGGCCATGACAAAGAAGGGCTGCCTCAATTTTCGAGACAGACTTTGCAGGACAATAGCGTCCGACATCCGGCAATGATTGGGAGCCAGCAGGATTCCGTGTCCGGACGCCAGCAGCTTTCCAATCGCGTCATCGCCCCGCACTTCGATTTCCGTGATGCCGTGCTTGCGTCTCAGAAAATGAGGCATCAATCGCCCGAGCAGGCGAGGCCACAGTTTTCCTTCGTGTGGCGGGACAAATTGGTACTTTGAGTCAGCAACAAGTACGGAAGTCATGACGGCAATTCCTCAACAAGACAACCCCATCGCGGCACTTCTGTGCCTCCTCTATCACGAAAGAGCCCATTCCATGAACAGCGCAGCGCGGGATTTTGAAGTTTTTCAGACATTGACGAAAAGGCAGGAAAAATGGGCAGAGTCAGCGATTTCCGAAGCGGAGTTGCCCTGCGTTTTGCTCTTAACTATCTGTCGCTGTTCAGTTGCGTAGAGAGGACTTCCATGACCTGCTTGACCAGTAAAACTGTCTTGTAACGAACGATGGATGTATGTGACGCCGCGTCGGCGAATTTTTCGGCCGATGATTCCTGAATGGCCAGCAGGATCGGCACGTCCCTGAATACTCGTAATGTTTCCATGCGATGCTGGATGTACTCGGGCGTCCAGAAGCCGACGATTTCCATCAGGACTCGACGGCCCGACGCATGTTGCAGTACAAAATCCGGGACGAATGTTTTCTGGCCGGCGTGAAGAATTTCACCCTCACGGATTAGACGCCACCCCCCACGTTCTTCTTCGCCCCACTTTTCATAGAAATCCGCCTCGACCGACGAATCAAACTCGGCATCCGACGGCAAATGGCTCTGCAGTCCGTCTGAAGAACTCAATGTGAGCCCCATTTTCCATTTGCTGGTTCGAGTTTCCAGAACGGCCTGCATGGACCAGTCCGTACAGCAAATCAATACGGGCAGAAATCTGGCCATATTCACACCGTAGCGACGAGTTTCCCGAAGCACCGATGCCGGCCCCGTGAGTTCGATTTGATACATCCCTGGCGACGGAGTTGTAATCGTATGCATCAGCCGCGCCAGCCGCGCGGCTCGAAGAATTCGCTTGAAGTCGGAAGTCGCTTTGACCGTCATCGAGATTGCTGAAAACAAGCTTGCCTGAATCTGGGCTACGTTGTAGCGAGATAATAGTGGTCGAGCCGACGGATATCCTTCGAACGAATCCAGCCGATGGAATTCCACCACATCGGCGAATAGTTCGTCACAGATCTCCTGCCAGTCTCGCCCCAGTTGACCGGCGATAAGTTTTTGAACATCCGTTGCGGACTTTTCAAACAGCGAATCTTTCTGAATCACCAGCGGATGAAACTGAGCCGCCACGCGAAACACCTGTCGTCGCAACGTGGCCGCATTCCGCCGAGCCGCGGTGGCATAAACGGCTTGATCATCCAGCAGTTTGCAGAACGCATCGATACGCCGCAACGGGCACTCAGTTTCATCCTCAAAGACTCGATGAATGTCTCGATGCAGATCTCGCCGACGTCTTCCGATGCCCTGCCGATAAACATCCAGCATTCGCTCGGCCAGCGCCGGATACTGCGCGTGATCCCGCACGTTGAGACGATCTGGCAGGATCAGTCTTCGCTTAAAGTCGTACTCTGCAATCGCATGTTCGCGAGTGAGCACGGCTATCGCCCCGGCTTTCGGCGAGTGCCACGAAATGAGTCGTGTTTTCTTCTCATCCGTGATCGCTTTTCGTCGTTCGTTCCGGCACATACGACTTCATACAGAATCGCGCGTCGATCGCCACTGCGGCGAAGGATACGGCCAAGTCGCTGGCGAGCCTGGCGGGAAGAGGACATCCCGCCGATCACAATCGCGACCTTGGCCGCAGGAACATCCACACCTTCATCCAGCACCTGATTGGCCACGATGGCCAGGTAATCTCCCGCCGCAAATCCCTCAAGAATGTCCAGACGTTCTTTCTTCCCGCAGTGACTCAGCAGACAGGGAATCAGAAACCTCAGTGAAACATCACGGGCCATTGCATTCGATCCGGCAAACACGATGCAGCGTTCGCGTGCGTGAAGTCGAAACAGGTCCTCCAAAGTACGGAGTTTCTCTTCGGCTCGATCTTCAATCGCCTTCTTCGCATAGAACGCTTTCATGGCACGACGAGCTTCCGTGGATGCACCGCTGGACGAACAGAGATCTTCCCAGCTGAACAGCGCGTTCTCCTGACGCTGCCCATACATGTACGTGCTGACTTCTTCCGCCAGCAGATCGTATCGTCGTTGTTCGTTGTCGCTCAGATGAACCGGAATTCGGACGATATCGTAATCCGCCAGGGACTTGCCGCGGACTTCGCTGATCGCCAGTTCGTAGACGGTCGGACCGATCAGTTGTTTCAGATCGGCATGTCGTCCGTCGGCTCGTTCCGGAGTTGCCGTTAATCCCAAACGAGCCCTCGCAGCACACATGCGAGCGGCATCGCGACGAATCTGACCGGGCAGATGATGACACTCGTCAAAGATAATCAGCCCGAACTGGTCTCCCAGTTTTGGCATATGGATGCAGGCACTATCGTAGGTCGTGACAGAGACCGGAGAAACTCGAAAAACACTGTCGCCGATGATTCCGGCGTCGTAGTTCAGGCTCTTCAGAATTCGCCGATGCCATTGGTACATCAGATCCCGAACCGGCGCGACAACCAGTGTTGCTACGTTCGTCAGTTGCATAATTCGCAGAGCGACTTCCGTCTTGCCGGTTCCGGTCGGCATTACGACGCAGCCTCGCTGGCCTCCGTTCATCCACGCATCGACGGCATCCGTCTGCTCCGGACGCAGTTCGCAGGTCAACTCTGCTTTCCAGCGAACCTCCCGCGGTTGATCGAGCGAATCGTTGAACGCAATCCGGCGCTGACGCAGTCCGTCGGCAATGTGAGGATACTCAATGGCATCGCACCGCATCGCTCCAACACGCGAATCGATCGCCCACAGCACCTGCGGAAACCAATCTCGCAGTTGCTCGGTCGGAACACCTGTCAGCAGCAATGTGCCGTCTGCAAATATCAGTTCCACGGTTGACGATGACATAATCACGGGCTTCTTTTGTTGCTGCCGAAGTGCAATCAGGCGTCTTTGCGGCAGTCTGTTCGAACTCCCAATATCAAACGTGAAATTTGAGATCTCAAATCCCAGGAATTAGATTTCAGCCGGTTCCTTTCGGTCGCTTCACGGGCCTTGCAGCAGACTTCGCAACTGCTTTTGTTCCTGTCGCGACCTTCTTCTTTGTTGGCGACTTTGTTGGCGACTTTTTATTCGAGGCCGATTCTTTCACAACCAGCTTTTTCGGACCGGATGCGTTCTTGCCGGGCGTCTGCAGTTCAGCCTTTTTGCTCCCGGTTGGCAACTCGAGTTTGACCACCTTCTTTCCGGACGGAACTTTCTTCGCTGCTTTCTTCGCTGCTTTTTTTTGCCTAGACGGCTGCATGATTTTCGCCGCAAGGTCCGCAACCTTTCCAGACGAAGCGTTCTTTGTTCCCGCTTTCAGTTGCCCCGCTTTCACTTTACCCGCTTTCACTTTACCTGACACGATGGCAACTGGCTTGCTGCTGTCCAGTTCAATTCCAAACAGCTCAGAAAGATCCAGCGTTCCTAGTCCATTGTCGTCCACGGCAGACAGCTCACGATCCAGATTACCGGCGGCGATGGCTTGTGACACCAGCTCCTGATGATCCACACCGCGCAACAGGAACAGTAATTCTGGCTGGCTGTCCAATCGTGCGCCGACTCCGTACATCACGGCTGCCAGGTGTTTGCAGCAGGAAGAGTAGTCCGGGCAACTGCATGACATCCGGATCTCACGAGGCGCTGGAAAGAGTCCAGACTTCTGATCCGTCAGCCGCTTCATCACGCCGTCTGAAAGTTTGCCCGAAAGCAGATCCAGCAACGAATCAATCGACTCACTGCACTCTGATCGGATGGACTTCCATCGCTTGGCGTCCAGTTCAGTAATTTCAATTTTGACGGTATAGGGTTCAGAACCCGCCACGATCGCTGCGATTTTTTTAGGATGGATGACCAGATCGACGACCGATCCATTGCGAACATAGGTCGCACCGCGCGGCAGGCGGTTGGAAAAGTCCTGATAGGCTGTCAGGTTGTCACACCACGCCTTGCCCCAAAATGTTTTGGCGATCGTTCGCCCCTGCAGCTTGACGGGGGCGGGTTCTCGCTTCTGCTTCTTCGCCACCTGGGCGGCAAGTTTCACGGCCTTGCCAAGCTTTTGCGCGACCGGTACATACGGCGCAAAGTCGTAACGTCCCCAACTCATAAGGAATCCCTTCGCAGTGAAGCTGCCAGTAAACACACCTTGCGAAACTCTGAACCATACTTGCCGCAGCGTCAATTGTGACGGAGCAGTTTCTCCGAAGCGTCAAGCAGAGAAGTCGTTCCTGCAGGGAAGCAGCCCGAGTTAACCTGCCAGGCATGAGTTCGACTCCCGCGTACGGGACCTTAGTCGTCCAGCGCTGCTCGGGTGACATCCAAAGCGACGAATTTCATCAGCTCGGAATCGCTCATCTCCGTCAGCAATCGCTCGCTGCCTTCGCCCAGCACACCGTCGGCCAGTTCCTGTTTGTCGCGGATCATCTGGTCGATACGCTCTTCCAGAGTCCCCTTGCAGACGAACTTATGCACCAGCACATTTCGCTTCTGGCCGATTCGATAAGCTCGATCCGTGGCCTGGTTTTCAACAGCCGGATTCCACCAGCGGTCAAAGTGGACAACATGCGAGGCAGCTGTCAGATTCAGTCCAGTACCACCCGCCTTCACGGAGATCACAAAGAACGGAATATCATCACGCTCCTGAAACTGCTTCACCAGGTCTTTTCGTTTGGCCACTGCAACACCACCGTGCAGCACAAGACCAGGCTTGCGAAACACTCCCGCCAGAAAATCGGCCAGCGGTTGACACATCGACTGAAACTGCGTGAACACCAGCAGCTTCTCCTGACGTTCGCAGATAGGTTCGCAAACCGTACGAAGACTCAGAAACTTGCCGCTTTCGGTCGGATCAAATGCCGTCTGA
Organism: Candidatus Kuenenia stuttgartensis; assembly: GCA_945861975.1. Taxonomy (GTDB): domain Bacteria; phylum Planctomycetota; class Planctomycetia; order Planctomycetales; family Planctomycetaceae; genus SXXK01. The sequence goes on along the minus strand of CAMAXD010000123.1, from coordinate 3,072 downwards.
TCCAGAAATTGATCCGGATGATTGCAGAGCTGCTTCAGCCGCATCAGCATCGACAACACCAGACCTTTTCGCTGGATGCCATCGGCGCTTTTCAGTTGTTTCTCGACGTCAGCGATGAGCTTCTCGTAGAGCACCGCCTGCTTCTTCGACAATCCACATTCCACCGCGACCTCGGTCTTGTCCGGAAGGTCAGGAACAATGCGAGGATCCGTTTTCATGCGTCGCAGAATGTAAGGTCGCACCAGCTTGCGCAACGCAGAAACCGCTCCGGAATTCTGATTCTTTGTCATCTGCTTCAGAAAGTCTCGAAACTGCTTCACTGTTCCCAGCAGCCCCGGCATACAGAAGTCGAACAGCGACCACAGATCACCCAGTTGGTTTTCCACAGGCGTCCCGGTTAACACAATTCGCCCGGAGGATTTCAGTTTTCGTACCGACTTTGACTGCGCCGAACCGGAATTCTTAATGGCCTGAGCTTCATCCAGCACGACCATTTTCCAGTGGACATCCAGGGGCCACGCCGAACGCCGAATCAGCGTGTAGGTTGTGATGACGACATCGTAACCTGCCAGTTCCGCTGCGGGCTTCTTCGCAATCTTTTCGAGAGTTGTCGCATCGCATTCCGACCGATGGGCCAGAAAAACTTTCAACTGTGGAGCAAATTTGTCGAGTTCCTGTTTCCAGTTTCCAATCAATGACGCAGGGACGATCAGCAGAAACGGAGCGACATCAGTATGCGGTTTTGCACGAGAGTTCTTCGATGAAGCGGGTTTGCTGCTCGAATCCTTCAACTGCACGATCAGGTCAATTACCTGAATCGTCTTACCGAGCCCCATGTCATCCGCAAGGCACGCACCCAGTCCCAGCTGAGTCATAAACCAGAGCCAGCGAACGCCGTCTGCCTGATACGGCCTGAGCGTTGCCTGCAATCCCGTGCCCGGTTCGCAACCGACAATACCATTGGGATCACGCAAATGCTGAAGCACTTCCGACAGCCAGGCTCCAGAGGTTACGGATGACCATTGCATCACGTCATCTGACACAGACTCGTTTGTCTGCAACGACGTTCCGGCCAGCAGTCGCATGCCTTCAAGGAACGAGATTCCGTCAGCATGTTCGTCCTGGAGTTCCTTCCATTGCTTGAGTGCTTCGTTGAGCTTTTGCTGATCGACCTCGACCCACTTTCCGCGCAGGAGCGTCAGGCCATCGGTGGCGGCAAGAAGCTGCCGACGCTCAGCATCGGTGAGCGGTGTGCCATCGACCGCAAGGCTGGCAGAAAAGTCGAGCAGACTATCCAGCCCCACTGCACTGGTTTTCGTTTCGCCAATCCGAACCTGAACCTGTGGTCGAGCCTGTCGTCGCGATTTCCACCAGTCCGGTACTCGAACACTCAGCCCTGCGTCTTCCATGATCGCCACGTCGCTCAGAAAACGATAGGCTTGCGAGACCGTCCATGCCTGAGGCTGAAAGATCGCTCGCGATGACAGCAACTTTCCGACAATCTCACTGTGGCTGGCCGCCGTTCGAACAGGGACAAGGAGTTCGGTTAACCTGGCCTGATCACGCTCCGCCGCATACTGTCGCAGAGCTTCGCCCAATGGCAGATGCTGCACCTGAGCCTTTGCCGAGAGTCGATGAGCATAAGTGGCAAGAAAGGCAAACGGGCGGTCGGGATCACGCTTGTTCTCCGCCAGATGAAAAGTCACTCGCCCCAGGAGCTGCGCTTCAGGGTTCAGCGACAACAGCAACTGGCGACAACCTCCGTCCGTCTGATGCGATCGAGCAAGAAACTCAATGAGGAATTCAGCCCACAGACTTCTCAGGACCTCGCTGGTCAGAAATTCCAACCCGCGCATCGGCGGCGATTCAGAGACAATAACAGCCAGAGCCAACTCATCCGGAGGAGCCAGAGTTCTATGGCCACCTTTCGCTGTGATCGTGGACTTGCCGGACCTGGCGAGCTTCTCCAGGTCGGCGAAGTGTTCATCATCCAGTTGAGAGATCGCCTTCAGGAATCGATGCGCCCAGTTCCTCCAGAACACAAACTCCAGAGGCAGCGTGACTTTATTGCTGACCGCAGCAAGTTGCAGCAATGCGGAAGCCGCTGATTCCCGAAACCCTGTCAGCAGTTGTTCGGCGATGTTTTCATCGACTGCAATTCGAGCAACATGCTCGTCATCCTGCAGCAGTTCCGGCTCGCACGAAAGTCGTCCCGATGGAGAAAGAGAAAGGTTCAGGAACATACTGGCCGACATGAGCAAAGGGGGCAACGGGCAAGGAACGCAAAACGCTTGATCAGTTCCGCGACTTGGAATCATCGGATTCCCGCAGAATCGCAATCAGATTCCCATACTGGACAGGCCGTCGGTGATTCGTTCCAGTAAGCCTCCGACATGAGGATGCCGCGCTTCGAATTCAATCAGAGTCGTTCGTAGTCTTTCCGCGAGAGAGTCGCTGGATTCCTCAACTGCGGCCCCGGTCACGTTGGGCTCCAGCAGTCGTTGGATGTCGCTGGTGACGGTTTGCAGCATCGCCTGAGTTTCCGTGTCGATCTCGCCAATACTGGAAAGCTGCGTGTGCAGGGCGGTCAATGTGTTGCGCAATTCTTCCTGATTCATCGAGCTGGCTCCGGACAGCATGGCGGTTGTGATCTCAGTGTTCTCTGTGGATCTTACCCAGGATCGCTTCAACAACCTACTCAATCCCGAATCATAAGGTTGATCGGTCGATCATTATTCCGGCAAATGTTGCTGCGTCCGGAGTAGCTTCAGAAAACTCTTCAACAGCAGACGCTGAAATCGATAAGGGTTCGAAACCATCGCGATCTTTCGCTGCGGTTGAGTTCCCGCGAGAGATCGGTAGACTCGACGTTTGCTGCTATCCGTTCCTTCACGCTCGTGAAGTCGCTGGTCTCAGGAGTTGCTGCAATGCCAGCTCGAATGGGGTTCAAACCCACGATCGGTAATAGGGCCGCTCGGGTAATAGGGCCATCCAACTGTGCCGGCCATCCAACTGTGCCAGCCATCCAACTGTGCCAGCCATGGGAAAGACAAAAGGCACACAACAGTCGCC
>CAMAXD010000122.1 GCA_945861975.1 Candidatus Kuenenia stuttgartensis | reverse complement strand
CGGCGAAGGGCCCCGCAAGGCTCGTCTCGGCGGAGCAACGTAGCCATCTCGCTCCGCCGAGATGTGCCTCGCAGGTTGCACGTTCAACAAAGAACGCAGAGCCCCATGTGCCAACGTGTAGTGCGGATCAGCAGGCCTGATAACGCGGCGAAGGGCCCCGCAAGGCTCGTCTCGGCGGAGCGAGACGGCTACATTGGCGCACATGGAACTGCACTTTTTTGATCGCAATGCAGAGTACACCGTCATAGAGCGGCGTTTGCCTCATTGGCTTCAGCCCGGAGCGGTTTGTTTTCTGACGTGGCGCACGGACGATTCAATTCCGCTGGAGGTCGTTGAACGATGGCGGAGCGAGCGAGGACGCTGGCTGCGATTACACGGGATCAATCCCACGGCTTCCAATTGGCGATACCAGCTTCAGCAACTGGACAAATCGGTTCAAGAGGAGTTCTATGACCATTTCTCGAAACGCTGGCATGACGAGCTTGATGCATGTCATGGAGCGTGCGTTCTGCGTTGCCGAGAGATTGCAGAAATCGTGGGGAACAGTTTACATCATTTTGACGGTGATCGATACGAGCTTCTCGACTTCATTGTAATGCCAAATCATATCCACGTGCTGGTCGCGTTTTTGAATGAAACCGCAATGCTGGCTCAGTGTGATTCGTGGAAACACTTCACCGCCCATAAGATCAATCGAGAACTCAAGACGAAAGGTCGGTTTTGGCAACAGGATGGTTTCGATCATCTCGTGAGATCAGAAGAGCAGTTCTACCACCTCCGCCGATACATCGCCAACAACGGCGTGAAAGCTAAGCTAGCTCCGACGGAGTATCTGCATTACTCCAAGCCGCTTTCACCAACCTCCTAATGTAGCCATCTCACTCCGCCGAGATGTGCCTTCCAGGTTGCACGTTCAATAACCAATGCAGAGCCCCATGTGCCAACGTGTAGTGCGGATCAGCAGGCCTGATAACGCGGCGAAGGGCACTGCAAGGCTCGTCTCGGCGGAGCGAGACGGCTACTTTGCGAGTTTCCCTCGCCTCGCCGAATTCACGGCAATCACTCAAACAAAGCCGCCGGGTTACTCACCATCCTCTTCTTCAACAGGTGCGATTTCCGGAGCCGGCGTGACAAGCGGCGTCTCTGCCGCTAACTTCGCGAGAGCCGCCGCAGCTCTTGCAGCTTGTTCGTCGATCACGTCACCAGGAATAACTGCACAGGACACCAGCGTGTCGTCCTGATCGAGGCGGATGATGCGGACGCCTTGAGTATTACGGCCGATGGTGTTGATGTCTGAGGCTCGAATACGCTGGATCTTGCCGCGGGAAGTGACCATCAGCACTTCGTCGGAATCAATGACGCTTAATACGTCCACGACCTTGCCGTTGCGAGCTGTCGTCTTGATGTCGCGAAGCCCTTTGCCGCCTCGACGCTGGCGACGATATTTCATGTTGCCGCCAGGGCTGGATTCATCACCCAATTCTGCTTCCGCAGGCTCATCGGCGACAACGGCGTCATCACTCGATACTACAGTATCATCAGTTGGCAAAGCGTCGTCAGGAGCCACATCGGCCGGTCCAAATGGAGTGCGTTTGCCGTAGCCGTGTTCGCAGATACTCAACAGCGTCCGCTCAGGATCTGCAACCACCATGCCAACAACAATATCGCCCTTCGACAGGTTGATCCCCTTCACACCGCGAGTTGCACGACCAAGCGGCCGAGCGTCTTCGTGGTTGAACCGAATGGCCATGCCGGTTGACGTCGACAGAATCAGATCGTTGTCACCTTCAACAATTCGCACGTCGACGAGGGCATCTCCATCGTCGAGACGAATTGCGATGATGCCGCCTTTTTGAGGACGTCCATAGGCCGACAGCGCGGTCTTCTTAATGATACCCTGTCGCGTTGCGATAACCAGATATTTGTCATCCGGGAAGTAACGCACGTTAAAGCAGTTAGCAATGCCTTCGCCTTCCTCAAGCGTCATCAGGTTTGCCAATGCACGGCCTTTACCAGTGCGAGCCTGCAGCGGAAGATCGTAAACCTTGATCCAATGAACCTTGCCTTTGTCGGTGAAGAACAGCAGATAATCATGAGTGCTGGAAACGAACAGGTGAGCGATCGGATCTTCTTCGTCCGACGTTGCGCCTTTGATGCCTTTGCCACCGCGATTCTGAGCTTCGTACACATCCAGCGGAGTGCGTTTGATGTATCCTCGCTGAGACATCGTCACGACCATCGGCTGTTCAGCGATCAGCGTTTCCTTGTCGTAGTCGCCCAGTTCTTCTTCCGAAATTGTCGTGCGGCGTTTGTTCGGGAAGCGAGCTTTCAGCTCTTCCATGTCGGCTCGCACAACCGCTCGCAGGTTGGATTCGTCAGACAGCAGACGCAGGTATTCTGCGATGTTATCGAGCAGATGCTGGTGTTCGGCAACCAGCTTTTCGCGTTCCAGATTCGCCAGCGAACCGAGCTGCATCGAAACGATCGCTTCGGATTGATTCAGCGACAGGAAGTAATCGGTCGCTTCTCCGTTTTCAAGCACAAATGCTCTGAAACCGTCGTCGCCCAAAGCCCGCGAAACCAGAGCTGATGGAATCGGAATCGTCTGCAACGCATCTTTCGCGGCTGCTCGGCTGGCAGAATCGCGAATGGTCTTGATGATGCGGTCGATGTCGATCTGAGCCAGCAACAGGCCTTCAACGGTATGCTTTCGCTTGCGAGCTTCTCGCAGCATGAATTCCGTGCGGCGACGAATCACGTCAACGCGATGACGGATGAACGCATCCAGCATCGTGCGAATCGGCATCAACTGCGGACGATTACCGTCCAGAGCCAGCATAATTACGCTGACTGTGGTCTGCAGCGGTGAGAATTCGTAAAGCTGATTCAGTACAACATCCTTATCGGCATCTCGCTTGAGCACGATATGCAGCCGCACTTGCCACGAAGGCACGTTGCGGTCTGTAAGGTCGACAATGCGCGAGATCCCGGCGATGCGTTCGTCGCGGACCAGCACTTCCAGTTTTTCACGAATGCGGTCGCGAGTTTCCTGATATGGAATTTCAGTCACCACGATAACGTCCGCTTTGCCTTCTGTCTCGAAGTGCGTGCGGGATCGCAATGTCAGCGTTGAGCGACCCGTGATGAATGCCTGGCGAATGCCCATCGTCCCGCAGATGATACCACCGGTCGGGAAGTCCGGGCCTGGCATCGCGTCGAGCAGTTCATCGAGCATCAGATCAGGATTATCGATGACTCGAATGACCGCTTCGCAAACTTCCGCCATATTGTGCGGAGGAATGCTGGTCGCCATACCCACTGCGATCCCGTTTGAACCATTCACCAGCAGGTTCGGGAAGCGCGCGGGCAAGACAACAGGTTCAAGGCGATCGTTATCGTAGGTCGGCGTATAGTCGACCGTCTCGCGATCGATGTCGCGCATCATCTCGGCGGCAGCAGTCGAGAGACGAGCTTCGGTGTATCGCATGGCCGCCGGAGGAAGACCGGCGAGCGAACCGAAGTTCCCCTGCTTGTCGATCAGCACTTCACGCATGACCCAGTCCTGAGCCATACGGACCAGCGTCGGATAAATCGCACCTTCACCGTGAGGGTGATAATTACCGCTGGTGTCACCGGCGATCTTCGCGCATTTCTTTCGACCACCGGTTGGGCCGAGATTCAGGTCGTTCATGGCGACCAGAATTCGACGCTGTGATGGCTTCAGGCCATCTCGAACATCCGGCAAAGCGCGACTGATGATGACGCTCATCGCATAAGTCAGATAGCTGGTCTGCATCTCACTTTGAATGTCCGTCCGGAGCACTCGAGGATCAAAAGGCAGACTGCTGTCGCTTTGAGGATTGTCGGTGGACAAGCGGAAGATCTCCTAAAATGACTGAGCAATCGCAAGTTCTTTTGCGACAATGATTTATGTCGCACATATGCCAAGCGGGAATTGTAGCAGAATCTGCCGGTTTCTCAATTCTGTTGGACGCACACTGTGCAGGGAAAAACCGAACTTGACCCGTTTTTCAAATTCTCCGTATAACCCCGTCTAATCGGGCAGTTTTCCAGACGCGAAACGGTGGAAAATGCTGATCGGAAACAAGCCGGCCCGTTGAGCCGTGTGAACCTTGCCATCATCGGCAACACCCATCCCAAAATCCTCTCTCTCTTTCTCACCCTCTTCGTTCCGAGATGACTCACTTCTCAGGAGACTTCGTCATGCAGGATGCCCCTGTTTCGAACATTACCAAGCCTGTCACACGAAATCGCACGGGACGCGGCAGTGTTCTGGTTGGCGGTACACTCATTATCGTGATTGCTGCTGGAATCGGCATGCAGGTCTGGCGTGCTCGCAGCAGCCAGGCGGCTGAGCAAAAAGCGGCAACAGCGGCGATCCCTGCTGAGTCTGAAGCAACGAAGACAGCGTTTGCCCGAGTCAACGGTGAAGCGATCACATACGAAGCCCTGGCCAAAGAATGCGTGGCCAAGCATGGCAAAGAAGTTCTTGAGAACATGATCAGCCGGACCATCATTCGTCAGGCCTGTGCCGAGAATGGTGTGACAGTTTCAGAAGCTGAAGTTGATCAGGAGATTGTTGAAATCTCCAAAAAATTCGGTTTGGCTGTTGATCAGTGGTACAAGATGCTGGAAGCAGAACGAGGACTCAATGCTGAACAGTATCGTCGCGATATCATTTGGCCAATGCTGGCGTTGAAGAAGCTGGCTGGCAAAGAAGTCACGATCACTCGTGAGATGCTGAAGATGGCCTATGAAGACAACTACGGTCCACGAGTGAAGGCTCGTATGATCGTGCTGGATAATCCTCGCCGCGCCACAGAAATGTGGGAGAAAATCAAATCGAATCCTGATGACTTCGAAAGCCTGACTCGCGATTATTCTGTTGAAGCCAACAGCCGAGCACTCGGCGGTACAATTCCCCCGATTCGCAAGAACTCCGAGGGAACTCATGAAGCTCTGCGGAAAGCCGCGTTCCAGTTCAAAGAAGTCGGCGAAGTTTCCGGCATCATTCAGGTGGGACCAAGCCAGTACGTGATTCTGAAGTACGAAGGCCGAACAGAGCCGATTGAGCATTCAACGGAAGACGTCGAAGCACAACTTCACGCGGAACTGGAAGAACGCGAAGTCCAGAAGCTTGTTGGCGAGACGTTCGAAAGCCTGCAGAAGTCAGCTCGAGTGGACAACTTCCTGACCGGTGAATCTCGTGGCCGCGTTGAAAAGGCTTCGCGGACTGCAACCGCCGCTGATGAGCCGGGAACTCGATAATAGGTCTAAGACTGAATCGCCCCCGCCCCTGCGGCGGGGGTTTATTGGCTTTTGCACCAGCACGATGAGGAACCCAGTAGTGCAAAAGCCGTTGAACCACCAGGGCGGGCCCGGTGGCGTGGTGGCTTGAAGAATAGTTTCTGTGAGAGCCCGTTGATGGACTGATTGGTGTACCGCACACCCATCGCTCCGTCGACGGGCTCTTTTTATCTCCCTGCGTTCAACAGCTGTTTGTAAAGCGTTCGATGTCGGTTCACCATCTGATCGACGGAATGCTGAGTCTCAATCCGATGCCTGCCTGCGTTACCCAGCTTAGAGGCTAATTCGGGAGATTGCAGAACTCGCACAAGAGCCTTTGTCAGCTCGGGGCTTTTTCCAAGTGGAAAGATCAGTCCGGTCTCTTCGTGATTAATCAGCTCAAGATTGGGAGCGATATCGCTGGCCACGCAGGGAACTCCAAGGCTCATTGCTTCCATCAGGCTATTTGACATGCCTTCAAATTCACTAGGCAAAACAAAAGCATCGAGAGCTATCAGCAGCGGCCACGCGTCTGCTCGATGTCCGGTAAAAACGATCTTTTCGCGACAGCCCAGCTGGCTGGCGCAACTGGTGAGCGAATCGCGTTCAGGGCCCTCACCAACGATTACCAGGCGAGCATTCTCGACGACCTGATGCAGCAGTTGAAATCCCCAGATCAGATCGGGCAATCGTTTCTGTGGAGCCAACCGACCGGAAAATCCAACGACGCGATCTTCGGGACTCAGCCCAAGAATTTCTCGAGCCTGATCCCGAGTATATCTCGCGGGCACACCGGGCAAAGCGTTTGGGATAACAGTGATCAAATTCCCGGGGACGCCTACTGCTTCGTAAAACGAAGCCACGCTGGCAGAGTTTGCCGTCATCGCATTCGTGCGACCGATGAGTCGTCGATCCATCGCCAGTTGCCAACCGCTCTTCCACGAATCAACACAGCGTTCGGACACCACGACCTGGCAGTTCACAGGTGCGATTCCCGGGAGCCTGACGTACGAGTTCGCAGCAAAGAGAAATGACTGCACGAGATCTGGCTTGACGGTTCGCAGTGAACTCCGCAGACGCCGATATGTCAACGGGTCAAATCGGAATCGCTTCCCCAGAACTTCCACGGAGATCCCTGCGGCTCGCAATTCATCCGCAAACGGGCCGCCTCGATTCAACGCGATCACATGAACCGAAAACTCATCCCGTGGCAGCCCCATCGCCAGCAAAGTGAGCTGTCGTTCAGCGCCGGACTGATCCAGCGTTGGGATGACAAAAGCAATTCGGATCAACACAATTCTTCCAAACGACGCCGAGAACCTGATTCACCCGACAATAATATTCAGGGGAGTGTAGCAGGCGATTCCTGTCGCATCAGTCATTTGGCATCAGATTGTAACCGCGGCTTTAGCCGTAAAGCGTTTCTGCCTGAACATGATTAATCTTGCGGCAGCGGAGCTTGTCTCCGGCCAGCTTTTCTCCCGCCGGATCGATGTAAACCCGCCCGGTTCGTCCGGGATTCACGCTCATCACGTGAATATTGAAGATGAACGCCCCATCATCCATGGCGGTAAACCAGTGGACATTGTCCTTCAGGTCAGACACGGTGGAATAAGATCCGGATGCGAATGAGCCATCGATTGTTGGCTTCACGATCATGTGCTCTTTTTCGTCTTCCAGTCGATCAAAATGACGACCGTGGAAGTTACCTTTCAAAATCAGAAATGCAGTGGCCATGTTGTCGTGGCCATGAGGAACCACCGACCGACCTTTGTTCAGAGCAAACACCTGATGCCCGAAGACAAGTTTTGTGGGCAGGCCCTCAACTTCCGGCAAAGTGGCCTGAAGGCTCAATTCGCCTCGTTCTTTGAATTTCACGTTGGCTGTCAGCTTTTCGAAATCAATGAACTGCAGCAACTCCGGAAGATCGACTTTGCTGAAGAGTTCTTCTACCTGCTTCTGCCATTCCAATTGTTCAAGCTTTTTCCCCTTCAGGTCAAGACTCATTGAGTTGAGCTTTGCCAGCCACTGAGATGCGACGGGACGAACATCGCTGGCAAACGCATCTCCGGCAAACAGCGTGTCAAGAAGAGACCACGTCAACAATGCTCCCAGAGTCTTCTGATGAAACTCACGCCGCGTCGTTGAAGTCATGGTGGTTGAAGCCTTTGATGTGAATAAGAATTGGGAATTCAGGGTTCGCGAGCGCCGACGCCTTTGGCTTGACGTTCAACAAGGAAGTCATCACACCCCCGAGACCAGTGTCGGTCTGTAGTCCATGACACGCTACGAGTTTTTGCAGCGACTTGCAAGATGGAGGTGCAGTGATCACGATGCAATTCCGCTGCTTGTCCGATATCCCGCCACTTGTTCTTCATGGCTGAAGGAGAATCCGTCATGGCCAAACTTCGTCGTCGTCGATTTCTGCAGACTTCCACGGCCAGTGCTCTTGCACTGGGAATGGGACGTCTGGCGTTGTCCGAAACATTGCCGGCGTCCTCGAATGCAAAAGGTTTGTCCCTGCGAATTGCTCCGTTTCGCTTCGATGTCACACCGCCAATGGGACACTCTTGCTGCGGAGGCTGGATCAAGCCGATCGAAGCCGTTGATGATCCGCTGGAAGCAATTGGATACGTCTTGCTGGGAGCCGGTGATCCTGTTGTCGTCTGCGCGGTTGACTGGACCGGCATTCTGAATCAGGCTCACGTCGAATGGCGAACAGCCATGGCGGAAGCAGCAGGGACGACTCCGGATCGCGTCGCCGTGCATTGTGTTCATCAGCACAATGCCCCGATGGCTTGTCTGGATGCCGAAGCCCTGGTCGCGGCCGAAGGCGATTTGCCGCACATTGTCGACGTTCCTTTCTTTCGCGAATGTCTCGAAAAAGCACGGGCAGCGATCAAGGAGAGCCTTGCAAAGCCTGAGCCTGTGACTCATGTCGGACATGGCCAGGGCAAAGTCGTCGAAGTGGCCTCAAATCGACGAATCTACGTCGATGAAACCGGGAAAATTCTCGGCATGCGTGGCAGTGCCTGTACGGATCCCAAGCTACGAGCAATGACGGAAGGCCTGATTGATCCTTATCTGAAAACAGTGGCCTACTATAACGGTGAGAAAAAGCTGGTTTCCTGTCACTACTATGCGACTCATCCGATGAGCTATTACGGTGACGGACGAGCGACCAGCGACTTCACCGGGTTGGCTCGTAAACAACGTCAGCAGGAAGAGCCCGAGACGACTCATATTTACTTCACAGGTTGTGCGGGAAATATTTCGGCCGGCAAGTACAACGATGGCACCAAAGAGATGCGACCGATTCTGACGAAGCGGATCTACGATGGTATCGTGGCATCAGAGCAGAGTATTCAGCGACAGCCGGTGGAGAACGCGGAGTGGCGAACGGCCGAAATCCTTCCACCGGCTCGCGTGAGCTTGAATGCTGAGCAATTAGCCGCAGCGGTCAGCAACAAACAAAACACTGTTGTGGGACGCAATCGTCCGGCTTACGAACTGGCGTGGTTGAAGCGACACGAGAAGAACATCCCGATCGTGCTCAGCTCACTGCGGATTAATGATATTACGTTGCTCCATCTACCCGCCGAGAGCTTTATCGAATACCAGTTGCGTGCTCAGGAATTGTCCAAAGATCGATTCGTGGCAACGGCTGCTTACGGCGACGGTGGCCCATGGTACATTCCCACCAAAGAAGCCTACCCGAACGGCGGCTATGAAGTGAGCGTCGCGTTTTGCGAGCCAGCGATCGATGATGAACTGACGGCCGGAATTCGAACGCTGTAGCGTTTTTGGATCGCAGAAGGATCCCGTTGACGGAGCGACGGGCGCACCGTACACCCGTCGCTCCGCCGACGGGACTTCCCATGCAAGCGGCTGAATGTCTACCAAAAAAAACGCCTTCCGAAGATGACTCGGAGGGCGTTTTCGTTTTCTGCTCTTGTGAGCACCGCTGAGAGTTGGGCGCTCCAGAAAGCTCGAACCCCAAGTGGTGCAGAGGCCGTTGAACCACCGGGGCGGGCCCCAATGGCGTATGGGGCTCTTCTTCTTCGACGATTAGCTCAGCAGGTCTTTTACGCACTCACGCTCTTCGCGCAGTTCGTTGATCGTGATGTCGATCTTCGACTGAGCGAACTCACTGTGAGTCTGGCCTTTCACGATGGAAACCTTCTTACCATCGCTCACCAGCGGGAAGCCCGTGATCAGACCTGGCTCAATGCCGTAGCTGCCATCGCTGCAAACCGCGGCGCTGAAACAACTGCCGGCTGCGGTTGGACGAATCACGCCCTTCACCGTATCCAAAACAGCATTCGCTGCTGACGCCGCGCTGGAAGCGCCGCGAGCGGCGATGACCGCAGCACCACGCTTCTGAACGGTGGAGATGAAGTCGCCTTTCAGCCATTCGTGATCGGTGATCACTTCGGTTGCTGGCTTGCCATTGATCTTCGCATGATAGAAGTCAGGGTACTGTGTCGCTGAGTGGTTACCCCAGATGCCCACGTTGCTGACAGCCGCGATTGGAACACCGGCCTTCTGAGCCAACTGAGAGGTCGCTCGGTTCTGATCCAGCATGGTCATGGCGAACCAGCGATCAGAAGGAACACCCTTCGCGTTGTTCATCGCGATCAGACAGTTTGTATTGCATGGATTACCAACGACGAGCACTCGAACATCAGGAGCAGCCGCTGCAGCAATCGCGCGGCCGGTGCTGGTGAAGATCGGGCCGTTGATGCGGATCAGATCGCCTCGCTCCATACCGGCCTTGCGAGGAACGCTGCCGACGCACAGAACCCAGTTACAGTCACGGAAGCCATCTTCCAGATGATCACTGTCGGCCTTCACAACGCCAGCCAGCGTTGGAAATGCACAGTCATCCAGTTCCATGTGAACGCCGTCCAGAGCTTTCAGGATGGGAGGCACTTCCACCAGATGCAGGATCACGGGCTGATCAGGTCCGAAGACTTCCCCGGATGCAATGCGATAAATCAGAGAATAACCAATCTGGCCTGCCGCGCCAGTGACGGCAACACGAATCGGAGACACCATGAAACACACACCTTTTTCGGTAGACACAAAATACCAGCGACAAAACGCTGGTGTGGATGGAAGAGGCCTGAAGTGACAACTTCACACTTAGATCTTCGTCTCAATCGCAATTCGACTCGCGGGTGCACTCATCTCGAATCCAGTGATTCGGAGAACCCACCCGACCGACAGCGTCCTGCACGCAGATCACAAGGTGTAGTGTGAAATACCATCGGCGTTCAAAACATCGCCAGCACCATCATTCCTGCAGGTTTTTCAAACGTGATACGACTGACCATGTGGGATCGCCGCCAAAAATCAAGGCCGGAGCCGATGGCGATCTGCCATTTACTATAGTCGCCAAAGCCTCAATCTATGGGGTTTTGGCGAGCTGGCGATGTCGTCGAGCAATGTCCTGGAGTCACTGCGCTACAGGTCAAATCACTGGTCCCCGGCGGTGAAATGCTGACGAAACAATAACAATGTGGGCAATCTGCGGAGTGGAAGGCTTCCTGATTTGCCGGGGATTTCTTTGTCCGGGTCAGCGATTGCCACTCCCCAAAGGGGATCCTGCAGGAGTATACTTTGGCCTCGATAACTGACGGGGCTGGATTTTCGGCAGACAAAAACAGGGATGTTGATGAATCTGGCAACAGGGCGTTAGCGTCGTTCAAACCGTGTGTGTGAGATCTGGAGAATCGCATGATGAGTTCCCGAGGATTGAGCCTTCCGGATTCCACTCGTAAGCGACTAGAACAGTTTCGTCAGCGCGTTCGCATTGTCAAAATTGCCGAAGGAATTCTGGCGGGCCTCTTTGGACTTGTCCTGTCCTATCTGGCCGTGTTCATCATCGACCGGTTCATTGATACCTCGGCATTGATTCGCACGAGCCTGTTGCTTTCAGGATCTGTGGGTCTGGCGATTCTGTTTCCCCTGAAGTGTCATCGCTGGGTCTGGGGCACTCGCAGCATGGAGCAGGTCGCAAGACTGCTCAAACATAAATTCCCCGCGCTGGGTGATCAGTTGCTGGGGATTGTTGAACTCGCTCACAGCGACAAAGACCTGGGCAGCAGTACTCGTCTGGCTCAGGCAGCGATTGATCAGGTCGATTCGGTTGTTCGTCAGCGAGATTTCTCAGACGCGGTCCCTCGACCGAAACATCGATTCTGGGCGAAGACGCTCGCTGTGCCTGCGGTGTTGGCGATTCTGGCGTTGGCGATTGTTCCAGCGGCTGGCTTCAACGCGATGTCTCGTTGGCTGATGCCATGGCGAAGTGTCGATCGTTACACGTTTGCTCAGGTTGATGGGCTGCCGAAAAAAATCGTTGTTCCGCACGGTGAGGATTTTTCCCTGGATGCAAAGCTGGCCGAATCAACTCGCTGGTCTCCTGCTTCGGCGTCGGCGAAGTTTGAAGGTCAGCCTGTGGTGAAAGCAGGCAAGCAGAATCAGAACTACGAATTCAAGTTGCCGCCGCAGACTGAGACAGGAACATTGAATGTTCGTGTTGGCGACCTGACCAAGGGCGTTACCGTTGAGGTAGCAAATCGACCCGAACTAAGTTCACTCTCGGCGTCAATCACGTTGCCTGCGTATCTGCAATACAAAGAACCGATCAAAGCTGATGTACGTGGCGGAGCCATCTCTGTGTTGAAGGGATCTGTCGCCGAGTTCGAAGCAGAGGTTAGTCGTAACCTTGCCGAAGCCACAGTGAAAAATCAGCCCGCTACTGTCGAGAAGAATCGCGTAAAGCCGTCACCACTGACGGTCGCCGAATCTGACGTTCTTGATTTCCGTTGGCGAGATGAACTGGGCCTGACTTCTCGTGAGGCCTTCAGTTTGAAGATCAACGCCATTGAAGACGGTCAGCCAAGCGTGATATTGCAGCAGGATGAGCCGCAGCAGGTTGTGCTCACGACGGACGTGATCACCTTCGACCTGCAATCGCGAGACGATTTCGGCGTTCGCCAGATTGGGTTGGAATGGAAGGGCGTTGAGCATCCTGTTCATAACCCGAATCCGGATGCGGGAGAAAAACTGGTCGAAGGCGGCGCGCCGGAGAAGAAGCTTCTCTCGGCAAAAGCCACATTCTGTGCCGACACCGACAAGGTGCCAGCTCAGACGATTGAAGTGCGAGCGTATGTGGAAGACTATCTGAAAGAGCGCGGTCGAGTTTACTCGCCGGCGTATGTGCTGCATGTGATGACTCCGGATCAGCATGCGGTGTGGATGATGGAGCAATTGCGTCGCTGGTCAAGTCTTGCTGATGATGTGTATGAAGAAGAAGTTCGTCTGCACGATAAGAATCGTGAGATTCGTCAGATGGATCCGGAACAACTGAATGCTCCGGAAACTCGCCGTGAAATTGAACAGCAGGCGGCAGCAGAACGAGCGAACGGCGATCGACTGACGTCCGTGACTGATCAGGGCGATCAATTGCTCAAGCAAGCACTGCGCAACAAGGAGATGATGGTCGGGCATCTGGAAACATGGGCGGGTGCTCTGCAGAAGCTTCGCAACATTGGCGAGAACCGCATGCCGTCGGTTGCCGATCTGTTGAATCAAAGCGCGAAGGCTCCCGGAAAGAAGCCTGCGAGTTCAACCGCCAATGCGAAGTCGTCGCCTCAGGCGGGAAACAACAAGGGATCGCAAACAGGTGAACCGGGCGAACCCAAGAAGCCGGGCCCCGAGCAGCCGGCCGTTCCGAAATTGACTGATACAGAGTCAGGATTCAACAAGCAGAATCCTGCAGATGCTGACTCAGAAAAGAAAGAAGAGTCGAAAGCCGGCAAAGGCAAGTTTGGTCTGCCTTCGACGGTTCTGCAGGGCGGGCCGCCTCCGGAGAAAAAGAAACAGCCAGAGAATCCGGCTGAAGAAAAGGTCGACGAAGCGGTGCAGGAGCAGACTGATCTGCTGGCGGAATTCCAAAAAGTCCGCGAGGACCTGCAGAAGATCATGGACGACCTGGAAGACAGTACGTTCGTTAAGCGTTTGAAGGCAGCTTCTCGTGAACAGCTTGAGGTCGCGACAGCCCTGAATCGAACTCTGTTCGATGGATTTGGTGTCAGTGAAACTGCACTGGGCGAAAAGCAGAAGGAGCAGTCTGAACGAATTGCCACGACCGAACAGGGCCAAAGTCAGAAAGTTCGCACGATCCAGGATGATCTGGAAGCTTACTACGATCGTCGTAAGGAAGAGAAATTTCAGCGCATTCTGAAGGAGATGGAAGAGTACGAAATCGTCAGCAAGCTGAACGATCTCGGAGATCGAGTCCGGGATAATCGCACTGGTGAAGCGATCGCCAAGGCAGAATACTGGGGCGATACGCTGGATCGCTGGGCTGAGGAACTCGTTTCCGCCTCAAAGTGCGGACAATGCAAGGGCTGCAAAGGAGATAGTCTGCCGCCTTCGATCGTGCTTGAGGTCATGCGAATCCTGGAAGGCGAAATGGATCTGCGTGAGGAAACTCGATCTCTGGAGCAGGTCCGCGAAGAAACAGAAGTGGTGGCTTATCAGGACAAGGCAGAAGCTCAGTCCGAGACACAGCGAAAACTCTTCGACCGACTTGTTAACGTCGTGACAGATATTCGCTCGCTGCCACTGGGTGAGCAGAAGTTTGAGAAGGAAATTCAGTTGCTGTCGGCTGCTGGTGAAGCGATGACCGACGCGACTCAGATTCTGAGTCAGCCCAATACAGGTCCGCAGGCGATTGCGGCTGAAACGGAAGTGATTGAGCTTCTGCTGCAGGCCAAACGCGCCAATCCAAAGGGTGGTGGTGGTGGCGGTTCGAATCCCGGTGGCGGAGGAGAAGGCAATACCGATCAGGTGGCTTTGGAGCTCTATGGTCCCGGCTCAGATCAAAATGCTCAGATTGAAAGACGCGAGATTCGTCAGGCCACGGGGACGAACAACGATCAGACTCCCGCTGAGTTTCGCGATGGCATTGATGCGTTCTTTAATGCGTTGGAGAACAGGAAGTAAAATATCGGCTTGCCTGAATCGTTTAACGGCAAGTGATCATTCAGTTTAACCCGTGGCCAACAGGCAAGGAACAAAGAAATCCTGGCCTGTTGGCCACGGGTTAAACGAGTGAATATGTGAGACTCTGCATC
>CAMAXD010000121.1 GCA_945861975.1 Candidatus Kuenenia stuttgartensis | reverse complement strand
CAGGTTCGCGCGGACATAGTGGAACAGCTGGGGCTTACGAACTGCGATATTCTGGTTGGATCATTTGATCGACCAAATCTGCAATATCGAGTCGAACGGCGGACGGATGCAATTGGGCAGATTCAGAGAATCCTGAATCGACACAAAGGGGAATCCGGAGTCATCTATTGCATCAGTCGCAAGAATGTGGATGCGACCAGTGAGGCGTTGAATCGGCTGGGCTTCCGCGCGTTGCCTTATCATGCCGGGATGCCGGATGAGGATCGCCGGAAAAATCAGGATGCCTTCATCGACGAAGACGTCAACATCATCGTGGCAACCGTCGCTTTCGGAATGGGCATCGACAAAAGCAATGTCCGTTTTGTGATTCACGCCGAGATGCCTCGGTCACTAGAAAACTATCAGCAGGAAAGCGGACGCGCAGGCCGCGATAGTCTGGAGGCCGACTGTGTTTTGCTCTACGCAGCCAATGATGTCGACACGTGGGAATTCCTGATGCAGGATATCGAAGACTCCGCGGTGCTGGACGCTGGCCGTAAATCTCTGCAGGCGATGAAGCAGTATTGCGTGAGCACTCGCTGTCGCCATGCACAGCTTGTGGAACACTTCGGACAGATTCTGGAAGCCAGCAACTGCGGCGCGTGCGACTTTTGTCTGAAGGAAATGGAGCCGGTTTCGGATCCACTGATCGTGGGGCAAAAAATTCTGTCGTGCGTTGTCCGGCAAGGTGAACGCTTCGGGGCAGCGTATACGGTTCAGGTTCTGCGAGGTTCGAAGGCTAAACGCATCGTGGAGAATGGTCACGACAAGCTGAGCACCTGGGGCCTGATGAAAGATGAGTCCGAGCCACAACTGCGAAACTGGATTGATCAATTGTTGTCTCAGGGATTCCTGCGACAAGCCGGTGAGTTCAACTGTCTGGAAGTGACGCCGCCAGGACGAGAGTTGCTGAAGGGAAAACAGACGCCGACTCTGCTGAGAACTCGCGTTGCCGATTCCGCGCAGCCATTTGAGGATCCGTGGTCCGGAGTGGATCGTGATCTCTTTGAAGAACTGCGAGCCATGAGAACTCGGCTGGCCATTCAGAAGCATGTGCCGCCCTACATTATTTTCGGCGATGCGACTCTGCGAGATCTGGCGCGTTACCGAGCGACGAAACTGGAAACGCTGACGAAGATCAACGGCATCGGCGTTCAGAAACAGAAGGAATTCGGTGCCGTTGTACTGTTCACGATTCAGCAATGGTGTGAAGCCAACAACGTCGAAACGAATGTCGGGTTAGACGAAGTCGTCAAGGCTCGCCCTGCATTACGTCAGGCGACGAAGGCTCCCGGCGAAGGGAAGACGCAGGAGTATTTCGATCTGTTCGAGCAGGGTCTTTCGATGGAAGATGCGGCTCATCAACTGGGTCGGTCCATGGATACGGTCAGCAAGTACCTGGGCATGTATGTGGAGGCTCATCGCATCACGGATATCAGTCCGTGGGTGCCACCGGCGATGGAGAAACGAATCCATCACGCGATTGGTCAGCTTGGTTCTGAGCGACTAAAAACGCTGTTCGAACATCTGAAAAGCGAAGTCTCTTACGCCCATCTTCGCATCGCCGCAACCGCGTGGAATCTGCGGCAGGCGGGTGAAGAGTAATGACCATCGGCGAGCGGCAGGGCCTCTGCCCTCCGAGTGAGTGCTACTATCAATTTGCATTTGCCGTTCAGTTTTTAAGGTAACGATCGCGAACTTTGCAACATCTGATCTGTGATATGGTGGAATCTGGCGGTTTGTAAGGAGGCCTGATGCCCAGCCGCTCGCCGGTAGAGCCATCTTGTCCCCAAAACGCCGCTTCTTTGCAAAGGCACGGCTTTACCAGTTCAACGTCGAGAGATGCTCGATCTATACTGCGCACGTTGTCGCTCAGTTAAATCAATCCTGTCTTTGTTGTCGCGATAAAGAGAACCATGGCCGCCAGTGAAGCCGATCGACAACTTGTCCTCCGCATTCGAGCGGGTGAAGCCGATGCATGGCAGCAGTGTATTGATATGTATGAAGGTCGCCTGTTGGCCTTCGCGAGAACTCGATTGCAGGATCGTTCGGCCGCGGAAGACATTGTGCAGGAAACCTTTCTTGGCTTCCTGAAAGCCCTGCCGAATTACGACGATCGAACGCCGCTGGAATCATGGATGTTCTCCATTGCCGCGCACAAGCTGATCGACTTTATGAGACGATCAGGGCGACGTCCGGTGCTGCCGCTTTTAACATCCGAATCCAAAGATGGGGCAGCTCGCGATCTCACAGGTCCCGGTCGAGCCGCCTCCAGCATGATGCGCAGCAGCGAGCAGGCTCGAGCGGAGTCTGGTGTTGTGGAGAGTTGTCTGAAGGAACTGATCCGGGATTTCAAGGCGAGCGGTGCGTGGGAACGCCTGCAATGTGTCGAGCTGATCTTTGTGCTCGGCTGGGCCAACAAAGACGTGGCCCTGCGGCTGAATATCACCGAACAAGCCGTCGCCAATCACAAGTTCTTCGTCGTATCCAGGCTGAAGGACGCCGCGAAGTCTGCGAAGTTATCCAGCACCGTGCTTGCTTCGTTGGGTTTGGATTGACGTTCAGCCTTCATTCTGAGTTTGCTGCTCTTCCGACTCATGCTTCCGAAAATCTCGAATCACGATGATGAAGGCGATGAGATCGTAGAGTGTGTGGGCTGTCATCGGGATCAGCAGATTGGGTGTTGGGTCAGCGGCGATGAGGGCGGTGAGATAAAGACCCAGAAAAGCGGCCAGCATGGCGTAGACGGGTGTGACGGCGTGAGCAAGGCCGAAGAGAAGATTGCAGATCAGCACGGCCAGAAACGGATTCCAGTCCTGAATCCACAGATACAGGAAGCCGCGAAAGAAGGCTTCTTCGCAGACGCCGGCCAGAATCGCCAGCAGAACAATGTCGAACCAACGGCAGTCACTCAGATAAGGACCGATGGAATCACGGACGAACTCGCGGATCTGTACGAGTCCTTTGGAGCGTGAGACCATGCAGAGGATCAAAAGAATCAGCATCGGCCCGGTGGCCAGAATTCCGAATCCAAAATCCTGAACGGACCAGGACAGTGTCGCCAGAGGGGCACAACCGGTGAGCCATCCGCCGATGAGCGCGACAACCAGAATCGCTCCTTCGAAGATTCCCGCGCTGGTCAGGAACTGTGACTGCGTCAGTGACGGTTCGTTATCGGAAATGGCGAAGATCCTTCGCTGCACGCGTTGTTGGAGGTGTCGGCAGGAATGTGTTTGGAAACACGAAGCGTATAAACGAAAATGGGCACCGGTATGATACCGGTGCCGCGAGGGGACGCATCAACTCTTAGGACAGAAAGGAAGGAAGAGAGAGGAGAGAGGGGGATAGGATTCAGCGGCAGCGTTCGCGATTGAACGCTGCGTGTTTCAATAGTGCAGTTCAGGAAAGAACTACTTTTCTCGTGTGGAGTCAGCCATAGAGATCGACGGTCTGTCAAGGCTGCTCGAAGAGATACTGCGTTCACTCGACTTTCGAGTGGCTCGCCAACCAGTAGCTTTCGCGGCGACTGGTTTTGCCGCAGCAGTTTCTGGTGCGGCTTCTTTGCGGAAGACGGCAGGAATTACGAGGTCATCCGATTTTTTCGGAGAACGTCGAGTTTGCGGTGAACCGAAAGCTGGCACGTCATCACTGCGAAGTGGTGTTTCCAGCCCTGCTCCATCAGTGTTGCCATTGTCACCGGCGGCACGCTTGAAGGACTTGTCAGGATCGGCACTGTCTTCTTTGAATGTCGATCGTTCAGCACTGATCGGATCGGGTGCCGGAGCAAGTGCAGCTCGGGTGCTGGAGTTTTCGATGATTGGATAACCGTAAGCCATCTGTGAGCCGCCAATGTACGGTGAACCATAGGCCATGGCGGTTCCAATCGGTACCGTTCGATAAGCTGTTTGAGGCCTCATCACGGTGACTTCCTGAGACTTCATGACCATCTTCTGAACCTGAACCTTCTGAGTCTTCCGTTCGGCCACCATTTCGGTTTCCTGCATGGTGACACGGCGAGTTCCATGGACAGCGACCTGACGAGTGTAAGGCACGCTGCACGCCACGACATTGGGGACATACTGGCGAGAAGTCGTGTAGTTCGGCGTGAAAGCCGTTCGCATCGAATAGCCCGTGCGATTCATCCAGCCAATGAGACCCGGTCGAGGGTCAACCTGGCAGGGAGCACACTTGGCGATAGCATGATAATTGGTCGTCCAGCGGCCCATGTCTCGATTGACCGTACGGACTTCCGACACAGTCTGGTAGGAGACGGTCGGGACTTCGACTTCTTTACTTCGAGTCACGGGACGGTATTCCGTGTATTCGCGATCTTCATAAGCCGTCTCATAGGTTGGCACCTGAACGGTTTGCTTTTCGCGGGTATAAGTGGTGATGGGGACCGTCTGGTAGCAGGTTTGCTGAACCGGCTGAATCGGCGTGCACTGGGCGAGTGGTTGAGCGACCACAGGACCACAACTTCCACAGCCATCGTAGTACTGAGCCTGGGCAGTGCTTTGCAATGAAACAACCAGCGCTCCCAGCGCGGCACCAAAAGTGAGTCTTCTGGACAGCATGTGCTTCTTCCCTGAAGAAATGCTCACGAGCTTGCATTGATTCCACCAGGAAACATATGCGAGCCAGTGAAGAGGTGATCCGATTCAAAGTTCCCGTTCACATTTTCAGTGCGGCTGAGTTGTGTGAAACAGAGACGAGGAACCATCAAGTGAGACAGGTGGCAAGTTTCACCACTGCATCCTGCAGTGACTTAAACCAGCCGGTGGAGAACAGCAGAAAGAGGAAAGGAGTCGCAGGTGTTTGGCCGAATCTGCCGAGGAACACGCTGCGTGCGGGCCGAGATTTATCCCAACGGAAAATTTGGGTCAATAGCGGTTAAAGTTTTGATCACGATTCTCCGCAGCTCTTTTATCGACAATTGCTATTGCATTCATTTTTGACTCGAACGACAGCAGGTTTTGCCGCTGCTGGATGGCTTCGGCAATTTTTGCTGGTTCTGTCGCGGGCTTCGTCGTTGTCTGGACAGACTGCGGCTGAAATGGTCAGGAAGGGTGGATTTGAGATCTGAGATTTCAAATTTCAAATCAACAAACCAACGATGAAAAACGAACCCCTACTTTTTCCCGAGGGCTCGTTGCTGGCGGAAGAATTCCTGCAGAATGGCTTTGCAGTCTTCGGCCATGACGCCGCCCATCACGGCTGACTGATGATTCAGGCGAATATCAGATGTCAGGCTGAAGAGCGTGTGACAGGCACCGGCCTTTGGATCCGTCGTTCCATAGATGACTCGCGGGATTCGAGCCTGAACGATGGCACCGGCGCACATGGGGCATGGTTCCAGTGTTACATAGAGAGTGCAGTCCAGAAGTCGCCATGATTGCAAAACCTCTGCAGCCTGAGTAATCGCAATCATCTCCGCGTGAGCTGTCGGATCATTCAATGTCTCGCGTTGATTGCGACCTTCGGCGATGACTCGCTCCTGATACACAATCACAGCTCCGACCGGCACTTCACCTTCATCAAAAGCGATGATCGCCTGATCGAGAGCTTTCTTCATCCAGTAATCATGTGGTGCGAGGGGATTGAGTGGAAGCAGTTCAGACAAGTGTCGGGAGCCTTCAGGAAGATTATGGCGTTGAAGAATCAGCGTGATGCAGTGAGGTTGTTCGCACCTCGCGTAGTTCAAGTGATGCTGACGACGATGTCAAACGTTGAAAACAGAATGACACTTACTGGCGGAGGTTTGGAAAATATTGTGTTTTTATGAACTTCGCACAGTCCAATTAGACGTGGATCAGGGTGTGGCCTATCCTGTCACCCGTTGATCGGTGTGTTTGAGCCGTTGTGGCCTTGCGAGGGCGAGACGTTGTGGTGACAGCAGCGATTGAAATTGACAATGTGACCAAGACCTTCGACGACCTGATCGCGGTGAATCGAGTGAGCTTTCAGGTTCCGCGCGGGGCGACTCTGGGACTCATCGGACCGAATGGAGCAGGCAAGACGACTCTATTGCGGATGATTTCGACTCTGGCCGTGCCGGATTCAGGAGACGTCCGTGTTGAGGGGCGATCGGTCCGCGAGAATCCTCGTGCGGCCCGAGCTCACCTGGGATTTATGCCGGCCGAGTTCGGGTGTCCTCGCAACATGTCCATTGAGGAGTACCTGGATTACTTCGCGTGCATGTACGGGTTGACGGCTGCAGAGCGAGCAGTTCGCATTCGGGATGTGTGTGAGCTGACCGAACTGATGGGCCGCGAGAGTGTGATGGTCAAAGGACTGTCGACCGGCAATCGTCAGAGATTACTGCTGGCCAAAACGTTATTGCATGATCCGTCGGTTCTGGTCCTTGATGAACCGGCCAGCGGCCTGGATCCTCGAGCCCGCAATGAACTGCGAGAGATTATCAAGACCCTGGCCTCGCTGGGTAAGGCCATCATTATCAGCTCCCATATTCTGCCGGACATTGAAGACATCAGCGATCGAGTCGGAATTCTGGAAGCCGGGCGACTTGTGCTGGAGGGTGATCTGGCCACGCTGCGTGCGCATACCGGGATCGCTCAGCGAAGCATTCGGCTCAGGGTACTGCCGGAAGATCTGACCAGAACATCTCAGATGTTAAGCCAGCTTCGAGGCATTTCCACCTGCGAAATTCGTGATCAGGCGATTGTGTTGACGAGTGATGAGCCGAACAGCAATTTTGTTCTGGCGGCGATACTGCAACAGGACATTCGAGTCTTGCAGTTTGCGGAGAACGAAGTGAATCTCGAAGAGATCTTTATGCGGTCCACAGCGGGGAAAGTTACATGAATGCGGTCCGCCGATTTCTGGGACTGTTTCGAAACAGCCCGACCTATGGACGTGATCAGGCCAGTTTGATTTCCGGCTGGAACATTGGTCTGGCGGGGCTGGTTCTGAACGGAACGATTCTGATGACACTGCTGCCATTGATGCTGGATCCCAATGATCCGGGCTGGCAGATGATTACGGAGAGCATGGAATTTGGCCAGATCCTCGGCTTGATCCTGCTGGGTGGCGCGACTGTGTTTGCCACGTTGTTGATACCGATGCGACTCACAGGCGTCTTTATGGGGCCACGCATTGGCCGGTATTTTGATCAGATCGTACTCAGCGGGATTACACCGCTGAGATTTCTGATTGGCAAAGTCACATCCCAGAATCTGTTTCTGGGTTTGGTGCTGTTTCTGTTGTTACCATGGTTTGTGCTCGTGCTGGCCCTGGGAGGGCTTGAGTGGACCACGTTTCTGGCCAATCTGTTTCTGGTCTGGCTCTATTGCATCATGCTGGCCGTCGTGATGTTGTGGCTGTCGCTGTACTTCAATGAAGTGCTGGCCATGCTGCTGGTTGTAGGAGCAGGAATTCTTCTGTGTGCCCTGGGTTGTGCTCCAATTCCGTATCAGCCGTTTGTGGTGACTCCGTTTCCGGCACTTTTGCAGGGCGTGTATTCCGCATCGGGGATGATTGAAGACGAATACTTCCGCAGTTTTTCGAGCGTGTTTGCTTCGTGTGCATTTGGGATGTTGACGGTAACAAGCATGGCCATCGTGGCGATTTCTGTGGGACCGCTCTATGGCATCATTCGCGACAACAGCACATTTGGGGAAGTTGTTCGAGCGGGCGACAGTAAACGCAAACGGCGATTCCGCTTTCGCCTGCACATTCAGCGACCATCCGAACTGGCGTTCTTTTATGAAAATCGCGACGACAAATTAAGACGCTTTGAAGGTCTGCTGCGATGGGGCACAGGTTTTGTTCTGTTAATTGTGCCGGTTGCTCTTGTGTGGAGCATTTACATCTCGGCCATCTGCCGCTTCTTTAAATCGATGTCTGCCGGCGGTGCGGTGTATGGCGGGTTCTTTGCTGAACTGATGACAGCTTGTCATACATTCCACGGAATTACTCTGCTGATAGCCACGTTGTTGTTTTCGCATGCCAGGAATACTACGTATCTGCAAGTTCCCCTGATTCGTGGCTGGAAGGTGTCCGTTTCTGTGATGGATTCGTTTTGTTTTATCCTCGTGTTGCTGCTGTCGACCGGGATTACGCTGGGATTTCCCGCGTGGTTTAATTTTTCGCTGGTTGTTCCGAGCGGGCTCAGTGAGGCGGTGGAGTCATACAACTATTCTCGGATGACCAGTGCGAACTTTATCAGCGAGGGCGGGAAGGGGACGATTGTGCTGAGCCTTGCGGCGGTCACGGTTTATTTGCTGCAACGGACGTTATGCCTGACAATGTGGATGAAGAGCGTTTCGTTCTGTCTGGTGGTGGTGCTTTACGGTGTTCTCATTTGTGTGGTGCCTCTGGCCTTCGGGGCCATGATGAGTGAGGTGCATGAGCTGCGGGAGTATCAGCTCCTGTATCGAAGCGGACCCGCGATTGCTGCGGCATCTCCGGCAACGATCCTGGGAACGTTGTCCTGGGGACGGCCAAATAGCTTTCTGTATGATCCGCCGTCAGTTCTCTTTTACGTGGTCCATGGATTTCTCATCTTCGTCTGTCTCTTCTTGTTGCGTCGTCTGAGTCGGAATTTGCGTCTGGAGTACCTGAATGCTTCTGCAAAGGAGAACAGCTGATGCGTTCATTGAGAGAGACGTCGGGCTCGCTGATTCAACATTTGCTGATCTTGATCCTGGTCAACGTGTCTGCACAGACGTCAGCGATGGCTCAGTCAGCGGCCAATGACGAACAACGTCAGCCGGATTTTCCGGGGCTGGATATTCAAGCTGTCGTTGGATGGGATGGCCGTGTTGAGGTGGATGCCCCCGTTCCGGTTTCGTTCCTGATTTCAAATCAGTCGAATGAGGTTCTGGAAGGCCGACTGATTTTGAGCGAACCCGAGACTGAGCGAGAGATCAATCTGGGCGATGTCTTTGTTGGTCCGGGAAGTGTTCGACGATTTTCTTCGGTCCTGTCGTTATCTGACTGGAATGATTGTGTTGCCACGTACACGGATGGATCAAGAGATTTCTGGACACGCCGATTGCCATTGATGACCGGAAAAGACTTTTCTGAGGACGTCAACTACCTGCTGTTTGTCGATGATGGTGGTCGAGCCCTGCAGTTGCCCGTGGCGGAAACTTCAGCTGCTCCTGGTTCACAGCAGTCCGCAACTTCGGCCCCGGAACCCGCGGTGGCCGCAGAAGATAGATTCAGGCCCCGGTTTGGTTTTGGCCGGTCAGTGCAGCCCGTCTCAGTAAAGTCCTGGCAGATTCCTCAACATCCGGGACCGCTGACAGTCGCTCAGGCGATGCTGTTCTCTGAAACGGCTAAAGTCGACATGCTGAACGATCCGCAATGGGACGCTATAGGCCGCTGGGTGTGTCTGGGGGGAACGGTCTTCGTGCATGACTCGTCAAAGGAAGTCCTTGAACGCCTGAGGAAGGCTGCTCCTTTAAGGTCACTGCCGGCTGTTCTGCAGAATGAGCATCAGGTGTATCGTTGTGGTATTGGATCGATTCGTGAATACAGCGGAGGGTTGTTCTCGACGGATGATTCCCAGGCCATCCAGAAGTTGCTGGACGCGTCGTCTCAACTTTCAAGATACAGCGTGCTTTCGATTCCGGACCAATTGCCGGAGGCTTATGTTGGCACTTCGAATGCGAACTTTACTCGGATGATGGTGCTGGCGGTCTTCAGTATCTACCTGCTGTTTTCGGGTGTTGTGGCACTGCTGATGTTTCGGTCGAATCGTCGGCGAGTCATGACGTATACGGTTTCCGTTGTGACAATCGCATGTCTGGCCGCAGCTTTGCTGGGAAGCTATCTGCGGAATAGTCGAGGCGATTTGCATTGGCAATCTGTGATTGTGGGAAGTCCCGGTGGAGCGGTTCAGGTCGCGCAGATTCAGGTCCAGTCGGCTGGTGGGCGAAACACGCAAGTCGCTGTTCGAGGAAAGAATACTGATCTGCAGTTGCTGCGGAAGAAGTCAACGGACAGGAGCAACTACTACTCTCGATTTGCAGTCTACAACCCGGGGCAAGCAGAGGGAGCTGTTGGCTATGCTCCGTTTTCGGTTCAGCCCAATTTGTTAAAGGAAGAACTGGACGCGTTTCGGATTGGTGTCCCGATAACTCCGTGGGGAGTTCGTCAGAGCATTGCCACTGCGTATGAATCTGAGTTGCAGGGAGTTCAAGTCGAGTTGAGATTTCGTCCTGAGGGCACTCTTACATTTGACGCAAATTCGAGGGGTGGAGAATCGTGGACCTACGTTATACCAGGTCAATGGACCGTGTCTGTGACGAACCAACTTCCCTTCGATCTGACTGAATGCCATTTGCTTGTGACAACATCAGTCGCTCATATTCCCTCCGGGGGGGGACCGCCTCCGGGCTGGAATTTTCTCCCGGTCGTGGGGAGATCATGCTCGGCGAAGTTGCCGCGACTGCAACCACCAGCAGTGCATCATCAAACCTTACTGTTGGCGTAACGACGAATCGCCACTGGTACAACGACCAGAAGAAGATTGAGCCGGAACCCTCTTTTCCTGGCGCATCAGATGTCTGGTTTGTTGCTCGAATTAATCAATCACCGTTGCTGAAGATCGATGATGAGTACAGTGACTTCGAGCAGTTCGATGGGGTTCACTACTACATGCAGAAGTTGACGCCGGACGAGATACCACAGGAGTGGCGTGACACTTGGCAGCAGTGCTTCAAACAACAAATGAGTGTGGCTCAGGAACGATTGAATCTGCAGAATATGCAGCAGCAGGGACAATCTCAGTTCTGAACCAGATTGGATTGTTTCGAATATCCGACTCACCTGTTCGACGGTTCACGTGTTCCTGCTCAGAAAAAACCAGCGTCTTGCGTGTCTGATCATCATGGCGGTATCATGTCAGACCTTGTCGCCGATCGCGGTCCTTAATCGAACCAGATCGAAAACGATGCCTTGCTCTGATATTCTTCGCCGGAATCGAGTCAACCATGATACCTGGATCACATCCTCGCCGCGCAATCCTGAAAGCGGGGCTCGGCGGATTTGCATCGCTGAGTCTGGCTGATGTGCTTCGGCTGCAGAATCAATCGCAGGCCAGTGAAAGTCGAACTGTCGCCAGCGAACGAACGGCGGTGATCCTGGTCTGGCTGCGAGGTGGTGCCAGTCACCTGGAAACGTTTGACCCGAAGCCTCAGGCAGCTTTGGAGTTCCGTGGTCCGTATTCGCCGATCGACACCAACGTCCCCGGAATTCAGATCTGCGAACTTCTGCCGCGACTATCCACGATTGCAGATAAGTACTCCATCCTGCGATCGATTGCTCATACGGGTGGCGGACATCCGGCTGGTTCTCTGCAGGTTCTGGCCGGTGATCCGGATCCTCAGGATAAGCTTGTCCCGGTGCTGCCGGACTGGATGTCGATTGCCAGTTATCTGCGCCGTGACTCGGTTCGCAGTCTGCCCAATTACATTGCCGTGAATCCTGTCGACAACTACGACAACTTTACCATTGCTGGTCCGACTTATCTGGGACCGGCGTATCGACCATTCTCAGTGGTAGGTGACCTCAGTAACCCGAAGTTCGAGGTGCCAAACATCGGTATGCCGGCCGAGAACCTTGACCGCTTGCAACGTCGCATGTCGTTGAAGAGTGGATTCGATCGACTGCGCAGCGGGCTGGATGTTTCTGGAACATTAGACGCCATCGGCCGTTTCGAAGGACAGGCACTCAGTCTTCTGACAAGTCCAGAGGCAGGGGCAGCGTTTGACCTGAAACAGGAACCGATGGAGGTTCGTGAGCGATACGGTATGAATGCCTGGGGGCAGCAATGCTTGATGGCTCGACGACTGGTCGAAGCGGGTGTTGAGATCATCACGACCGAGTTTGATGGTCCGCTCTGTGGTCGAGTCGCCAACTGGGACGATCATGCGGTGAACCATCACGTGTTCGATGCAAACAAGTTCCGTGCTCCGTTCTTTGATCAGGCGGTCTCCGCACTGATTGAAGACATTTACGCACGTGGACTGGATCAACGCGTTCTGGTTGTTGTCGCAGGAGAATTTGGTCGTACGCCACGGATTAGCTACGTCGCCAGCAGCGGCGGTGGTGTGGCCAGTGCAGCGGCGGGAGTTGTTCAGCCTGGCCGCGATCATTGGCCGCGAGCAAATTCCATGATCTTCGCCGGGGGCGGTATTCCAACCGGTCAGGTGATTGGAGCGACGGATGTTCGAGGCGAAGATCCGATCGATCGACGCGTTGAACCGGGCGATTTTCTGGCAACGATCTACAAACATCTGCAGATTGATTATGCCACTGTCGCGATTGAAAACTTCACGGGTCGGCCAGTCCCGATTCTGAACTCCGGCAAGCCGATCCCTGAGTTGACGCGAGGATAGTCTAAGAATTCATTGGTTTCGCAGGTTGGGAACAGCGAGCATCGAGAACGCTGGCCCGCCATTTTACCTATCGGTTCACTCGATACAGTGTCACATCCAGGTGAGGCTTCTGACCACTGACCATTTCAGCGATCAGCTTACCGGTGCCGGTGCCCATGGAGATTCCCAGCATACTGTGTCCCGCTGCGATCCAGACGTTGTTGAATCGAGGCGATCGGTCAATGAACGGAATACCGTCCGCCGTCATCGGTCGCCAGCCGCACCATTCTTCCTCAACCGGTTCAGCCGTTGGTTCGTGCAGATATTGAGCAGCACCGGAGCGCAGATAGTTCAGACGATGTCGGTTCAGGGTGGAGTCGTAGCCGGTGAATTCCATCGTGCTGCCGACTCGGTAACCCGTGTCGAATGGTGTGATGGCAACGTGACACTCTTCGAGAATCATCGGATACTTCGGGCAGATTTTTGGTCGCGCCATCGTGATCGAATAACCCTTGCCCGGTTGAATCGGCAGTTTGATGCCGATCGCTTCGTTTAACAGAGGAGTCCATGCACCAGTGGCCACGACGAATTCATCGGCTGAGATCGTCTCACCGTTGGTCATCACCGCGGTTGCTCGATCACCAGTTGAGGCAAAGCCTTTCATCGCTGTGTTTTCGAGAACCTTAACGCCCTGCCCTGTAATGATGCGACGGACTTCACTCATGAGTTTGCTTGGACGCAGGTGAGCATCGCAGCGGTACAGCCACGCACCGGCGAGTCCGGGTTTCAAAGCAGGTTCAAGTTCGGTCAGAGCTTTTCCGGCCAGAGGCTCAGCGGCCATGTCGAAATGTTGTTTCAGCCATGCATCGACAGCGGTGTACTCATCGAATTCATGCTGATCACGAAAGACAAACAGCAGGCCGTCTGTCTTCCATTCGACCTGCATGTTCTGCTGTTCGAAAACTTCGCGATACAGAGTCGCTGAAGACTGCAGCAGCGGGTGGCAAGCCTGCCCCGCTTCCATCATGTTCTTTGAATTGCAGCGGAGAGCAAACTTCAGTAGCCACGGAGCCAGGCTGAACAGCTTCGTCGGTTCAATGCGAAGCGCGGTTTGACGGCTCAGCATTCCCTTGATGGCTTTTGTGAGCTGACCGGGGCGAGCCAGTGGGATCACATGGCTGGGGCTAACGTATCCGCAGTTCCCGTGAGAAGCCGCTTTACCAAACTGAGCCTGTTCGATCAGCGTGACCTGTCGACCTGTTTGAGCCAGATACCAGGCGGCAAATCCTCCGATGATACCTCCGCCAATGATCACCGTATGTTTTTGAGAAGTCATGTTCGAATCCCCGCGCGAAACGGGTCCGTTGGTTGAAGAATCAGATTGCATTCGCCGGTCACCCAGGCGGAGCCGGTAATGGTAGGAATGATAACGGGGTCTGTTCCGGTCGGAACTGTTGCGTCGTCAGGTTGCCAGCTCCCCTCAAAAATGCTGCCGACGATACTTTCCTGGAGCCAGGTGGCACCAGACAAAAGTTTTCCGTCGGCCGCAAGACAAGCCAGTTTCGCGCTCGTTCCGGTTCCGCATGGCGAACGATCATAGGCGCCGCCCGGGCACATGACGAAGTTCCGGCTGTTGGATTCCGAAGTTGAGGGAGGCCCGAAGAGTTCGATATGGTCAATCAGCCCTCCGTTGGCTCCCGTAATGCCGTCGCGTTCGAGAGCCGCTCGGATCTGGAGCGTAAAATCGGACAGCTCTTTCCAGCGAGAAAGACGCAGATCCTCACCGTGGTCACTGACCAGAAAGAACCAATTTCCGCCCCACGCGATATCGCCGGTTACCGTGCCATGGCCGGGAACATTGACTGGAACAGCCTTGCGATATCTCCACGATGGCACATTTCGCACAGAGACTCGGCAGTCGTCTATGAGAGTCGCAGTCACGACACCGACGAGCGTTTCAATGCGATGGGAACCGGGGCCCAGTTTCTTCATCCACGCCAGCGTCACCATGAGCCCGATCGTCCCATGGCCACACATGTTCAGATAGCCGGTGTTGTTGAAGAAAATGATTCCCGCCGC
>CAMAXD010000120.1 GCA_945861975.1 Candidatus Kuenenia stuttgartensis | reverse complement strand
CTCAATGGCGTTAAGCGAGCGGACAGTTCGGATGTGGTGCCGATGGAGTTTCAGGGAGAGATGCATTTTGCGAACGGCGTCTCGGCCACTTTCTTCAACTCCTTCCGCACCAATCATCAGCAGTGGGCTCACATCAGCGGGAGTAAAGGCTACCTCGCGGTGAATGACTTTGTTTTGCCATACTGTGGTAATGAAGTTTCCTTTGACGTCGGGAACCACAACTTTTCGGCAGACGGCTGCTACTTCACCATGGAGAAGTTCCTGAAGACTCAGCAGTTGCGTGAGTACAGTAATAATACAAAAAATGCTCAGGAAACCGCGTTGTTTCGCAATTTTTCGGAGCTGGTGAACACAGGACACCGCGACAATTTCTGGCCGGAAGTCGCCCTGAAGACTCAGCGAATTCTGGACGCCGCGTTGAAATCAGCGAACAGCGGTGGCGGGGCGATTGCCCCATAATCGCTTCCAAAAGCAGAGATGTGTGCGACTCCGAGGCAGCTGATGCTGGAACTTTTCGGTATGAGTTTCGTACACTGGGGCATTATTGGTGCTGCGCGAGCCCTTCTGAACCCTTACGGATTTCTGGTGACTCCCAATGGAAGCTCTGGTTGACCTTTTCTTCAGTCTGATAGACGTTCTGCGATCCTTGTTTAATGTGGTTGTCAGCCTGGTACGGGTGATTGTGCCGTGGCTGCCATTGTTGGCCTGGATTGGGTTCTGGACGTTTGCGGTGAACTGGGCTAAGGCGTTTTCAATTCTTCGTCGTGGCGGGCTGATCGGTGTCTTCCTGATGATGTTTGTCAGCGTGCTGGTTTGGGGCTCAGTCGCTCCGCCTGTGGGTGGCGAGCACTTCATGTTCGGCCTCTCAGTCAGTAACTACGTCGGCAAGTTTATTTATGTGACGATGCTCACGTGTATTGCTTTGCTCTGCGGGTCTGCTCAGTTGTCCGGTGCATTTGGAAGACTCTGTGAGTTTTCTGAAGAGCCAGAAGATGATCACCATGGACATGGTGGGCACGGCGGGCATGGCCATGATGATCATGGGCACGGCGGGCACGATACACAGGGTCATGAATCCCATGGTCATGATGCTCATGGGCACGCGGCACACGCCCATTGAATGGAATGAAGTTTGAAGCCCGGCATTCATAGGAGTGCTGGGCTTTTCAGATTTATTGAGAGTTCTGATCCTCTTGTTTGCATGCTCCGGAATTTTCCCGCGATCTTCCTTCTCACCACACCTCCATCCTGCCTTCGACTTCCTGATCGGGAAACTCCTGCCATGAGATCCATGACGCTGCTGGCCGTGCTGATGATGCCTGCTGTGCTGCTGACCCCCGCTTCGGTGTTGTCCGGTGACTGGCCCGGCTGGCGAGGTCCTCATGGAAACGGGGTGGCGGAAGGCACGGGTTACGCAACGGAATGGTCAGCGGACAAAAACGTCGCCTGGAAGTTTGCTCTGACTGGCCGAGGTGCGTCGACGCCAGCCGTTTCTGGTGGCCGGATTTTTGTCACCACCACGAACGAGGGACAGAATCTCGTTCATTGCATCGGCATGGACGGGATTGCTCAATGGTCAAAAACGCTGGGATCAGCCGTTGACGGAAAGCCCGGGAAAGACGGCACCGGCGCGAACCCTTCTATTACTACGGATGGCAAGTTTGTATTTGCCTACTTCAAGAGTGGCGATTTCGGATGTTTCACCGTCGAGGGCGAGCAGAAGTGGCATCATAATCTGCAGGATAAGTTCGGCGAGGATACTCTGTGGTGGGATCTGGGGACGTCTCCGGTCCTGACTCGTAACGCCGTTGTGATCGCCTGCATGCATTCCGGTCCCTCTTATGTCGCCGCGTTCGCGAAAGAGACTGGTGACATTATCTGGAAGCATGATCGCGATCTTGGCGCGCCAGAAGAGGCGGCTCAAAGTTATGCGACACCTGTTGTGGTCGAAGATGCGGCTGGTGAGCTGATTATTGTGCTCGGGGCTGACCATGTGACGGCTCATGATGCCGCCAATGGCAAAGAAGTCTGGCGACTTGGCGGATTGAATCCCACCGGGCATAAGTATTTCCGTTCGATCGCTTCGGCCGCCGTGGGGGAAGGCATTGTGATCGCGCCGTATGCGCGAGGGGAATCGTTGACGGCCATTCGCATGGGCGGCGAGGGCGATATCACAAAGTCGCACATTCTCTGGGCGAACACAGCCACATCCGGCGATGTACCAACGCCCGCCATTGCCAACGGCCGAGTCTTCATCTGCCGTGACACCGGGGAAGCTCGCGGAACAATTGATTGCCTCGAACTCACGACCGGCAAGACCATCTGGAGCGGTCAGCTCGAAAAGAATCGCAATACGTTTCGCTCGTCACCGGTCATTGCGGACGGGAAACTTTATATGGCTCGCCAGGATGGCACTGTGTTTGTGCTGGATGCATTTGCGAATGAATTCAAAGTGCTGGCCAGGAACTCTGTTGCCGAAGAGCATACGGTGGCGACGCCCGTCTTTGTTGACGGCAAGATTCTCTTGCGAACGGACAGCCACATTTTCCTGATCGGGAACAACGGATAAGGGGCGATTATGCTCAGCAGTCATTTCCTGCGGCCCATCATCCTGACTGTGCTGTTGATGACAGGCCTGAGAACAACATCGGGAAATGATGTCGCTCCCCAACCGAAAAAGGCAGATCAAATTTCGACGACCAGCGGCTATCGCCGACCTCCTCAGGAAATTACCGACATACTGAACGCTCAGCCGACGCCCAGTGTGTCGCTGAGCCCGACTCGAGAGTATCTGCTGCTGATCGAACGATCAAGCTATCCTCCGATCGAAGATCTCGCCGCCCCAATGCTGAGGCTGGCCGGTTATCGCATCAACCCACTGACAAACGGTCCGCATCTCGCTCCCCGCAGTACCGGGCTATTGCTGCAGTCCATTGTCACCGGCGAACAACGTCGGATCGAAGTGCCGGCGGGAGCAAATCTGGGATATCAGGGATGGTCGCCGGATGGACAATGGATCGCATTCACGATCACAACTCGGGATTCGATTCAGCTATGGGTTGCATCCGTTAAGAATGCGACGGCTCGACAGTTTGCAGATCTGCAGATCAACGGTTGCTATGGGGCACCGATCCAATGGTTACCGGACTGCAGCGGTCTGCTGGTGCAGTCACTTGTTCGCGATCGAGGCCCCGCGCCGGTCAAGCCATTGACTCCGTCTGGTCCGACGATTGAAGAGAGTTCCGGCAATTCCGGCCCGGTACGAACTTACCAGGACCTGCTGCAGAACTCACATGACGAAGACCTTTTTGAGTACTACACGTCTTCACAATTGGTGCGGGCCGATTTGACGACGATGAAGCTCACCGTCGTTGGCAAACCCGGAGTATTCTCCAATGTGGATGTCTCGCCGGACGGACAGCATATTTTAATTGTGCGTCAGGAACGTCCGTATTCTTATCTGTTCCCGGCCAGCCGCTTTCCAAAGAAGATCGAAGTCTGGTCGGACGAAGGTCAATTCGAGTATCAGGTGGCTGCTCTGCCGTTGGAAGATCGAATTCCGATTGAAGGCGTTCCGACGGGGCCTCGATCGGCCGGCTGGCAGCCGACACTTCCCGCGACTCTGGTGTGGCTCGAAGCGCTGGACGAAGGTGATCCGCGAAAGACGGTTGAGTTTCGTGATCGAGTCTTAAAGCTG
Organism: Candidatus Kuenenia stuttgartensis; assembly: GCA_945861975.1. Lineage (GTDB taxonomy): Bacteria > Planctomycetota > Planctomycetia > Planctomycetales > Planctomycetaceae > SXXK01. The sequence continues at coordinate 10,805 of CAMAXD010000120.1, read as the reverse complement.
GCGGCTCCATTTTCCGGCGACGCCCTCGAGATGACTCGTACTGGCCAACGTTGCACCGGCATTCTGTGGGGCGAACGTGACGGGCTGGCCTTTGTTCGCGACTATGATCGAGATCGCCGCTGGATGCGGACTTATCGCATTCATTCCGAGAAGTCGGATGTTCCTCCGGAACTGGTCTGGGAAAGGTCTGTTAACGATCGCTACGCCGATCCGGGAACTCCGATGACTCGACCGTTGTCGAATGGTCGTCGTGTTATCTGGCAGCATCAGAATTCGTTGTTTCTTGAAAGTACCGGAGCGACTCCGAAGGGTGATCGGCCGTTCCTGGATCGCTTTGATTTGGCCACAAAAGTGACCACTCGGTTATTCTCCTGCAGCGATGACAGTTACGAATCTGTCGTGGCGATTCTGGCGGATGACGGAACTCAGTTTATTACTCAACATGAAACACCGACGGTACCACCAAACTTCTTTTTGACCACAGTTGGTGGCGAACGAAAACCGCTGACGAACTTTCCGGACCCGATGCCTCAATTGCGCGGCATCACCAAGGAACTGGTCACCTATCATCGCAGTGATGGTGTTCCGTTGTCGTTCACGTTGTATCTTCCGCCGGGTTATCAGAAGGGAACTCCGCTGCCCACGATTGCGTGGGCCTATCCGCGGGAGTTCAATGATTCGGCCACGGCTGGTCAGGTGTCAGGCTCGACTAATCGATTTACCACGATCGGAGGCATTTCGCACCTGTTCCTGTTAACTCAGGGTTATGCCATTCTGGATGAGGCCACGATGCCCGTCGTGGGTGCTCCTGAAGTGGCCAACAATACGTTTATCGAACAGGTGGTCTCCAGTGCTCAGGCAGCGATTGACAAGGCCGTCGAAATGGGCGTGACGGATCGCAGTCGCGTTGGTGTCGGTGGTCACAGTTACGGGGCCTTCATGACGGCCAATCTGTTGGCGCATTCCCGGTTATTCCGCACCGGGGTTGCTCGCAGCGGAGCTTACAATCGTACGCTGACTCCGTTCGGTTTTCAGAATGAGCGTCGCACGTTCTGGGAGGCACCGGAGATTTATATGACGATGTCTCCGTTCGCGGCGGCTGACAAAATTAAGAGCCCAATCCTGCTGATTCACGGTGAAGCCGACAATAATCCGGGTACGTTTCCGATCCAGAGTGAGCGTTTGTATCACGCCATTCGCGGAAATGGGGGCACCGTCCGCTATGTGACTTTGCCGCACGAATCTCACGGATATGTGGCTCGCGAATCGATTGAACACACGTTGTGGGAGATGGTGACGTGGTTCGACCGTTATGTAAAATCGGCAGAGGATTGAAAGTCGGTCGCAGACTGCAAACAATGTGTTACAGAGACCCGTGGTCTGTCAGAACCTGGTTTTAGGGATCAATATTTCAGGAGTTTTCGATATGGTGTTTCGTCGATTGGTAAGTTTCGCTCTGTGTGCCATTTTTGCATTTTCAGTTTCAGCCCTGCATGCTGACGAAGCGGCAAAAAAGGTGGAGACCGTCGAAGTGAAGTTGAAAGATCTGGTCCTGAATCTGCCGAAGGACTGGGCGGCTTCCGACACGGTCAATTCTATGCGTTTGGCGACCTATGACATTCCAAATATTAAAGGCGATAAAGATAAGGGCGAGCTGGCGATTTCTACTTTCGGCGGTGATGGTGGTGGTGTCTCTGCCAACCTTGAGCGATGGGTTGGTCAGTTCGATGCCGAAGGCCGCGAAGTGACGATTAAGAAGGGCATGGTCGGCGAAAACGCTTATCACGTCGCCGACATTTCTGGAACGTATCAGAAGTCGGTTGGCCCACCGATTCTTCGCAAGACAACTACTGCCAAGGGCTACCGAATGCTCGGTATGATCGTGCAGGTCAAAGGCAAGGGGGTTTACTTCCTGAAGCTGACTGGTCCGGATGCCACCGTGAAAGCTCAGGCTGACGCGCTGCGAACCGCCATTGGAGCAAAATCTGAAGGCGAAGAAGATTACGAACTCTGAGTTTGAGTGAATCTTAGGCAAGCCCTCCGATCCGATTGCGGTTCGAGAGGGCTTCTGTTTTTGATGCAGAGGCTCAAGCCGAAACGGAAAACCGTTCAGACGTGCTTCGTTTCTGTCGGCTCAGTGATGCCCCGCAGTCAGTCCCGGCTTGTCTGGACTCTATCTGAGCCACGAACTTTACCGCAAAACACGGGTTCTCTCTGACCACTTGAGTGGTGGCAACAAGAACTCTTACCACATGACGGCGGCTCGCGGTCTTAACGGAATCCTCATGTGAAGAACTTTAATGGGCCAAGCAGCACGCCCATGGTTCGGTTCAGAATTCGTTTGTTCCCCTCGTTTTCATTCTCGGAGTGATCGAGGAAACTACGCACGGAATTAGACACTCGCTTGCCACGGAACGGCCCTCCTTCGCAGAAAGCCCACCATGAATTCGAGATACTTTCCCACGTCATTGCTCGCGCTCACAGCTGCGGCGATGGGTGCTGGTCTTCCGACGAATGACTCCCTGGCCGCGCAGGATGCCGCGGGCAAGACGGCATCCGGTGCCGTCTATTTGGATGCGAATCAGAATCACGTCCGGGACGCGGATGAAAAGCCACTGCCGGATGTCAAAGTCTCCAATGGTCGAGATGTCGTTGCGACCGACGCTGACGGCAAATACTCCCTGTCGGTGGACAATGACACGATTGTGTTTGTGATCAAACCTCGCGGGTATCGCACGGTTCAGGATGAGAATCATGTTTCACGATTCTACTACATCCATAAACCCGAGGGATCGCCTAAGTTGGATTTTCCCGGCGTCGAGCCCACTGGCCCTCTTCCGTCATCGATCGACTTTCCTCTGTATGCTGTCGAAGAGCCGGATGCGTTTGACGTGATCTTTTTCGGAGATCCACAGCCGCGAGATCAGAAGGAGATCGACTACATCGCGCATGATGTGGTCGAAGATCTCGTGGGTGTCAAAGCCGCTTTCGGGGTGACTCTGGGAGACATTCTGTTTGATGATTTAAGTCTGTTTGACAGCTTCAACAGGACACTGGGGAAGATCGGAGTGCCGTGGTACAACGTGATCGGCAATCATGACATCAATTTTGCCTCGGAGAATGATGAGCTGAGCGATGAGACATACGAGCGTGTCTACGGCCCGCCTTATTATTCATTCGATTATGGCGGGGTCCACTTTGTGGTGATTGATGATATTCATTGGATGAAGGAAGGGGAGAAAAAGTTCTATCGCTCAGGGCTCAGTGAAGAGCAGCTCGACTTCATCGAGAATGATCTCAAACTGGTTCCTCAGGACAGTATGGTTGTGGCGATGATGCATATTCCTCTGGTGAAGTCGACACCGTGGCTGGAACAACGTAGAGCACGTTTATTAACGCTCCTGGAAGGTCGCGAACATTGCATTTCTCTTGCGGGGCATACTCATCACCATGAACATGTGCTGATGGGGAAAGAGGATGGCTGGCCCGGCTCAAAGCCTCACCATCACATCATTAATGTGACAGTTTCCGGAGCATGGTGGTCGGGAAAACCGGACGAACACGGGATACCTCACACGATGTGCGCCGATGGCACACCGAATGGTTACACGATCATGCACTTCGATGGCAGCAAGTACCTTCTTGACTATCGGGCGGCTCGCCGCGGGGCGGATGAACAGATTCGTATCACGGCTCCCGAAGTGGTGAAACCTGCGGACATCGCGACTACCGAATTCCGAGCGAATGTGTTTAACGCCATTCCCGGAGCAATCGTTGAATGGCGGACTGAAGGCGGTGAATGGGTTTCGATGACGAAGGCCGAAAACGAAACCGATCCGACGTTTCAGGCTTTGTATAACGAAGAACAGACATATCTCCCGGGCAAACCAGCCTGGCGAACTCTGGCGAAGCCGATGGTATGCCCGCACCTTTGGAAAGCTAACCTGACGGAGTCTATGAAGCCCGGCACACATTTGATTCAGGTACGAGCCACAAATCACAACGGCCAGGTTCTGAATGGCGAAAGAATAGTTCGCGTCGAATAGCGCCGTTGACAGTCCGGTTCGCTGTGAACTGGTGGCGTGGGAAATTTTGCCTTGCGTATCTGGAAGGACATCCAAATAACGGGTGACCGAGAAAATAACGAAAACTCGGGTATGAAATGGTTCACGGAGAAGCATGCCGATTACACTGGGGCTTCAGGTTCGTATCGCGAAAGCAGTTCGAGGAACACCAGTGACGGAATCAAGCAACGCAGTGTCCGGCGAAACCCCAGGTCCTTGGTTCAAAGATGGGCTGCAGTTCACGTGTACTCAATGTGGGGACTGCTGTACAGGTGCCGAGGGAGTCGTCTGGGTAACGGATGACGAACTGCTGGAGATTGCCGAGTATCTCGACAAGCCCATCGGAGAAATCCGCCTGTTTCATACCCGGATCGTACGCGGTCGAGTCTCACTGACTGAGTTTGCGAACGGCGATTGCACGTTTTTTGACCCAAAGGCCAGAAATTGTACCGTCTACAAGGCCAGACCGGTCCAGTGTCGAACCTGGCCGTTCTGGAATTCGCATCTGGAAAGCCCGTCATCGTGGAATAAAATCTGCGACACCTGCCCCGGGTCCGGCGAGGGTGCGTTTTTCAGCCTGGAACAGATCGAAGAGCGAGCAAAACGGATCGACATGTGAGGAATTCCTGGGGCGATGGACTTGCCTGTCCGCGCAGCCTGACCACAATTGGCACAAATCGGCGGATGCAGGCAAAAACTGATGTACATCCCCGCCGATAACAACCAAAGTGTTGCGTGAAACCCGAGCGCTGGCGATTCGCGCGGCCTGTCGTCGACAGTCGCATTTCGAATCCGGCCTGCTCGCTCGTTTTCCGGATTCAACTCAAGGTTGGCCCAATGGCGCAAAGCATGAAATCACTTCGACTTATGGCAGCCGCTTCAATTGCAGCGGTGTTCGGAAGTCTTGCCTCGGCAGAGGCTCAGGTTGTGCGAGCTCCCCTGACGGACGGCTTCTCCCGGACTTCTTCGATCGCCGTGACGGTCGACGAAATGCTGGGAACGAGCAAGGAACGCAAAGCTGACGAGCCCATTCTGGGGCCCGGTTATCCAGACCTGTGGATTGCTGAAGTGCAGTACAAGCCGATTCGTTTGATGAGGCTGGAACTGACGGACCCGAAGACTGGAAATGTTCAGAAAGAACTGATCCGGTATATGGTTTACCGAGTGATTCGCCGTGATTACACAGAACTGGCTGGTGGCGACCGAGCTGGCCTGGAAAAGAAGCTGGCGGATCCCGAACTTGATCCATCCAACGTGCTTGACCCCGAGCCGCTGATGCCTCTGCAGATGCCTCGTTTTATGCTGGAAACACAGGATAATGGTGGCAAGGTTCTACAGACTTACACCGACGAACTCAGTGTAGAGATTCAAAACGCTGTTTTTGCAAGAGAAATGGGCCGTCGCGGATCAAATCTGAAGCTACTGAACAGCGTTGAAGCAATTTCTGAGATTGGTGAGCCCATTCCGTCCAGCGACCCGGATGCACTGCTGAAGGCGTTTTACGGAGTCGCAGTCTGGCGAAATGTCGACCCTAAAGCCGACTTTCTGCGGGTCACAATGTCGGGATTTACAAATGCGTATCGCATTTCCGGAGCCGCAGACGATCGCACCATCGAAGAAAAGGTGATCGTCCAGAAGTTTCAGCGTCCTGGCGACGAGTTCCTGCAGGATGAACAGGAACTCAAGTTGGTCGACGACGAAGATGTTGACGGGGACAAGAAAATCGACATTCGGTATCCGATGTGGACTTATCGGCCGAAAAATGTGAAACTGGACATCCGAGATCTCGATACTGTTCTCCGTAATGCTCGACGAGAAACCGAGCAATCGCCGGAAAACTGAAGAGAACTCTTGAAAAACAGGGCGGATTCGTCAAACTGCGCCCTTTCCGATGTTCGGCCTGAAGAATTGGGCTGCGTTTCGGACCTTACGAAAACATTCTCGGTCATTTTGCTGACAGCCTGCGATGTCAGGCACGCTTAGAACAATAGGAGCATTTAGTCATGGCTCATAAGAAGGGTCAGGGATCCAGCCGCAACGGACGCGATTCAGCAGCACAGCGACTGGGGATCAAGAAGTTTGGTGGCGAAGCGGTTATTGCCGGGAACATCCTGGCTCGCCAGTGCGGCACAAAGTGGCATCCAGGTCGCAACGTCGGCATGGGAAAAGATTATACTTTGTTCGCGCTGATCGACGGCAAGGTCCTGTTCGATCGCGACGGCCGACGCATCAACATTGTTCCAGTCGAAGTTCCTGTAGAAGCCAACTGATCATGCCGCTCGCCGTCGCGTTCGTGCGACGTCTGGCGTGACGGATGAAGTCGAATTAAAAGAAAGCCCGACTCGAAATCTTCGAGCTGGGCTTTTTTTATTGGTTTGACTCTTTAGCTTTTTGTTCCGACAGTTTCTGGAACAGCCATGCACGCGAGAAAGTCCACCACCGCGATGCCGTTGGGCGAGAGATCCCCAGTGTCTCTGCGGCTGTGACTTCATCCAGCCCCGCGAAGTATCGCAGCTTGACGAGTTCTGCCTTGTCCGGCATCTCGCGTTCGAACTCTTCGAGCACTTCGTGCACCGCAATGATCTCTGAAAGATCAACGGACGGACTGATGGCAATGTCCGCGAGCGGTTCACGATGCAGTACGCCGCCGCGTTTGATTCGATCACGGCTGCGGGCATGTTCGATCAGAATTCTTCGCATCGCCTCAGCAGCCGCCGAGAAAAAGTGTCGCCGATTCTCCCACGTCTGCGGCTCACTACGAAGCAGACGCAGGTAAGCTTCGTGAACAAGAGCCGTGGGCTGCAGCGTATGTTCGGTCGCTTCATTCTTCATGCGAGCCGCCGCCAGCCGCCGAAGCTCCTCATACACCAGCGGCAACAACTCCTCCGCCGCGCGAACTTCGCCTTTAGACACGCGTTTCAGGATGCGCGAGACAGGAAGGTCGGCGGAGTGTTCTTCAGAGTTCAAGAGGACCCTTTGATTAATGCTGTCGTTCTGGCGCCATGCCCCATGTCGGCTTGCCCGACATGAGCGTAAGCTTTCAAGTTAGAAAGCGAACCACGCAACCTGACTCCCCTCGCCGGCTCGACCGGCAGGAAGCGAAGTTTCAAACTCGGCCACGCAAGGCCCGAACATCGTATTCGCTAAACGTTCCCGCGTAAAAGCCTCGCTGCCAAATCACATTCTGACCCATAGCATAGGCCGTGTTATTCATAATTGCCAAAGCGATCTCCTCAGGACTTTCGGTGATGTTGCCTCGCAGAGCCATGTGAACATGATCGGGCATCCATGCGCGAACGGCCAATTGATAACCATGCTTAGCTGCCGTTCCAGCCAGGGCTCGATCAAGCTTTTCGAAATCGGCTTCATTCCGAAATCGAGCACGATCCGCAACAACCAGAACAACATGCAGGTTGTACCAATATCGACCGCTATTCGATTCGCTCGGCTGATCCAGCATGACGCTCTCATTGATGACTGTAAACCTCTTGAGCATCGCAGCAAATCGAGGATCCACGAATTGCTCTTTATCGACCTGTTGAGCAATGTAGCCTTCGACGTCAGCGGTATGATTGTCGCCAATGGAACGAAACGAAACTTTGCGACTGAACTTCACAGGATTTCCGTCGAGCCGCAGTGCATGTTGCAGACGACCTTTGGCTCGAGCAACGAACAGCGTTGGCGAGACTGACGGAGTGGTTGAAAACGCAAGCTGAACCTCGTCAGCACTCCACCGAGTGGAAATGCGTTTTAGGTAGTCGATTGCCCACGCCTTATCGAGTTCCTGAAAGAACGGTTCGTCGGGGTGTTCTGGAAAGTGAGTCCCATCCGTCGGCCACCCTGTCCATGTGTAACGAAGGTGGAATGCAGGCTGTAGATTATGGATGTTGTAAATAGGTGTTGGCATCGCTTGAAACTTCCCTTCCGGTTGGACAAGCCAACCGGGGAGGCGTGACGGGGAAAGCCGTTTGCTAACAGTAAAACGATGGCTCCTGCTGGGCAAGCCAGCAGGGGGCCGATTAACCTCCGCCCCATCTGGAAAACCACGCCCCATGTCGGCTCGTCCGATATGAGCGCAAGTTTTGAAGTTAGAAAGCGACCCCGAAGCAACCGGACTCCCCTGCCCGGCTCGACCGGCAGGAAGCGAAGTTTCAAGTGTAGATTGGTGTCGGCATAGCTTGAAACTTCCCTTCCGGTTGAACAAGCCAACCGGGGAGGTGGTGACGGGGGAAGACGTTTGCTAACAGTAAAACGTTGGCTCCTGCTGGGCGAGCCAGCAGGGGGCCTGTTCAATGACAAATCTTTCGCTCGTGCCTGCCAACTGTCTACTGGGTAAGATCAAAAGTGGCTCTGATAAACGATTCGTTGATGTTCAATATGTCGCTGCACTATCAAGGTCTGGAATGGCAGGAGGCACCTCAATGCCCGGCGGTCGGGTCAGCGAACGCACCATCACAGGATCTGCTGTGATGATGGTTATTCGTCCCGGCCCTATGTTGGCTGTGGTGGTGAAGAATCGTTCCTGACTCAATGCGCTGTCGCTGTCATAGGCAACATAGATTTCGCGTGTTCCCTGAGTCGTCGTTGTTCTCCATTCCCCGGGTCCGCCGGGTTCGAGTGTCGCCCGTTTGCCGTCGATCGTGACGTATTTGACGTTCTCTGCCACCGGGGTGCGAATCACGCAATAGGCACTGCCTTTGCGAAGAATCCACACACTGCACGCTGAGAAAAGCCTCCCGCTCCGTGCCGGATTTGCTCAGCGCAACGAGAAAGATGCCTTCGACCGATAACGGATCGACACTTCCCAGATTGGCAGGGTCGACGGTCATGGAATCAGGCTCCGGGATCTCGGAATCTTGCGATGGGGACATAGGTGATCTCCTTAAAGAATGAACTTCTCAAGGAGATGCGTGAAATGCCCTCAGAGCGCCTCACGGGATTTCGAAAGATTTAAGATTACGCGTCAAGAGCCCGTGATTCCGCCAATAACTTGTCGGCCTGACGATTCCGAACGGGTCGATGGCCGGAGTGAGTATGACCAGAAGACGATCAACTCCGTGCCTTTGTTACTCCATTCACAACGTTTGGCAACGGCTGACCTTTAATGGCCATGATGGCCAGGTTCGCGGCTGTTTCTCGCAACTTTCGAACGGCCGTGACACTGACGGAAGCGATGTGCGACGCAACGATGACATTGTCCATCTTCAGAATCGGATGATCAGCCGGGATCGGTTCCGGATTAAAGACGTCAAGTGCGGCAGCAGAAACATGTCCGGACTGCAAACTGGCCGTTAGCGCGGCGGGATCGATCAAGTCTCCACGAGCCAGGTTGATCACGATGACTCCCGGCTTGGTGAGTGCGAGGGATTCAGAGTTGAGCATACTGCGAGTTTCCGCAGTGGATGGGCAATGCAACGTAATCGCATCTGACTGAGCCAGCAGGTCGCTCAGACTCACCGGAACAGCTCCGGCGGCAGTAATGTCGGCCGCAGCCGCGATTGGGTCGCTCACGAGGATTCGGCACTTAAAAGCCCGCAATCGTGAAACCACTTCTCGCCCGATTCGACCGAAGCCCACAACTCCGACGGTCATGTTCTTGAGCACCTGAATGCGATCCAAGGGAGTCGCCAATCCCCAGCGTCCGCCTTTGACGAAGTTGGAACTGGTGGCTACCTGACGAGTCGTCCCGAGCAGAAAGGCGAGCGTATGATCGGCGACTTCGTCGATGCAGTAATCCGGAACATTACAAACAGGAATCCCGCATTCCTTTGCAACGGCCAGATCAACATTGTCGACGCCAATTCCGTAGCGAACAATGACTTTAGCCCGTTTCATCGATCGAATGACGTCAGCATTCACGGGAGCAAACTGCGTGATGACTGCATCCGCCTCGGAAACAAGAGCCGGCAACTCAGCCGCCGACTTCTTTTCCTTCCACGCATTCAACTGGAAGCCAGCTGCAGTAATCAGAGATTCCTCGAGACCCAGATCGGGAAAGGTGTAGTCGGTGACCGCAATTTGCATTGTGAATACTCGCTTTTTACTCATGAACAACGAGGTGCATTGACCTCACGATAGCACTAATCGTCTCAACCATGTACGACTCAACGAGAACCGCTTATGATGTGAGGAAGTCAAACAAGTTGGATTGCACTCGTCAATTGTTCAGCGCAAACCAGTTCATCTCCTGGAGATAATCGATGAAAAAGCTTACAGCCGGTTCCTTGTTGGTCTTCACCTTTGCTGCCTGCTGCCTTGTGCCCTCGTCCCTGCTTCACGGCAGCGATGAATCCAAAGTCGAGGCCCGCGAAGAAGCGTTTTCAAAGTCTATGGAGAACTGTGTGCTCGTTGGATCCTTCACTGTCGACGGCAAGGAAGACAGCGAACCTCTTAAGGCCGAGCGTTACGAAATTGAAAGCGTTGCCAGGGCCAGTGACAATCTCTGGATCTTCACCGCTCGCGTCAAGTATGGCAAACTGGACACCAAACTGCCGATCACTGTTCCGATGGAATGGGCGGGGGACACGCCGATGGTCACGCTGACAAATGCCAGCCTGCCAGGACTCGGTGAAGGCTTTTCGGCCAGAGTGCTTTTTTATGAAGATCGCTACGCGGGAACCTGGCAGCACGGCCCGGTGGGCGGCCACATGTTCGGCAAGATCGAACGCAAGAAGAAGTAGGGGCGTGGTCCGTACAGTCGCGGCCCGGGAATTGGCTCGAGATCGTTCCTCTGTTTGGTGT
>CAMAXD010000119.1 GCA_945861975.1 Candidatus Kuenenia stuttgartensis | reverse complement strand
CCAGGGGGATAGAGCCGGGAGTGGGGCCCGCTACGGTTGCAAAGAATGCCGGTCTTGATGTGCAGTGTGGGATTCTGGAAACCTGCACTCTCAATCCGGAGTCATTCAATCTGGCCGCTGCGTGGATGGTCATAGAGCATGTGCCAGATCCTCGGGGCACACTCAAACGCATTCATTCGCTTCTCAAACCAGGCGGCCGGTTTTTATTCAGCATACCAAATGCTGGATGTTGGGAGGCCGCATTCTTCGGACGCAACTGGTTTGTTCTTGAACTTCCCAGACATCTGCATCATTTCACTCCGTTATCGATTCGAAAATTGCTTGAGGAAAGTGGTTTCACTGACATCACGATTACCCACCAGCGAAATTTATCGAACGTCGTTGGCAGTGTTGCTCTCATGATCCTCTCCCGCTGGCCGCAGAGCCGAATTGGGCGATGGTTATTTAGTTATCCACACCAGCCCACCATTGTCGTGAAGCTTCTGCTTGCTCCGTTGGCACATTTATTGGCCCTGTTGAAACAGGGCGGACGCCTTACAATAACCGCTGTTAGGCCGGAAGAGTAAACATGGCGATTGCTTGTTTCGATGCCTTAAGTTGTGGATGCCGAGCATGAAGATTCTGTTTCTCTCTTCGGGAGCACATACCCCTGCCGCTCGATTTCGAATATTACCTTATGTGCGGTTGTTTCGAGGAGACGGGCATCATGTTGTGCTCGCGAACAGTTTCCCCCAGAAGTATGACTACTTTCCGTGGATGGGGTTTCGACCGAGTCAGTTGCTGAAACGTGGAGTGCGCTGGTGGCACTGGTTAAGAACGAAATTGCAAACATTCGATGTGGTGTTCATTGATCGGGAAATCTTTGATGATGCCTCCACCACCATGGAGCAGCGATTTCGCGAATCATGTCGTCGACTGGTGATCGATCTGGACGATGCCATTTTTCTAAGGTACCCCGAGAAATTTGATCGACTCATGCAAATGGCCGATCTTGTGATTTGCGGAAATCACTTTCTGGAAGACAAAGTTCGTTCGCTGAATAAAAGGATTTGTCATGTTCCGACCTGCGTGGACATGGATGAATATACGGCGCGGTCCTTTCAAAATTCGGTGAGCGACATACCGGTAATAGGCTGGATGGGAACCTCCGGCAACTTAAAGTACTTATCAGTCGCTGCGGAGGCATTGCGAGCCTTTTCGAAAGAGGCCCGGTTTGAACTCAGGATTGTTGTCCCCGACATTCGTGAGCTGCAGGGGGTTGATCTTAGAGGCGTCAATGTCATGCACGAACCATGGCAGCCCAAGCACGAAGTTCGGCAAATCCAGCAATTTGACGTTGGATTGATGCCACTGTTTTCCAATCAGGAATGGGACATCTATAAATGCGGTCTCAAGCTGATTCAGTACCTTGCAGTTGCGGTACCGGGAATCGCTGCGCCTGTGGGAGTCAACGCTGAAATTCTCGACGGCAACAGAAATGGCTTTGCCGCGCAGACAACCGACGAATGGTTACATGCACTTCGTCAACTGGCCACGAATGCACAGTTGAGGCGTGAAATGGGCGAGCGGGGACGTCAAACTGTCGAACAGAAGTATTCAATTCAGGCAAATTATCCCATCCTGTTGAGAGCTCTGCTGGAGATTACGGCCTGAAGCTCTATTGCTGTATCGTGCACCATTTTCAACGTTGAAAAATTGTCGAAAACGCTCTTTTCTGGCTGCGCGATCGGTGATAAATCCGAGAATCTCGTACCCCAGGGGTGCTGAGAGATCTCAGCGTTCAGTCCATGAAGCTGGCAGCCCTTCAGAGATCTCGATGTCGTCAAAAGACTTGCTCGCACGTGGTCCAATACTCCGCACCCATTGCGCCATTCGATGAAGTCCTTCAGTCAGTGTCGTTTCCTGTTGAGGCCCGAAGACATCGTCACAGAGACTATGGTCAGCCCATGCGAGTTTGACTTCATTCCGAGCCGGCAGAAATTGAATATCCGGGGCAATCTGAAACTCATGGCAAACGGCGATCGCCAGATCAAGGACTGTTGTCGGCGTTGTCGAACCGATGTTGAATACGCCTCCGTTTGCGGCATCGATAAACGGGGCTCGGAGCATCGGAGCCATCAAATCGCCGACATACGAAAATGCACGCTGTTGCAATCCGTCGCCAAATACTGGTAACGCCTGGTGCTGCAGGAGTCGATTCATAAAGATCCCCACGACGTTTCGGTAACGATCCCCGATATTCTGGAGTTCACCGTAGACGTTGTGCGGGCGAAAGACTGTGTAGTTCAGCCCGAATTGTTCATGAGCCGCCTTCAGGTCCAGTTCGACTGCATACTTCGAAATTCCGTAGGGATCTTCGGGCTGTGGCTGAGTCGATTCCAGCAATGGAACCTGGCCACTTCCGTAGACGGCAATTGAACTTGTGAAAACCAGATGCCTCGCTTTGTAGCGCACCGAGGCATTGATGATATTGATGCTTCCGATAAGGTTATTTGTGTAATTGAATCGCCGGATGAAATGGCTTAGACCCTCTGCCGCATAGGCGGCGAGATGATAAACAAATTCGAAACGATATTTTTGAAACAGTTTCTCAATGAGAACGTGATCGCAAACGCTTCCCTGATGAAAATGAACACGCTCGGACACAGGGACGTTGTCGGGAAATCCTCCCGAAAGATCATCCAGGACTACAATAATGACCGTGCGGAATTCAGGATCTTTCAGCAGGCTTGCCGTAAGGTGAGCCCCCAGGAATCCCGCACCGCCTGTTACCAGAACAGCCCCTACTTTCGCGTCTTGCATCAACATTCTCAGGTGACTTTGCTTTCGGCATGACTGCAATATGCAGCGATCCACACTTTGACATCAATTTGATCCAGTGCTATTATCAAAATTACGGCTTTCTGTCTCTATGAAAGCTGAATTTTCAGGAGTGTTTCATGAGGCTCAGTCTGATTCTGGCAGCGATTGTTGTAATGCTGGAAGTTCAATCTTCCCATGCTTTCGATGGTCCCAGGAAGAGCACCAACGTACCTCAATTTGATGCTGCGGTGGATAAAGCATTGAGCTATCTGCACGCCGCTGTTGAAAAACAGGAACCTCACGGCGGCGAGCAGATACTAGCGGCTTACGCCATGATTAAATGTGGGATCCCGAAGGATGATCCTTTCGTTGCACACGCCGTTGAAACGGCCGCGGCTCGCAGTGGGACGGGCGTATATCGGCCGATCAGTGCCTACGATCACATCTACGGGGCTGGCGTCGATGCCATGCTGCTTTCAGACGTTGATACTGAAACATATAAGCCAAATTTGCAGGCCATTGCGAATTATGTACAGAGCGTTCAGCGTGCCGATGGATCCTGGAGCGATGGACCGCAGCAGCCCGGTGACGTCAGTATGTCTCAATACGGCATTCTTGCATTATGGGCCTGCCAGCGTGCCGGTTGCGAAGTTACGCCCGCTATCGTGGATCGAGCCGGCGACTTCCTCATGAAACGTGGAAACGGCGATGGTGGATGGGGGTACCGTCCTGGTACAACGGCTGGACCCGGCGCAGGGAATTCGACCCATAATATGACGATGGCGGGTGCTGGCAGCTTGGGAGTCGTCCGAATTCTTCTTCACGGACCGAAGAAACCTCCGGAACCCGCGAAGAAGGAAGACGACACTCTTTTCGGTGGCGCGCTGACAAAGGTTGAACTGGATGACGAAGACGTTGTGTTTGGCGCATTTAAAGGCTATCAGGCTCAGAATTCCGTTGGGGCACTTGATACTCGAGTCGATCGATCATTCAGCTGGATTCAAGCTCATTTTACGCCCATCAGCAAGGTAGAGCACAATCTGTATTTTTACTACTGTATCGAGCGTGCTGCGGCAATCAGTGAACTCGGTACCATGGATGGGGCCGACTGGTATGTCGTTTATGGCGATGGATTGCTGCAACTTCAGCAGCAGGATGGCAGTTTCCCGACTCATACTGGACCGGTAGTCGGAACGAGCTTCGCGTTGCTCTTTTATATGAGGTCGACCCAGCAAATCATCGATAAACAATTCGGTGTTGGTCGTCAGCAGGGGAAACGGGGCAATCCGTTTGGGGATAAAGAAGTCAAACGCGAGCCAACAGAACTCGATCTGCTGATCGCGGATATGGAAAATCTCGATCTCACCAAGGTCGATGATGCCCCAATCGAAGTCGCCGATGAAATCGTGCGCAGTGTGATCTCGATTGATGATCCCGAAGAATTGGTGGGGCAGGCGGACAAACTTAAAAGTCTGATGAAGCATCCAAACGCCGATGTTCGCAAATCCGCATGCTGGGCTCTGGGACGGACCGGCGAATTCAAACTTGTTCCATTCATGCTGGATGGAATTCGTGATCCTTCCGTGGATGTCAATGTTGAGGCCATTGCCGCTCTGAGGTTTATCGCACGCAAGCCAAACGGGTTCGGGGAAACTCTGAACCCGCTTGACGGAATTGAAAACCCGACCGATGAACAGAAGGTAAAGATCGTGAATGAATGGCGTCAAAAGGCGATCAACTCATGGTCTGCATGGTATGCTCGAGTGCGCCCGCATGAAGATCAGGATGGTTTTGATCAACTCTTGATTGCCGTTCCGCTGAGTTCAAAAGCGGTTGAAGAGAAGAAGAAATAGGCTCTGTCAGATTGGTGCCTGGTCGTGGCCATGATCCAGGGGTCATCTCGTCAGCCGTCGAATCCCGCGTTTCATAAGATTTCGAATCATCGCCTGAACCTGCGAGATTCGGTCTTCGGTCGCGTGAGGACTGACTTGCCATGCGGCGGGTTGGTATCCGCAGGCCAGCATTCCGTTTTGTGCCACTGCCTCAATTCGGGCGATGTCTTTCTCGCTGAGTTCCGTGCGATATCGTCCAATGCGTCCAGCATTCAAGGGTTCCTGCAACCGCTGATGATGTGCCAGAGTGGCCACGCTCTGAAATGTTCCGCCTCCAGCGTGGCCTTCGAGTTTCAGTGTGGATTCCATGCCCAATGGCGTCTCGTCAGCCCCCAGCCAGTGAACGAGTTTTCTAAGCGTGGGCTCCGCAGACCGACAAAGATCTTCGTACCGAATCTCAATCCGATTCTCCGGCGGTATCATGCGTTCTGCCATCAGCCAGCATCCCAGCGCATGATGCCATTCCATGGCGGCCACAACCGGATCGTCTGCTCCGAAACGCATCGACAATACCGAACACACAACATCTCTCGGGTCGCGGACCATATGCACAAATCGCGCGCCGGGAAAAAGTTCAAGCAGCCACGGAATCGACAGGACATAAAGAGGTGTATTGTCGCCAATGATACTCAGTTGTTCCCACGGAATCGGCGAGTCAATCTGCCAGACGTAATGAATGAACGCCGATGCGCCATGGATTTGATGTCGATGGCAGAATTCTGCAAACCCCTCTTCGCTGGCTCGCCCCGACCACTTCTCTGTAACCAGCCACGAGTTAACAACTTCGATTAATTGTTGTCGCGATTTCGGGTTGGCGATATCACGCAACAGGTCCACACTCTGGGCAATAAATCCTGTCTCTTTCGCGATATGCACGCCAGGCAGTCGATTGATCAATGAGGCCGTCACTGTCGTTCCAGACCGACCGCTGCCCAGAATAAAAATGGGGACAGGAGGTTTGCTCATGGATCGCTCTCCCGAGTTCATCAGGCTGCTCGTCGCAATGATCGGAAGACCTTGCAAGACTCAATCTTCTGCCACTCGTGTTCCCATGTCATGTCGTCATGCTGCATCAGGATACTGGCATTATTTGACATCTCTTCGTAGAGACCGGGACTATCGAGCATCTTCGCCATTGCCGTGGCCAGTTGGTGCTCGTTATAGAGGCCGTCTACCAAAAGTCCAACCTGATTGTTGCTGATGAACGACTCAAATTCGCCGATACGCGTCGCGATCACGGGCATCCCGAGAGCCAAATATTCATACAGCTTGGTGCAGTTCGTTCCGACAAGACGATAGCGTGGCGTATCCGCCAGCAAAGCCAATCCGCAGCATCGATGCTGCGCCGCGAAGGATCGAAATTCAGCTGGCGTCACACTGTGATGAACCACGACGCCAGAGGTACGTCGTAGCTGTTCGAGCAGCACGCGATCTCCGTCTCCGAAGATATGAAGTTCTGCATGTTGTTGATGATCCGAACTCAGTTGCTGGAACGCTCTCGCGGCAACCCCCGGGCCTTTTTCTTCGAACACTCCGCCGATATAAACGAAACACAGCTTTTCGTCCGTCCGCTGATTGTCAGACATAATACGCCAGTCCACAGTTGGATAATTGTGAATCTCGACGACTGCCGACTGCCAGCGTTGCAGGTGACGTTTCAACGTGGCCTGGTTCATATGAATGCAGGTGACCACAGTAACAAAACGTAGACACATCCGATGAATGCAGCCAACCAGCAGACCGCTGAGCCGCCGTCGAACAGATGAGCCTCCGCTCTCCGTTGTGTTCAGTTCGTAATGGTCATGCTCATCGTAGAGCACGGGAACTCGCTGGATCGCAGCCATGAAGATGGCAATCGGCAACATCGCCCAGTGAAAGCACATCACGGCCCGCAGTTTCGCCTGTGTAAGATCTTTCACATCCAGTGTCAGGTATCCTCTCCGCGTAACGGGGAGTGGATGCTCCGATTTATCGAGCTGCCACGATGCTCGCGGCAACGATACAATACGAACTCCAACGTTCATCGACAGCACGCCTTCGACAAACAGTGTCATCCGCTTATTGATTCCGCGCATACCGGTGAGGCACAGCACGTAATCCGTGGTGGCAGCTTCGAAGTCGGATGGAAAGGGCTTGATCAATATGGACCTGTTGGCTGAAAATTCGGGGTCAGAAAATCGACTGGCCTATCGCAGCTGTTGAGTTCGCGAAGTTGCGGGAAGAAGTGTCGACGCGGCTGGAGTTGGAAGTCGAACTCGAGGCAATTGATTCGTCAAAAGTCTTTGTGCCGCTCCCGCCTTTACTCCACAGAAAACTGCCGAGCGCGCTTCATTGACACAGGCCGCCAATAGTAACGTTGCTCCGGGAAACGCAAGAGGCCCACCGGTCCACGAAAAAATGATATAGGCCACGATCGGAATTGTCGGCACGAATTGTTCACGGCGTTGAAAGACTGCTCGAACTGGCAACCACAGCAACAAAATCATCATTACGGTGAAGATGAAGGCGGCAGGAAAGCCAGATTCAAATGCAACCTGAAGGAAGTTGTTGTGAGCGTGATTAATGTCCATAACCGCGAGGAATTTCTGGGGTTTCCCCGGACCAACGCCAAGCATCGGATGCGCTGTTGTGTGATGCCACGCGATCTTCCAGATCAAGGATCGAGGTGCTGCCGGAACGAATCCCACGAGCCGCATTTTGACAAGCAACTGATGCACAAAAGGCGTTTGGAGAATATTGTCCCAAAAGTAATACGTCGAAGCGATGCCAGTGATGAACAGCACCGCCAGCCGCTTGTGGTTGAACAGAATATAAAGTGTCAACACGATCAACATGGCGCCGATGCCGTTGCGAGACATCACAAGGAATACGGCCAGACAATTCAGAGGCAAAAGTATCAGCCATGGAAGTCGTCCCACACCTTTTGCTGCATCAAATTTTGAGAGTATCAACGGCAGTGTCATATTGATCTGAGCAGCCATTAGGTTTCCAGCTCCTGATGGATTCGATATCAACCAGGCTTCCAAAGCGCTCAGGTGATAAGCCTGATACAGAATCCAGTAAGTCAGAATCAGATTCGTCCCAAGAATTAACTGTCGACAGAACGATGAGACATCTGTGGAAGAGAACGCCAAAGCCCCCAAAGCTGCGTAACAGGAGAGCACGTGAATCGTACTGGAGATTTCTGCGGTGTTGACTTCTGCGGAAACCAGAGCCAAAACCATCAATGCAATCGCACCAAACAAGAAGAACAAATACGCGCGAGCATGAGGGCTCAGGATGGCGCAGCCCGCAAGCATCAGCGATGCGACACTGCCTCCCAGAAGCGTTGCTGTGTGCGAGTAGGCGGATGTCATGCCGGTTGTAATCAGGGCCGCAACAATCGCCGCGATCGAGGTTGATAGAGAACGTTCTGCAGTAGCGTTCGGAGTCATGCGGTCCTCGCTTTCGCCGCTACTGCTGATAAGTCCGACAGCAATGAACTATGATTTGTTACGGACGCTTGCAAGGGGTTCAGATAGGGAAGCATCAGCAGTCCCGGCGATCGATAGATCTGGATCACGACCAGGAGATTCCAGAGACTTCGTGAAACAAGATAACCAGCGGCAGCTCCCGTCAGCCCCCAGAACCCGCCGAGGATGACGACAAGAATTAGCTGAAGGGGCCAGTGCCCTATGAAGGCGCAAGCGTAGAAGTGCTGTAGTCCCATTGTTTGCATGACCGGAACAGTCGGGCCAGTGAGACAGTCGATCAGCGTTGCGATCAACAGAACAGGCATCACATGGACAACCGCCTGGTATTGCGGCCCGAGAACATGAATCAACTGTGGTGACATCAGCCAAACCCCCGCTGCGACCACAAATGCGGACCAGAACGTTAAGGTGGCTGCACTGCGAACACAATGATTCGCCTCGGAAATTTCGCCGCGGGCATACAGTCGGGCACATCGAGGAATCAGGCTCAGCCCCAGGACTCCCAGTGGCACTGCTGGCAGAGTGGCATAGGGAATCGCCAATGCGAAACAGGCAGCGTTCTCAAAACCACACCCCGCAGCGATCGCCATCGGCAGAGTTGACTGAGACGCCACAGCGCCGATCGAAACGGCGACCAACGGTAATCCTCGGCGGAGCATAGTGAAGACATCATCGCGACTGATGCCGGATGCTAATTTCAATGCTGTCAGATGCAGATCACGCAGTCGACCAAACGAAATTGATCCGGCAAAGATTAATCCGGATCCCGTGGCGTAAATCGCTGCCATGCTTAACGCTGAGAATTTCCAGCCGAAAATGTTTGAGATCAGCACGACCGAAATCACGGCTGCGGGCAACAGAGTCTGCTCGGCCAACATCGCTCTGGATGTCCCGATGATCGGCATGGCCGTCCATTGCCGAAGATAACTTAAGGTCAGCGGCACGAGGATGATCGCGGCTGACAGAGTTGTTGCAGTCCAGGCGGACGACATTCCCGCGAGCGAACTCAGCACCGCAAACGCTATCAGCAGCGTCAGCAGGAACCCCATCGATATGATCGTGCATTGGTAAGCAACGGCGATTGCTTTTGCTGAGTCGCTATTTCCTGGTTCGTTATGTTCTGGTGAATCCTCTTTAATTCTGCAGGCCAGAGTCTGCGAAAGAATCCGATCTGTCCCCAGCGGAGCCAACGTGGCCAGCAGCATTGCCAATCCCAAAGCCGTGCTGTAGGTGCCGTATTCGGCCGGGCCCAGAATTCCGGCAAGGACCATCGTGGAAACAAAAACAAGCACGATCCCCACCGCGCGCACCAACAGTGCGTTAAGGGTGTCGGAGATCCATGCTGAAGGTTTCCATCTCACTATGCAGCACGCTTTCGGACAGCAGGTCGGAACGGAATTGTGGCGCGACTGTATTCACCGAGAATCGAATGGCGATCGCAGAATTCACGCAATTCCGTGATCGACATGGCATTGTCTTCTGTGCTGACATACGGATCCGTTACGATGGCATTGATCAGATCGGGATAGTCATACGCGATATCTTCATAGACGCTGCGAAACGCGGGCAGCACTGCAAACATTTCTTCCAGCTCGATGGTGCGCCGAGTCTCCTCATCGCTCATTAGTTCTTCGTAGAGTTTTTCGCCCGGCTTCGATCCAATCTCCGTGACTTCCATGTCTTCAGGAGCAATGCCCTGTTGCGGTGCCAGTTCCTCAATCATCACCTGCGCCAGATCTGCGATGCGGATGACCGGCATTTTGGTGACGAAGACTTCGCCGCCACGAGCTTTCTCAGCGGCCGCCAAAACCAGCCGACAGCTTTCTTCCAGCGTCATGATGAAGCGAGTCATCCGACGATCAGTGAGAGTCACAGGTCCGCCCTGATCGATCTGTCGCGCAAAGATCGGGATCACCGAACCTCGTGAGCCGAGTACGTTTCCAAATCGAGTCGAACTGAAAATGGTGCGTCGTCCCATCTTCAGGCTGTTCGCGGCGGTGATGAGTCGCTCGCCCATTAGTTTGGAGGTCCCCATCACGTTGGTGGGATTTACGGCCTTGTCGGAACTGGTGAAGATCACACGTTCGACATCATTCGCTAAAGCCGCCTGAATGACGTTCTTGACTCCCATGATGTTGGTCTGCACGGCATCAAACGGAGCACGCTCACACAAAATGACGTGTTTCAGAGCGGCCGTGTGCAGCACGATATCTACTCCGCTGCACATCAGTTGCAGCTTGTCGGCATCGCGAATATCGCCGATCTGGCAAAGACTGGCCACATCACTTTTTGGATGCTTGCGACGATAGTCCTGCAGCTCCTGTTCAAGAAAGAAGATCTCCGATTCGTTCGTATCGACGACTCGAATCTCTTTCGGCTCGTGAGCCAGCAACTGCCGCACTATTTCGCGCCCGACCGTTCCGCAGCCGCCCGTTACAAGTATGGTTTTGGAGGTGAAGAAGGTCATGGGGGGAAGGTCTTCGGTTTGAGGTTTTCGGTGTTCAGTAAATCGCAGGGTTTACCACAGAAGTCACAGTGTGCACGGAGGGAAATCGCAGAGAACGTGAATAGAGTTTGAACGCAGAGGTCGCTGAGGTACGCTGAGTAGAGGGCGATAATATTCCCTTGTTTCCCTTTGCGTTCCTCTGCGAACTCTGCGTTCAAAAGTGATTCCCACTCCCTCTGCAATTCTCCTCTGTGTTCTCTGTGTTCTCTGTGGTAAGTCCCTGCGATTCCTATGTCATGCCGCTCGGTTACGATAGAGACTGTGGTCAATCACCTGAGTCATTGCCTGCGTATCCAGACCGTGCCCCAGATGTCGATTGATCTGCGAAATTGTCGAAGCCGGTCGTGACAGCAATTCGTTGTAACTCACATTGATCAGTTTGAGATGAGTCTGTGATGGCAACCACGAATAGAACTGCCGCAGGACTCGCTCGAACAGCTCTTTGATCTCTTCATCGGGGATTTCCGTTTTGATCCCGTTGCGCGACAGCATGGCTCGCTGAGATTGAATAATTTCATCGATGTGCCTTCGCATGAAGACGACGCGATACTCGCGATCTGTCGGAAGATGCTCCAGCAGGGTGTAGACCATCTTGACCGAATGACCGACGGCTCGATCAATCCATTCGCTGTAGTTCTGAATGCTCTTAACGCTTTCGAATTCGTAATAGCCGTTTGGATTGTCAGCGTCGGGTGTGCGATGTTCATCACAGAGTGCCGGGATTCCACCGACATTCAGCATCCGCATCATCAGTGATGTGCCTGACCTTGGCAGGCCCGAAACGATCGTGATCAAATCCTGACTGTCTAATCGAGTTGGTTGAGTTTTCTGTGTTTCAGGCCCGAATGGGCTGACATAACTTTTGCCGGGGCCGTTAGGCCCCGGTTGGATATTGACTGGATTTGAAGGGCTGAAGGCCCGACACATTGCTGTGGCATCTTGTGTCGCCCCTTCAGGACTTTGATACTTCACTTGGCTCAAATCGGTGACTGACGCCACCGGCAGAGGTTGTATCGGCCCATTCGGGCCTGAATCGCATGATGGTTCGAGGACCTCAGAGATGCATTCAAACTCATCGCCTTCCTCATCCTCCATCGGTAACGCTTCCAGGGCTTTCTTCAACAATGCGGTCAGTTGATTCTCAGTCAGCGCGCCCGTCTTGCGGTCGACCGGTTCGCCGCCAGCGAATGCGACAAATGTCGGAACACCGCTGATTTGATATTGGCTGGCCAGGGACGGATTGCGGTCAATGTTGACCGAGTAAACATCGGCCCAGTCACTGACTTTGACCGACAGTCTCTCAATCACCGGCTGCATCATCTTGCACGGCGGACACCACGAGGCCCAGAAATCCACCAGTACCGGCCGGTCGGAATCCAGGACGAGTTCTTCAAAATCAGTTTCGCGAAGTTCCATGGGAGGGGAGTTTTCAGTGTTCAGTTTGCAGTGTTCGGATAATCGCGGGGTTTACCACAGAGGTCACGGAGTGCACAGAGGGGAATCGCAGAGATGTTGTTGCCGAGTTTGAACGCAGAGGCCGCAGGGGATCGCAGAGAGTTTAGGTCGAATGTTTCCGCCCTTCCCTCTGAGTACCTCTGCGAACTCTGCGTTAAACAAAGACTTCCTTTTCTATCAACGCCTTTCCTCTGTGTTCTCTGTGACCTCTGTGATGAAAATTTGTGATTCCATTAACACAATTCTGTAATCACTCAGCCGGTTTCCATGTCTCTAATACCTCCAGCTTGCCGTGCTCTCCGGACCATTTCGTTTTCGGGAATAGCGTGTCTCGCATCTCGATAATTCGCTCTCGATTTTCTGGCTGCGTGAGTACTCGGAATAAATGTCGGACCTCGTCGGCGAAACCAGACTCTGAGGCGAATCCGAAGCGGTCGCGGAGCTTCTCGTGGATCACTTCGTAAGGATGTTCTTCCGCTTCGACGCGAGGATTTTCAATTCTCTGCACTTCGACTTCGAGTCCGAACTCGCGACCGATTGATGCAACCATTTTTGCAATCTGTAACACGCTGAAGACATCGGTCACCTGATTGACAACGTCATACTGCCCCGGCTCCGGCGGTGCGGCGATAAGGCGAGTAATACACTGCATAGCGTCGCGCAATGTGATGTACCCTCGCAGTTGATTTCCGCTGCCATAAATTGTCAGCGGCATGCCAATGACTGCCTGAGCAACAAAGCGATTGACGACCGTGCCCCACCATTCATCAATATCGAAACGAGTATTCAAATCGGGATGAGCCTGGAGTTCATCGGAGTAATTACCGTAGATCACTCCCTGCATCACGTCGTAACTGCGCAGCCACCAGTACTTGCAGGCTTCATAGACGCTGAAAGTGCCCTGAACTTTGCTCACGTGATAAAAGCTGACGGGATCTCGAGGTGTCAATTCCCCGCCAAGACTCCATTCCCGCCCCTGATATTGAAGGACCGCGTCACCCGGGAACAAGCCTTCGAACAGTGGTCGCCCCGTCAATGGACTGCCATATTCGCCCATCGTGCCAAGCTTGATGATTGAGGCATCCGGAGCATGATCACGGACCCCGAACAGCAATCCCAAAGTTCCCACGACGTTGTTCTGAATCGTGTGAACGGCCTTCTCCACGTCGGCCATGCTGTACGGTGCACTGGGGATTTCGGCGAACTGAACAATGGATTCCGGCTGAACCTCTTTGATGTAAGCAAACAGAGCCGTTCGATCCATCAGGTCGACTTCACGGAAGTCAATTTCGACACCAAGGTGTTCCCTGGCAGCGGCGACACGGTCAGCCATTGATTGAATTGGAGTGGCAGACTGGGCGCCTCGTTCCGCAACTAATTTGCGACGCAGCATGTTGTCGATGCCGAAAACCTTGCAGCCCAGTTTTGCCAGTTTCAGAGCCAGTGGCCAGCCGAGATATCCATCCATGCCGAGGATCAGAACTCGCATCCCCTTGAGCAGATAACCAATGTCGGTCTTCTTCCATTCCGGGCAGGATTCATAGGTAATCGACATCGGATCGAAGTAGCCAATCTCCGGACGTCGTTTGCATTCGACAACCAACTGCCCCTGAGCCGCCTTGCGAAACGCTGCCTGGCCACACGCACGAAAATCCACATGCCCCTTAAACTCCACTGCCGGACAACTCCAGCAGGTATGATTTGCGTTGTGACAGGAGTTCATGGTAGAGGCCATCGATGAGGACAGGGCATTTGAAGACAGAGTTTTGACCACAGAGGTCACGGAGAGCACAGAGGAGAGTCGCAGAGGATGACGAGACTAGTTGGCGAGTCGGATGATTCCCTCTTTCATTCGTTCGACATTGAAATTCAGCAGAAGTCCAATCTTCTTCTTGCTCAATCGCAAGTAAGACAATAGTTGAGCTTTGTGGATCGGGGCCAATACATCGACCGATTTTAGTTCTACGATGACGATTTCCTCTACGAGCAAATCGAGTCGATATCCGACATCAATCAGACATCCGTTGTACAGAATAGGCTGCTCAACCTGATTACGAACTCGAACAGCTCTCGTTTGTAGTTCATGAATCATGCACGCTTCATAAGCAGACTCCAGAAGACCCGGCCCAAGTTCTGAATGAACCCTCATGGCAGAATCAACGATGTGGCCAGTCACAAGATTGAGTTCCATAGGCCCATTCACCTCTTCGCTTTACCTCTGTGCTCTCTGTGACCTCTGTGACCTCTGTGGTAAATCCTGCGTTTCTTACGCGGCTCGTTTCATCTGCTGTGATGTTGGCTGAATGACACCCAACACGTTTTCTACTTTCATGTCTTTAGGGATCTCACCAAGGTTTTGACCTCGGACAAAGAACGAAGATTCTTCATAGGTGTGTTTGCCGTTGATTGCTGTTGGTTCGATCAGAGCCGATAAATTCATGCGGCCGGACAGAGCGACGTCTTTCGCCGGCATCACAATCAGATCCGGGGCACGATGAGTAAATGGGCCGCTGTAGACGTCTTT
>CAMAXD010000118.1 GCA_945861975.1 Candidatus Kuenenia stuttgartensis | reverse complement strand
CAGCGCTGCATGATGCTTCTGGACAAAGTGATTCGGCAGATGCGGTCACGGAACATCCGGCAGCACCGCATGGCCCTGAGAATGGAGGACATGAGGCTGATCTCAACGCGGGTGAGCCGTCAGCCAGCGAAGACGGCCATCAGACGAATAACTTGCATGGTGAATCCGGGACTCACGTACATTCAGCGACTGAGAATGCTCCTCACGCTGCATCGGAACACGCTGTAGTCCACGGTCCAATCGATCGATTGGGACTGGCCAACAACTTATACGCGGTTGGGGAATACCAATTGGCGATGAAAATGTATGAACAGACAGAGATGGCCGAGTTGACCGCGCAGCAGCAGATCTGGACGGACTACCAGATGGCTAACTGCCTTCGTCGAATGGGACGAAACGCGGAGGCTTCAAATCGCTATCGGCGAATCGCAGATCAGCCGGAAGCAGGATGGCTGAGTGAACAGTCTCGCTGGTGGGTCGATGTGCTGGAGCAGATTCGCCAGCTTCAAAGTTCGCTCGAAGAGGATGTCGGGAATTCCGAGGAGAACCTGCAAAGTCCGTTTGTGGATGTTCCACGCGACAGCGATTCATCAGGCAATGTCACCGGCCAATCCGGCTTAAAAAAATCTGGTTCAGGTTCAACCAAATCCGGCTCAACGAAGTCCGGAAAAGGATCCCATCCATCAGGAAGCAACAACGACGACGCACATGGCGCATCCGCGACTTCGTCTTCAAGCCAGACATCTTCCCGCACGGGGAAGCCTGCTAATCAACGCATCACGCATTTTGCACCTGCGGAAAAGGAGCCAAAGCATGGTGAACATTAAAGACAATCAAAACTCTCGACTGAATACTTCTGGCAACATGACTGAGCCCGAACGAGAACTGCAGGCTTGTGTTAAGGAACAGAGCGTCGTCTTTGAAGCGGCTGTGGGTATGATTGAGCGGCTCGAAACGGCGGCGGCTCAGCGAAATCTGGGCAATCCGGACGCCGTCGGTCAGCTTCAGAAATCGCTGGAACTGGTTGTGGCTGCCCAACAACGAGTGTCCGCGGCTTACTCACGATTCAATCAGGGGAAAGGGACTTTGACCACGGACCTTCGGACAACTCTGGGACGTCATGAAGCTTTGTTGAAAGCTCTTATCAGTCGTATCGATCAACTGCAGCACACGTTTGAAGATGTTCGGTCTGAACTGATCCCTCAAATCGATGCAGAATCCCGCCAGCGAAATATGCAGGTGGCTTATCAGAAGTCCATGAGATCTCTCTGACTCGCCTTCTCTCCTCACAATTGCTGTCTGATCCTCTTCACTCCTCTCCATCTGATGCAGAATACTCATGCTGATCTTTGAATCATCTTCGATGCATGACACACTCGCACGAGCCCGCCGTTTTGCACGTTCGTCCGGGACAGTGCTGATCTCCGGAGAAAGCGGAACCGGGAAAGAGTTGCTGGCTCAATACCTGCATGACAACAGCCCGCGCGCGTCACGTGCCTGCGTCCGGGTCAATTGCGCTGCCTTTCATGATGGGCTGGCAGAGAGCGAATTGTTTGGTCACGAACAGGGCGCGTTCACGGGTGCGTCGCGCAGGCATGAAGGATTCTTACACGCGGCCGGTGATGGAACATTGTTTCTCGACGAAATCGGAGAACTGCCCCTGCCAACACAGGCTAAGTTACTGCGAGTGCTGGAGGCTCAGGAGTATCTGCGAGTCGGCAGTACTGAAGTTCAGCGGATGAATGCTCGGATCATCGCAGCGACAAACCGGGATCTCAGAAAAGAAGTCGCAGCCGGACGGTTTCGTGAAGATCTTTTTCATCGCCTGGATGTCCTTTCGCTGCGATTGGCACCGCTTCGCGAACGAACCGAAGATATCCCCTTGCTCGTCAATCATTTTCTGAAGTTGTTCGGTCAGGAAAATGAGACTCCTGTGACTGCTGTGAGTGATGCGCTGATGCCTTCGCTGATGAATTTCGAATGGTCGGGCAATGTCCGACAGCTTCGCAATGTGATTCATCGTGCCTGTGTCGAGTCCGAGATCAGTACAATTTGCCGACTGGATTTTGGAGTCGGCTCAGAGCTTCGGATCGCTCCGCAGACCAGCGCTTCTGCCATCGCAACGGCGGAGTTGCCAGGCGGATATCAGAATATGCCGCTGGAAGACATTGAACGATTTGTGATTCTGTCCCGCATCGAACGATGTCGTGGGAACAAGACGGAAGCGGCCGCTGAGCTGGGCGTAACAGCGCGAACTCTGCGAAACAAGCTTGCCCGATGGAATGAGCTGGAAAAGGCCAGTTGAGTCGGACCATAGGGGGCCAGGCAGGACTGGAAGCATCAGGCCGTCAGATCCCGCACTTCTTGACTGGCGAACGGTTCAGATACGTGCTCGTGCAAATGAGTCGGCCTGAAGGATGCCGCATCGCTGGAAATAATTGTCCGTCTGCGGGAATCATTCACTGGGATTTGTTTTTGAGTTCCACGGATTACTTCAATTCTGATTCGAAACTGCGAAACTCCGTAGCGCGAAGTGCAAATTGACGACCAGCCAATTTTCACAGTCCGCCAGAGCCTGGAATTACTCGATTCGTCCGGTGTCGTCGTGCTCGCGTTGAACCGATCACGCGTCAGTGATTCTGAGATTCGCAGCTTGCCACGCAAGAAATCGTGAGCGAGTTCTTTGTTTTGTGGCTGTTGGACCGATAAGGTCGGATCGGCCCGGGAGAGGAATTCCGCTTGCTTGATTTCCCATTGGAATTGCCAAATCAGGAACTCAACGAGTTAGCGCGACATTCCATGACCCAGAATTGCGAAGAGACTGTGAAGTCAGAAGTACTGGCTGAAATGGTCATTATGGGGACCGGGACAAGTATCGGAGTTCCGGTCGTTGGTTGCCGTTGTTCAGTCTGCGTTTCAGACAATCCACGCAATCGTCGTATGCGATCCGGTGTTCTGATCAGAGCACCGCAGGGAGAAATGATTATCGATGCCGGGCCGGAACTGCGGTTGCAGCTGGTTCGAGAACGAGCGACCCTGATTCGAGCGGCCATCTTTACTCATAGTCATGCCGATCACATCATGGGCATTGACGACCTGAGGATCTTTGGCTTTCAGTTGGATGATTCTGTTCCGTTGTATTGTGAATTAGTTGTCGAAGAACAAATTCGGCAGACCTTTTCCTATGCGTTTTCTGATCCGTCAACGCATGCACACAAGTACGCGGCACCTCGGCTAAGGTTCGAACGAATTACGGAGGGGCAGAATTTTTCGCTGTTGGGACTCGATATTCGTACAATCCGTTTGAAGCACGGTGAACTGCCAATTCTGGGCTTTCGTATCGGCAATGTGGCGTTCTGCACAGACGTTTCGTCAATCCCGGCTGCCAGTCGCGAGCAATTGCGAGACCTTGATGTACTGGTGCTGAATACTCTGCGCCACAAGCCTCACCCGACGCATCTGCATCTCGATGCCGCTCTGAATCTTATTCGTCAGTTACAGCCGCGTCAGGCTTACCTGACTCATATGTCCCACGAGCTGGACTACGACGAACTGCTCAAAGAGCTGCCACCCAACGTCGCGCCTGCGTATGATGGATTGCGCATTGCAATTACAAAATAGGTTCTTTGCAGAGCAAGAGGAGTCCGTGGTAGGCATCTCGCTCCATGCGATGGATTGCAGCAGCCCCCGTGCAGTTCAGTCTGGAAGCAGTACCCATGGCGCCAGCGTTGTTATCGCTGGCGATCATGCATGTGGTCGTGATCATGCATGTGGTCATGATCATGCATGTGGTCATGGTCATGCATGTGGTCGTGGTCATGCATGTGGTCGTGGTCGCGTTTTTGTTCAGCGGGGCGAGGCTGGGCGACGCGAGTCGGCTGCGATGCGTAGGCCGATTCAGCGGCGCGATACACGTCCGACAGTGGAACGCTCTTTTCGCGAGCGATGCGAGCACAGTCTTCGAACTCCGGGGAGAACGTTGGTTGCATTCCCGTTCGCCACGCTCGCTTACCGCTGACTTTGCCCCACGGGGTTGTCACCTCCACGAAATCGCGTTGCTGCACGCTGCGCTGGATCTGCAGACGGCGAACGCCCAACGTCCCCGTCTCCGTGAACATGATGTCTTCGCATTGAGCGGCCTTCTCTGGGCGGCAAAGTACGCTCAGGATCACGCCCGGGCGATCCTTCTTCATTTGTACCGGTGTGACATAAACATCCAATGCACCGACGGAGTTCAGCCGTTCGCGAACATGACCGATGATCTCACCGGAGACATCATCGAGATTAGTCTCCAGCAAAGTCACTTGTTCGGTGTGTTCCGGAATGATGGCTGTTCCCACAAAGATTCGCAGCACATTCGCACGTTCGGGGAAAGTCTTCGTTCCGCATCCGCAGCCGATGGCTTCAATGGTCATTGCAGGCATCGGACCGAAGCTGGACGCCAAAGTCTTCGCGATGGCAGCACCCGTCGGAGTCGTTAGTTCAGACTCAATCGGCACGTCGGCCAGGGGAATGCCCTTCAGAATCTCCGCGGTTCCCGGAGCAGGGATCGGACAGATTCCGTGGTCGATCTTTACGAAGCCGCGACCGGGTGGAATTGCATTGCAGATCACTCGATCGATACCCAGCAGATCAAATGCAACGGCCACACCCACGATATCAACAATCGAATCAATCGCACCGACTTCATGGAAATGAATTTGTTCGACCGTGGAACCATGAACGCGAGCTTCCGCTTCAGCAACCGCCAGGAACATCTGCAGAGCGAGTTGTCGCTGGCGAGGCGTCAACGCGGATGCTTGCTCCACGATCCGCCGAATGTCAGTGTAATGGCGGTGGGAATGCTGTTCCGGATGATCGACCAGCACATGCAGCGATCGAAAGCCTCCCTTGATGACGGTCTCGATACGAACAACAACATCCGGAAGATTCAGCGAAGCGACAGCCGCGCGGACTTTATCGGCATCAGCTCCCGCATCAATCAGGGCCGCAAGAGTCATGTCTCCACTGAGACCGGTTGCGCATTCAAACCAGGCGATTCGCATGAGTATTCTTCGCAGGAGAAGCAAAAGCAGGTAAGCTGAAAGCAGGTAAGCTGAAAGCAGGTAAGCTGAAAGCAGGATACGGAAAACGCCCCCGAGTTTTGCTCGGGAGCGTTTTGATTATAGCAGCGATACGCTCGATATTCCTGCGAGCGATTCTGAAGCCCTACAGCAGTTTGCTGATCGGAGTTCCGTCGTGAGCTACTTTGAACGGTCGACCGGTTGGTGAGTGAACGACTTCTGCCAAAGGCAATCCCAGTGCCGTTGCAATCGTGGCATTGAAGTTGGCTGGAGCGACGCCGTCCTGATCGACCGCATGTCCTGCGGCATCAGAAGTCCCGTAGAACTGACCGCCCTTGATGCCGCCGCCGGCCAGCATTGATGAAAACACGGCCGGATGATGGTCACGACCAGCGTTATAGTTAATGACCGGTGAGCGGCCGAACTCGGTTGTCAGTACAACCAGAGTATCATCCAGCAGACCTTTCTCAGAGAGGTCCTTCAAGAGATTACCAACGGCTCTGTCGAGAATTCCGGCTCGTGCTGGAAGAGTTCCGCCGTTGTAAATATTGGCGTGCATGTCCCAGCCACCGCAGGTGACTTCGACGCAGCGAACATTGTTCTCAATCAATCGGCGAGCCAACAAACAACCTTGTCCGAATGGATCACGACCATAGCGATCGCGGTCTGCATCCTTTTCTTCATTCAGGTCAAACGCTTTCAGCTCGCCGCTGGATAGCAGCGTTGTGGCTTCTGTGTAGAAGTCGGTATAGGTCTGAACTCGACGTTGCTTGAAGCGATCACGGAATTTTTTGTCGAAAGCGTCGATCAGTTCGACACGTTTGCCGAATGAATCGGCCGTGAGATAGGCCGGTGTTGTTGTGTTTTCGAGGCCGCGATTCGGATCACCAATTGGCAGCGGGCTAAAGGTTGGATCAAAGAATCCCGCACCGGGATGACGAGCCGGCGCGCTGATTAGAACGGTGTCCGGAAGAGATTTGCTTTGTCGTCCTTTGAAATGCTGAATCCATGGTCCTATCGATGGGTGTCGCTCGGTCGCAATCTCTTCGTAACTCGTTCGCATCAGATACTCACCGTCTTCGTGGTCGCCGGTGAGTGTGTACATCGAACGAATCGCGGCAATCTTATCGAACTGAGTCGCCAGTGTGGGCAAATACTGGCTGAGTTGCAGTCCCGCCACGTTGGTGGCGATGCCTTTGGTTTCACCTTGGTTTTCGTGACCTGGTTTCAGGTCAAAAGTATCCAGGTGTGTCATGCCACCATTCATGAACAGGTAGATCAGCCGCTTTGCCTTTCCCCCTGCACTATTTGCGACCTGAGCAGCACCCACAGCACGATCAAGACTGGGTAACAGGCTGACGCCCAGTGCCGACTTGGCCGCGTATTCGACAAATCGACGACGGCTCAGTCCATCAAGTTTGGGAAGCAGGTCTCTCATTTCGATCGGTTCTTCTTGCAGAGGTGAAGATCAGAAAGATTCGTTGGCAAGTGCCGTGGATTTCAACGGCACAGTCAGGATCCGACACGCTGACGCTCGATAAACACTACTGAATGAACAGAAACTCTCGCGTGTTAACCAGTGACCAAATGACGTTCCCGTAACCGGGTGCTCCATTGTTGGTTACTTCTTTTGTCGCGAGGGCCAGTTCTTCGGTATCCGGTTCACGATTCAGAATCGTCAGGAAGATCGAACGAATACCATCACTCACCGATTTCTTTTTCATGACGGTATTGTAGATCGTCGAATTGCTTTCCAGCAGCATGTGCGAGATCGGCCCGTTGAACATGAACAGCACCTGAGGAACGGATCCCATCGTCGAAGACGCTGAAATCAGTTCGCGATCGGACTGTCCAAACATGCGCAGGAAGTGACTGGCTGGGACAGGTGATGGAAGTTCAGAAGCACGAGCCAACAAGACCCCTTTGTACAAATGCTTCTGTTGCCACTTGCCAACGCTGCCATCAACCTGATTACCCATCGAATCAGCGGCCAGAAGATCCGGAGCTTTGACTGACGTCAGGTCGACGCCAATCGCGTCTGTACGAATCATGGCGGGCATTTCACGGTAATCATCAGGCACAGCCAGTGTCAGAAACGAATCCCAGACTTGCTCGGCCGTCATGCGTCGCAGAATTGGGCCGGAGAAGTGATAGGTTTCACCGGGGTTCACTTCTTCCACGCTGACCTGACGCTGGTAAGTTTCAGTGTTGTAAATAACCCGGAGATACTCCTTCATGTCGAAGTTCAACCGCTTCACTTCGGATTCCAAAAAGACCATCAGTTCCGGGTTCTCGGCAACTGTCGTGTCCATCATGTCGTCGACCGGTTCAATCTGTCCAATTCCGAAAGCTTGCTTCCAGAGTCTATTGGCGATCGTGAGAGCAAACCGAGGATTCTCTTTGGCTGTCAGCCAGCGAGCGAAAGCCTGTCGAGGAGTTTCGCCCTTCTTGATTTCTGCAGAAGCCCCAAACAGCGATTTTGGCTCAACGACGTCACCGGCTTTGGCATTGTCGTACTGGTAGTCCTTCGGCAGAGTGATCTTTCTATCAACCTGATCATTCACCATCATCATATTAATGCTGATCAGCCGATCGAAGCGGTAGTTATTGTTGCGGCGATCTTCCTCTTCCTGCTCGATCATCGCATATTCTGTCTGCAGGCGATCATCCGGGTTGCTCTCCCAGTACCGCTTGTCACCGCCATTTGTGCTCGTCAGCGTTCCGTAAGTGAACGCAGCCATTTGATAGAAGTCTTTTTGAGTCCATCGGTCAAATGGGTGGTCGTGACACTGAGCGCAGCCGATGCGGGTTCCCAGAAAGATGCGGACGGTATTATTCATGTTGTCCAGCGGCATGCTTGCATCCCGCTGCATATAGCCGGTGGCGGGATTCTTCCAGATCAGCCCTTCCGCGGTCATCATCTCGTGCACCATCTTGTCCCACGGCTTGCTTTCCGCCAGAGACTGCTTAATCCACTGACGATAAGGTTCGCCTCGAACCGTGCCATTGAGATTGTCGGTGTAGCGAAGAATGTCGGCCCAGTAGTTAAAGCTGTGGCTGGCATAACCGTCACTGCTGAGTAGTTCATCAATCAACAGCGTTCGCTTGTTCGGGTCGCTGGATGTCAGGAACTTACGAGTCTGATTATAGGTTGGGATGGTTCCGGTGACATCCAGATAAATTCGACGCAGGAACTGCTCATCAGTGGTTCTGGCATTGGGTTTGACAGCCACTTTTTCATAGTTCGCGGCAATAAGTCGGTCAATCTCCTTTGCCGACTTCAGCATGGTCGCTCGCTTTTCAGGAGCAACGGCTTTCGACTTCACGACAAATGCAGGAGCTTCTTCTTCCTTCTTATTGTCTTTCTTTTCGGCTTTCTTCGGAGGCGCCGTGAGTTCCTTGAACTTTGAATTGTCGGCGGACGCTTCTTTCGTCAGGCCGAGATTCTTCAGAGCCGTATTGCGGCCAGAATAGGCCGATGCCAGTTTTGAATCCAGTTCGATCGCCTTCGTGAAATCTTCGCGGGCTTTGTCGTATTCCTTCCTGCCGTTGCGAGCATAGCCGCGAGAGCTATACGCCAGAGCGTTCTTTTCCTGTAACCGGATTGCTTCGTCGAAAGAGGCGACCGCCTTGTCGAAGTGACTTTGCTCCAGTTCAGCAAGTCCGCGAACGTAATGAACTCGTCCGGAATGGGGATTTGCTTTTAAAGCGGCATCCAGATCGATCATTGCTTTGGGCAGATCACCCGCCATGCCATACAACAAGGCTCGATCACACAACGCATCCGCGTGATTAGGGTTAAGAATAATTGCCTGATCGAGATCTTGTTTTGCTTTGGCCGCATCTCCCTTGACCACAAATGCCACTGCGCGGCGCTGGAATGATTCCGCAAGTTTCGAATTGAGTGCAATGGCCTTGTCTGCATCTTTAATCGCCTGATCCGCATTCTTCTTGCCAGCGTAGGCAAGACTTCGGATGCTGTACGCTTCGGCCGAATTCTCATCAATACTGATCGCTCGATTCGCACTGTTAATCGCTCGATCAAAATCCTGTCGAGCCACATAGGCGACACCGCGATTGATATGAGCCAGCGGATGGTCAAACTTCTCCAGAGTGGCGAAGTAAGCGTTGTCGATCGCATCCAGATACTGCCCCTTCTGATAGAGCGAGTGCGATCGATGAGCATAGGCGTCTGCTCGATTCTGCAGTTTCTCGGGCTCACGGCCGGTGATGGCAGTGACCAGATCAAATTCCTTCATCGCGGTGTCGTACTCACCCTTGCCGTTGAAGGCCATCCCGCGCGCGACCTGAGCGGCTGCGAACTTAGCATCAATTGCCAGAGCCTTGTCAGCCTCCTGAATACCAGCGTCGTATTTGCCTTCGCTGATGAGTTTCTTGGCCTGAGTAACGATCCCTTCGAGCTGAATCGTTTTCGGATCCTTTGGGGGCTCGACTTTTGCTGGCGGAGTGGCCTGCCACGCAAAAACAGGTTGAATGTCAACGACAAACAACAGAGCCGATGCGACAAACAGAGTCAGCGCCGGGGCGCATACAATTCGGCCACGCACAGTCATTCGTGAACCCTCAGGCAAGGTTTTGAACGCCAGATGTGAGATAGTGACAGGGTCCGAAAGAAACAATCTGCTTCCGACGGCTGTGAGATGACTCTAATTTTTATCTGCGGGTAATGCCAGTACCTGCTTGTGAGAAAACACGGATTCTGTTGGAGGTTGATCCCTGGGGGGTGGCTTAATCGTTGGCAACAGACAGGTCTATCCCGGTTCCATGCTGCCTAAAGTCATCTTAACCTGTTGCTCGACCATCGTGCGATATTTGCCGCCGAGCGCCATCAGTTCCGAGTGCGTGCCAGTTTGCAGAATGCGGCCGCCTTCCACAACAACGATCCGATCAGCCCCGGCAATGGTGCTTAGCCGGTGAGCGATCACAAAACTGGTGCGGCCTCGCATTAGCGTGCCAAGACTCTGCTGGATCAACTGTTCACTTTCGGTGTCCAGATTGCTGGTCGCTTCATCCAGAATCAGGATTCTCGGGTCGGCCAGAACCGCACGTGCAATCGCCAGACGCTGCCGCTGTCCGCCGCTTAAACGCACGCCACGTTCTCCGATGAGTGTATTCATGCCGGCGGGCAGTCGATCGATAAACTCGGACGCATTCGCCGCGTCGGCTGCCGCACGAATCTCATCTGGTTTGGCATGCTTTCGAGAATACGCAATGTTCTGACCAATCGTGCCGTCAAACAGAAAAACATCCTGTTCGACAACTCCCAGTAGTGCTCGAAACGATTCTACGTCGTAATCACGCAGGTCACGACCGTCGAGCGTTACGCTGCCTGAAGTCGGATCGTAGAAGCGAGCCACCAAATTACAGATCGTTGTTTTCCCGGCACCACTCGGCCCGACGAGGGCGACCGTTTGGCCAGCTTGTACATTCAAATGAATATCGGACAACGCCGGGGTTTGGGTTCCGGGATAAAGGAATGTCACATCTTCAAACGTCATCTGTCCGCGAATTTGAGTTCGGTCTGCTCGCAGACTTTCCGGAGTCGATTCCATTTCACGCGGTTCGGCCAGCAGGTCGAGAATACGATCCAGTCCGCTAAGACTGTTCTGAAACTGTGTCGCACTGGTGGCCAGAGTGGCCAGGGGTTCCAGCAGCATCAGGAGATAGACAAGGAACATCATCAGCGAACCGACCGACATATGACCGTCGATAACTCGCCAGCCCCCGTAAAACAGCAGCCCGGCACTGGCGATCGGAATCAGAGCTTCCCAGACCATTTCTACGCCACGCATCCACCACCATGCGTAAAGTTCCTGACGAACCATCATGTTGTTTTCTTCAGAGAACCGTGCTGATTCACGTTTTTGGCGACTGAATGCACGCACGATTCGCATGCCGGCAAATGACTCGGCAGCTCCCGCATCGATCGATTCACGCTGCTTCCGAATCGCCCGGAACTGAG
This sequence comes from Candidatus Kuenenia stuttgartensis, assembly GCA_945861975.1. Lineage (GTDB taxonomy): Bacteria > Planctomycetota > Planctomycetia > Planctomycetales > Planctomycetaceae > SXXK01. The sequence continues at coordinate 3,815 of CAMAXD010000118.1, read as the reverse complement.
GGCGAATACTGTTGATCCAGGCACGGTGCGTGATGAACACCGTGGGCAACAGCACGAGGGCTCCGGCCAACAGTGTCCAGTCGACCCAGGCAAGAATGACAAAACTGCCGACGAGTTGAATGACAGCGCGCCATGGGTTGTAGAGCATTCCGAAGACCAGTTCGCCGACGCTGCCGCCATCTTCACGAAGCACTGAAGCAACCCCACCGGACCTCAGTTCATGAATCCGATGAAGTGGAAGACGGACCGCATGTTCGAAGACATGTCGCCGCACAGCCAGTTGAATCTGTTTAGAGATTCTGGTCGCATCCCATCGGCCCCAGATATGTATCAAAATTTTCAGCAAAGAAATCACAACGACCACGCCGACCACGCCCGATAACAATCGCATCGGAGTGTTGAACCATGGAAATGCCTGACTGAACCAGGTTGGCAGGGGCAATCCGCCCAAAACATAGTCGACAATAAACTTGGTTCCGGCTGGTGGCAGGAGGCCGAGCCCGGTTGATAAGGTCACTGACAGTAACGTGAGGCTGATCTGCCAGCGATAAGGATGCAGCAGGCGAAAGAATTCGCGAATCAGTTGCCATGATGTTCGCACTCGGTCTTTCGCGGAGCGAGCTTCCCCGGTCGAATGGACACCGCCTTTAGGGAGCAGTTTTTCGCGAACTTTTTTTCGATACTGTTCGAATCGTTGCCGGCTGCTGCTGGCGCGGACAGGCGTAGTTTCTGCAACAGCTCCCGAGTTGTTGGTGACGTTGTCTTCCTGTTTGTCTTTTGATGAATTCTGCGCGACGGATCCGTGACGACTTCCTGTGGAAAGTTCACTGTTCGTCGGCGAAGATCGGTGGGGATTTGAGTGATTGTGCTTTGTTGAGGTCATGACCTATTGTAAGCCAGGGGCGGATTTGGTCGAGTGTTGCATCGCCGATTCCGGGAACCCGCGTAAGATCGTCGATGGTCTGAAATGGCCCGTTTAATGCCCGATCAGCAACAATTCGATGAGCCATTGAGATCCCAATACCCTCTAACTGCATCCATTCGACCCAGGTCGCTGAATTGACTTCGACGCGAAATCGCTGTCGAAATGTTTCGCCCCTCTGGATTTTCAGTGGTTCCGGGCGTTCCATAGCGACGCTGATCCATTCCACGGAGAGAATGACCAGCAAGATCCCCATGCAGATTCTTAACAGGCTGCGGTGATGCGTGCGAAAGTCAGGAAGTGTTGCCAGGAGACCAGGCTGATCGTCTGCGTCAGGGCTTCGATGTGGCGGAATTAAGGATTCTTCTGTGAGCGGTTCGGCGCTAGCCGCCGGTGTTTCCCGGTCGTTGTGGCTCAAATCACCGGTGGCTATTTCCTGTTGATCTGACATACCGAGGCCCGGATCTTTATCACCCCGAGTGTATTGAAACTGTCTCCCTATGGTATGATTGATCCGGCGTCAGGAACATGCAAGCCATCAGATCGTCAACGTTGACAATTGGGGCTGATCCGCTGCAATCGCTGATGATTGGAGTAGAGTTGTAAGCCGCAAGCAGACTGTTGACTTAATCGTTTACCGCCCAGCCGGAGGCGCCGGCTTTTGTGCTGGCCGGCGCCTCCGGCTGGGCGGTAAACAGAGGCCCGCAGGATGCGACTCAATCAACAGTTTGCGGTGCTGCGGGGATATTGCCGAGGGAGTGGACCTGAGCTGCAATCAGATGCCTCAGTCGACGAGGCCGTCGGCGTTAACGTCATGCCATTTCATGGCGTTTCGCATCGGTTCAATTCGAAGCACGATGACACCATCCTGAAAGACTCGCACGGTTCCGGTGGATTCCGAAACAGCGATTGCGATGGCACCGGTGGCTTTGGAGATTTCGGCGGCCGCCCAATGTCGAGATCCCAGACCTTTGGAGAGCGTCAGACCTTCCGCGGAGGCTCGCAGATGTCGTCCGGCGGCAATGGCGAGTCCGTCGGAGGAGATCACAAAGGCTCCGTCGATCTGAGCCAGTTCCTTGATGCTTTCGCGGACGCGTGGGTTACGAATGGATCGCTCTGTTTTGGGGTAGCCACGAAATGGGTCGTGAACCTGTTCCTGAGACAGTTCGATGACTTTGCGATGGTTGCCTACGACAAACAGCGTTCCCACGGGCTTTCCTTCGCGGCCTTCACGCCCGATGTCGCAGGCGAGGTCGACCACGATTCGTAGCGTTTCCAGCGGAACCTTGGTTTCCAATCGCTGGAGATCTCGCGAGGTCAATTTGGCCAGTTGCTCCGCCAGCCGAACGACGCTGATCGTATCGCAACCTTCTTTTTCGTATGCTGAGTAAACCACGACCACGACGTCGCCGGTCTGCAGAAGTTCATCGGCGATCGCTTCAAGCAGAACCTGAGACACCTGGAAATGTCGAGTTTGTGGTTCCTGCTGAATTTCGACGACGTCGACGTCATCCTGCCGAGCCGCGTCCTGAATTTCTTTGCGGTCTGACGCGATAATAAGCCGGAAAGCGGTGGCGTTTTTCTTCAGCATTGCGAAGTCAACGGGCTGTTCGGCCAGCAGAATCAGCGCCGCAGCATGAACCTCCTCCGCCAGCTTTGCTGCGGTACGAAGGATTTTTTCAAACTCCGGACTGATCTCGTTTCTCGCCATGCAAGGAGTGTACGGCTAAAGTGGACATGGTCAACGGATGAATTCTTACAAATTCCTGCACAAGAATCGTTCAACGGTTGGCCATGCGGCATCAAAAGTAGACACTATTGGTTCAGAGGCCTTATGTTTCCGTGGTGGTGGCGTAAATCGCGTCGCTGTTGACATCTGTGGATGAGTTCAGAGACGATCGTTTCTGCAGCGTCGATTGTCAGCAGCATCAAGCCGCTGAGGATCTCTCAGTGGACGCCCTGCTTATCGTTGTTGTCACGTTTTGTCGTCGCCATTTTGCTTCAGCATTCCCGTCGCTGACCTCCTCAATTGATCAATGAGTGCAACAATTCCCAAACTGCGTTCTTCATCTGAGCCTTCCAAGCCTGCCGTTAAAGCTTCGCGGCAGGGGTTGATCTGCATGTGGCATGGTCTTACGGTCTCCGGGCTGTGGAATTTGCTCCGGATGAGGCCCAGAATATCGTGGGCCTATCTTCCAAGATGGATCACGATCGCGTTCGTCAGTGGCCTTAACTCGCTGTACGGCGTACTGGAAAAATTGTTCTTCGGGAGACAGGTGGCCCGAACCGAGATTCTCCATCCCCCTTTGTTCATTCTGGGGCACTGGAGAAGTGGTACCACGATGCTGCATAATCTGATGTCCCTCGATCCTCAGGTGACATTTCCCAACCTCTATCAGTGCGTGAATCCAGGCCACTTTCTGCTGACCGAGCGGATTCTGGCTCCGCTGACGAAGCGTTTTCTGCCCGAAACCCGTCCGATGGATAACGTCGCGGCTGGCTGGGACGAGCCTCAGGAAGAGGACATCGCCCTCGCCCTTGACTGTCAGATTTCACCTTACCTGATGACGGCATTCTCCGATCGTCGTGAGGCTTATGAACGCTATTTTGATCCTCGTGATATGACAGAGTCGGAGCGATCGATCTGGAAACAGTCCTTTCTGAGGTTGCTCAAAAAGCTCACGTATCGCAAAAATAGTTCGATTGTGACCAAAACGCCGGCTCATACGTTCCGCATCAGCACGTTGCTGGAAATGTTCCCGGATGCACGTTTTGTTTACATCAAACGAGATCCCTATGCAGTCTACCAGTCGACACTTCATCTCCGCAGGATGATGTTTACAGAAAACGCGCTCGGACCTCCGGACTTCTCAGCCAACGAAGAAGACACACT
>CAMAXD010000117.1 GCA_945861975.1 Candidatus Kuenenia stuttgartensis | reverse complement strand
CGGAGCTTCCGGTGATCTCAGATGCATCCACATCCGTGGCGGGATTGTCTGACTTGCTGGAGCGTGTTCGACGACGTCTTCGAATTCAGTCGGCGTTGCGTGGCACTGCGGAAACGGTCAGCATCTTGATCGCAGGAGTGTTGCTGTCCTGTGGTCTGGATTATCTGCTCTCACTGCCCGGTCTGTTTCGCCTCGTGTTTTTAGCCCTCACGCTGTTAGTGACAGCGATCATTGCTGCGCGAAGGTTGGTCATTCCTTTGCTGCAGGTTCCGCCAGTCGATGAACTCGGTGCGGCGGTGGATCTGGAGTTTCCGGAACTGCAGGAATCCGTCGCGACTCTGATCTCCATTCAGCAATCTGTCGACGTCACGGATGTCAGTACGCGAATCATGCAGGAACGACTGCGACAGAGTGTCGAAGAGCACATTCAGGTGGCTCGTCCTTCCGAGATCGTCAAAAGTCGCTCTACGATTCGACGGTGTGCAATGGCCGCTGTTGCCCTCGTGATCATTCTGATCCCGGTTCTATTATGGCCAACCGGTTCAGGATTGCTCGCCCAGCGTTTCGTAATGCCGTTCGCAAATCTCGCTGCGGCGTCCAATCTGTACTTTGAACTGCCATATGGAAATCGCGTTGCTGCACGGAATACAGACGTTGAGTTTACGGCCATCCCCCAATGGCGAAACGGCGTTCCGGGTAAAATGCCAACGGATGTGAAACTGGAGTTCCGCACGGAGTCAGGCATCATCGATGAATCACCGATGCTGCTGAATTCCGAGCCGCAGCAGTTTACGGCTGTGCTTCGGAGTGTTCGCGAATCGCTGCGGTACCGAGTCTACGGCGGCGGCGCGATGACGGAGTGGTTTCAGTTGACGGTCGGAGATCCACCGGTCCTGCAGACAGCCACGCTGACATCAGTGGCTCCGGCGTATGCTCATCGAGCCCCCGCGATATTTGAGGGAGCAAGTGGTGATATGGAGGTGCTTGTCGGAAGTCAGATTGAAATTCGTCTGACGTTCAACGAAGCGGTGCACGACGTCCAAATCGAATGGTCCAGTTGGAAGTCGGTTGCCAGTGTTTCCGACGAAGAGGATGAGACAAGAGCCGATCCGGCGAATGTCGCTCAACCTCAAAAGCCGGTAGAATTAACTCCGGACGGTTTATCGGCGGTGTTTCGCTTTGAAGCTCAGGGCGGAGGCGATTTTGATTTGCTGGCATTCAACAAGGCCGGACTCTGTGTTACCACCGAGACAGCTCGCCGGTTGATTGTGCTGCCCGATACTCCGCCGACGTTGTCTGTGGGTGGTATTGAAGACGGATTGCGAGTTCGTCCGGATGAAGTGCTCACGGTCGAATGCGGTGCGGCGGATGATATCGGTATTGGAGCACTCAACATGGAGTATCGGCTGAACCCGGCAAACTCAGATGCACCGCAGACCGATCTTGTCGATGCCTTAACAGCGGAAGCGGAACTCCCTACGACGAAGGTTGCCGCAGAGCCGTTAAAGGTTGGCTCGTTGATTGTGTCGCACAATTTCACGCTGGATCTCAAAGCATTGAACGCGAAGTCCGGTGAATCGCTGACCGTGACTGTTTGCACTCAGGATGAGCGACCGGTGCCCGGACCGCAGGTTGCCTGTCAGGGACCGTGGACGATTTACATCGACGATCAGGCACCGCCCGGTGGAGAAACCCTGGACGCCGCAGCCAGACGAGAACTTCTGGAAGATCTGGAGCGTATTCAGCAACAACTGGAGCAGGATGCGAAGGCGGCCGAGGAGCTGAAGGAGGAGATCGAGAAAAAGCAAACCGAGGAGACTCAGGAGAAGGCTGAGGAACTCAGCGAACAGGAAAAACAACTGGCAGAGGAACTCAAAGAGCTGGCGGAAAAGTCCAAAGACCAACAGATGACTCCTGAGCAAAAACAGAAGTTGAAGGAATTGTCAGAACAACTGTCCGAAGATGCCGCGAAGAAACTTGAAGAAGCTGCGAAGGAAGACTCCGAAACGGCCGCGAAGAAAGTTGACGAAGCGGCTAAGCAGTTGGGCAAAGTGCGCGAAGAGCTGGAACAAATCGCGGACGAGGTGGGCACGATCGATAGTCCAAAGGATTCCGGCAACACGTCACAGTTCGACGGCAAAACTCCCGATACAACCGCGCCCGGTGGCAAGCGACGAGTATGGGGGAAGCTTCAGGATGAACTCGATGGTGAAAACAGCGATGCCGGGAAAGACGTTCTGGACAGCGAATATGCCGATCTGATCCGTCGCTATCGACGTGACCTCGCGCGGACCGGCGAACCTGCTCCTGGGCCCGCGCCGGCGAAATGAGATCGCTTGCTGTGGTATGAATCGGGCGGTTCAGTGGAACTCCCGGACCGGTTGAACATCATGGACCGGTCGAACATGATGGACCGGTCGAACAGCCCGGAAACGGCGAGGAATCCAGGAATTTGCGGTTGTTGCCAACATTCTGGGATTTTCACGGTATCATGTTGGGCACTGAGTCCGCGCTATCACGTTATTGCTGGTTCTCATGTTTTGAATAACGCTTTTTTCTGGCTCCTCGAGTGACTGAACCTGAAACAATTTCTGTTGCTGCTGACGTCGGGCCGTTGGTCTCTTTGGGACTTCCAATCGTGGAGCTGTCGCAGGAGACGCGCCCACCGATTATGGATCTCAGTCCGGAAGATCTGGTGAGCTGGTTGCAGTCGGTTGGGCAGCCGGGATATCGAGCAGGCCAGATTCGAAGATGGCTGGTTCAACGGCGGATCACTTCGTTTGAACAGATGACGGATCTGCCCGTCGGATTGCGTGAAAAGCTGACTCAGAGTTTTCGATTTTCTCCCTTCGAAGTCGTCGGTCACCAGGTTGCTCGAGATCTCACGGAAAAGTTGCTGCTTCGACTGCAGGATGGCGAACTTGTCGAATGCGTGCTGATGCGTGATCCGGATCGTAGTACGGTCTGCATCAGTACTCAGGTTGGCTGTGCGATGGGCTGCGTGTTTTGCGCGAGTGGACTGCTGGGAGTCAAACGTAATTTGACCCCGACGGAGATTTTTGAACAGGTGCTGGTTCTGCATCGGCTGATGAAAGACGACGAACGCATTACCAACGTCGTGGTTATGGGTATCGGGGAACCTCTGGCTAACTACAAAGCGTTGATGCAGTCGTTAACATTTCTAACTGCAGAGGACGGATTTGGTTTGGGTGCTCGTCGTATCACGGTCTCGACGGTGGGTTTGCCGGAGAAGATTCGCGAGCTGGCTCAGTCGGGACAGCAGTACAATCTGGCGGTCTCATTGCATGCACCGAATGATGCGTTGCGAACTGAGATTGTGCCGGTTAACAGGAACATTGGCATTCAGGATATCCTGCAGGCGGCGGACGATTACTTTGAAGTGACCGGCCGGCGGATTTCTTATGAGTACGTGTTGATGGCCGGCATTAATGATCGGCCTGAGCATGCAGAAGAGCTGGCGTGGTTGCTGCGTGGCCGGAATGCTCACGTGAATCTTATCCCGATGAATGGCGTCAATGAATTAATCATGACGGCTCCTCGCGATCCGGATACACAACAGTTTTTAATGATTCTGGAAGAGTGTGGAATCACGGCCACCGTTCGCAAACGCAAAGGGGCAGACATTGACGCGGCCTGTGGACAATTGCGATTGAATCGAGAGATCGCGAAGCACGGTTAAGCGTTCCACAAAACAGGCCCGTTGCAGAGTCAACGCGGCTGATTTCCTGTGGGACGACTGGTTTGACAACTTCAGGGAGTCCGCTTAAACACCCCTCTGTTGCATCATTCTCGTCAGGCTTCTTCAAAAGGCTGTATCATGTCCAATCCCTTTGCTATGCCAGATTCTCAGTCGATGCCTTCGATGGAAACTCGAAGTACAGTTCGACTGAAGCGTGTTGGAGTTTTATCGGCCGGAATGATCTCAGGCGTCGGCGGTGCTGTGGGTGGCTTGCTGGCGGGTGGCATCTTGTTTCTGATGTCACTGACGATGATGGGAGTTGCTCAGCAGGGTAACATGAACGGCAACGATCCCACGGCGGCTGTGTTAGGCATGGGGGTTGGCGCGATCATCGTTATGCCAATTGCCTATGGGATTTTTGGTTTTATCGGCGGCGTGATTTATGCCTTTATCTACAACATTCTGTCCGGCATGACAGGCGGGCTGCAGATGGAGTTTTCTCGCGACTAATGCTCGTGAAAGTAGTTCCGCGAGTGCAATTGCGAGGTTCTTTTAACCCGTGAAACTCCATAACCTTCCAATCTCATGGCAAGCGGCCTTAGCCACTGAGTTCACTTCGCCATGGTGGCTGCAACTCGAAGCATTCGTGGGGCAGGAATGCGCTGAACACACTGTGTTTCCGCCTGAGAGCGACGTGTTTCAAGCGTTGCTGTTGACCCCATTGGATCAGGTGAAAGTCCTGATTTTGGGGCAGGATCCTTATCACGACGACGGACAGGCTCACGGGCTGAGCTTCTCCGTTCGTCCCGGAGTTAAGGTGCCTCCCTCGTTGCGAAACATCTTCAAGGAGTTGCACAGCGACCTTGCGATTCCACCGGCGACGCATGGTTGTCTGGAGTCCTGGGCGCGGCAGGGAGTGTTGTTGCTGAACACCGTTATGACGGTTCGAGCGCACGAAGCGAACAGCCATCGCAACCGCGGCTGGGAGACATTTACCGACCGCGTCATTCAGTGCGTCAATCAGCGACCTCATGTGGCCTGTGTCTTGTGGGGCAACCCTGCTCAGGAGAAAGCCGGCCTGATCGACAGCCGCCACCTTGTGATTCGCAGCCCGCATCCGTCCCCGCTGTCTGCTCATCGAGGCTTCTTTCATACTCGACCATTTTCGCAGATCAATCAGTATCTTCAGAGCGTCGGAGAAACTCCGATCGACTGGCGAGTTTGAAGTTTCGGGTTACTTCGTGTCTGTCTCTGCATCTGCCGGTGTTGCTGTCGGAGGCACGGGTTGCGACTCAGTGGCCGTCGCCCCTTCGAGAGGCCCTGCTGGTTTTCGTTCACTGCAGCCGGATAAGATTCCAACAGCAAACGCCACCAATGCAACTCTGGAAATTGTAAAGCGGGAGTAGCCGAACAGCATTGCAAAAACCCTTTCTGAAGAACCAGTCTGACCGTATGGTGCGAAATCTTGATCAGCTGGGATCAGGAATTCAAGGCAATGTGTTCTTCAGTGGCGGTCCTCCGGATCGACCTGCGGCCCAGAGTTTCAGATTTTCAAGATGACGCTGGCCGCGCAGGAAGTAGAGATTGTCGAGCGATTGCAGTCTTTGCTGGCATTCCTGACGAGTCGCCTGTTTCCAGTCGAGATGGGAAGCGGAGGCCAACTGAGCAGACAACATCCAGTCGGCAATCGCGATGGCGATCTCTTCATGCCCGCGGAAAGAAGGGTGAACATGGTCGACGAGAACATTATCTCCGACGAGACCATTTGTCGTGCGGGCCTTGAGCAGATCATGAGCATTCAGAAACGGCAAACGGTTTTCGTCGACGACCTGCTGCATTGTTGCTTCCAGCGGAGTCGTCATTCGCAGCGGACAGACATCTTCGTCACGGGCTCGGCGAAATGATCGTTCGGCCGCCGAGAAATCTCGCGCGGTGAGTTGCAGATGTCCGAGTTCATACCAGGCCAGAGCATATTGCGGATCGACTTGAGTCACCTGTTCCGCGATAGCGATGGCCTCGGTCGGACGGCCAACAACCATCTGCCGCGCCTGCTTCAGAAGTTCGACCAGGTGGCCTCGGTCAGATTCAGAGAGTGATTGAGAGAACTCCGGCTTGAACGGAGGACAATCACTGAGATTGGACGGCGGCAAAATCATCAGCAAGGGCACAGAATGCTGATTACACAACTCAGCCATGCGCTGCAGATTCGTGCGGAAGTGAGAGACCACGGTTGCCGCATGAGCATCATCGCGGTGATAGGCAGCGAAGCCTCCGTCATGATCAAGCAGCGTGTCGACATCTGTTGTCAGAACGGGGCGCGTATCCGATGAAGATTCTGAACTGCCTGGCGAGATTTTTGTCTGAACAAGTTTCAGCACACCAGCTCGCAGAAGGCGAAATGTTCTGAGTTGGTTCAACAGGCTGAAAGTGGTCGAGACCGCAGCAGGAGCTTTCCGCGCGGAAGAGTAGGAGACATCTTCCAGAAATTCATTGTGCCCCTCGCAGAAGATAAACAGATCCGGTTCGTAAGCGAGACACTCCTGCATGACAGGAATAAGTCGATAGCTGGCGTAGGACACACCGCCGCAATTGATGACCTTCCATGAACGACTCGGATCCGCTTTCTTAAGAGCAACCTGCAGGTATGTGGGAAAACTGGTTTCGATGGAGAATGGATTCCCCTGAACCGTGGAGCCGCCAAAAACGAAGATGCGAAATTCGTCGGGGGACTTCTGCGCAGAGAATGAATCTTCTTTGAAATACGTTCTGCGGCTGGGCGAGATCTGCCATGATCTTCCGTCGGAAGTCAGTTCAAACAGAGGTCGTACCTCAGCGAACTCAACAAACGGATCGTCAGAAATTTCTGCTGAGCCCCAGCCTGTGAAAGCGCAAAGAAGTTCGGTTGAGGCGAGTAACAGAAATGGCAGAAGTACTGCGATCGTACGAAAACACCTTCGCCTTCGCCGAAAATTTGGCGAGGATCCCGTCGCAGAATGAGTGTCGAGGGACGTCACTTCAGCGATTTCAGCAAGGAGTCGATCTCGGCGAAGGGCATTGTTCCCTCAAAGCCTCCAACCTCTGTGCCACCGCGGTAGATGCGGACGTCCGGAATGGATGAGACGTCAAGGTACTGAGAAATCTCGGGGCAAACGTCGACGTCCACTTTGACGACATCGATATTGTCGCCCCACTTCGACTTGATCTTTTCAAGCGTTGGGCCAAGTTTGAGGCACGGGCCGCACCATGTCGCCCAGAAGTCCACGAGGACGAGTTTCTGGTCGGTTCTCTGGACCAACTCAAGAAACTTCCCCTCGGAGTGCTCAATGGTCCCTTCCGCAGTCAGAGTCAGCAGTTCCGCATAGCCGTCTGGAGCACCAGCGATTGGTTTGCCGTTTCGTGGGCCCTGATTGCAACCGAGGCAGATTGCCGAGAGCAACAGGAAACAAGAACTCAGTTTGAGAGCATTTGAGGTGGTCATGGTATTACGTATCTGCCTGAAGAAGTGTGGGAATCAAGCGATCATCAAAAGACGGCGACAGGATCGAGGTCGTCAGGAATGGAAATTAAGGACATTAGTATCCATTAATTCGAATGGTGCCAAGGACTTCTGTTCGATGGCAGTACAGTCTTAAGGAGTGCGAGATTTTGGCGAATTCAAGGGATTTCGTCTGTAACAAAGCCTCCGACGCGCGTAAATTTAAGCAATTGGGCTGTGGACTGTTTGCTCAATGCGGCGAATGTGTCACAGTGTAGGTCAATGTGCTTCAAACGGCTTAGATGAATTGTTTTGGGAGATCTGAACAAATGTCAGTGACTCTGACGGAAGCGGCAGCAAGCGAAATCAAGCGAGTAATGAGCGATCAGGCTCGCCCTGAACTAAAGTACGTCCGCGTCGGCGTCGTAGGCGGTGGATGCAGCGGTTTTCAGTACTCTTTTGACTTCACCAATGCCTTCGACGAATCCAGTGACGTCGTCTCTGAATTCCACGGAGTAGGTATCGTAGTGGACAAGAAGAGTGACCTATTTCTGGACGGGACCGAGATCGACTTTTACAGCGGTCTTGAGAAGCGCGGGTTCACCTTCAAGAATCCAAATGCCGTGAAGTCCTGCGGTTGCGGAAGCAGCTTTTCTGCTTAATGGCAGTCGCTTCATGCGATTCGGCGCAATTGAAGCCGATCCTACTCAAAATCACAGGGATTATCACAAAGCCTGCCAGAGAAAATCACCGCTGAGTGCTTTTTCCGCATTCGTTAAGAACGTGGTGACAGCTAAGTTTAGCTGGACAGGTCGGTAAGTATCAGAGCCCGGACTACGTTGTCTGCCGTCCTTTCTTTGGATGGCGGAGGCGTCAGTCCGGGCTTTTTTCATTGTCATGCCGTTGTCATCCCGTCGATTCACTGTGACTCGTGGGCAGATTTGGGATGTTGTGCCGGTCGTTCCGACTCGGAATTCGGTTTCGCACAGCATTTCATCGTGACGTTGTTGAGTCCAAACTGCTCGGATCGTAGATTCTGTAATCGCCAATCATCCCGAAAACGCCTCAAAAGAATTGCGCAAACACCTGGCTCGCTAACTACGTATGGTCAGTCAGCCGGAGTTTTTGGCGGTTCAATGGCTGTGGATTTGCCCCGTTCTCCTTCTAAATTCTTTGTCATTCAATTCAGTCTTTGAAACGGTACGACATGTCAAACGCCGTGATTGAGATCCGGAATCTGTCTAAGATTTATCGAGACTTCTGGGGCCGCAAGAAGGTTCAGGCCGTGAAGAGCCTGAGTATGGATGTGCAGAAGGGGGAAGTCTTTGGGCTACTGGGACCGAACGGTTCCGGCAAGACGACGACGATGAAGATGCTGCTGGGACTGCTGTTCCCGACAAGCGGCGAAATGACGATTTTGGGCAAGTCAGCCTCCGACGTCTCGAAGAATGAAAAGATCGGTTACCTGCCTGAAGAGTCTTATCTCTATCGATTCCTCAATGCCGACGAAACGCTCGACTTTTACGGTCGTCTGTTCAACATGTCGGCTGCCGACCGAATTCGCCGCTCTGACGAGCTGATCGAAATGGTGGGACTTGGCAAAGCTCGTCGTCGGCAGTTGAAGGAATACTCCAAGGGGATGACTCGGCGTATCGGCCTTGCTCAAGCCTTGATCAACGATCCGGAACTTGTTCTGCTGGATGAGCCAACCAGTGGTCTTGACCCACTGGGCACACGCGAAATGAAAGACCTGATCCTGCGTTTGAAAGCCCAGGGCAAGACGGTTGTCATGTGTAGCCATCAGTTGGCGGATGTTCAGGACGTATGCGATCGCATCGCGGTCCTTTTTCAGGGCGAGTTGAAAGTTCTGGGCCGCGTCGACGAACTGCTGGAAATGCGAAACGAGACACAGATGCGAACGTCGAGTCTCAGCATGGAAGCGCAAGAGGATATTCGTAAGGTCCTCGAAAAGCACAACATCAAGAATGCTCAGTTCACCAGTCCGCGAGCAGACCTCGAGGAACTCTTCCTTCGTACTGTTCGTGAGAGTGGCGAGCGTCCAGGACGACGCTTTTCTGCTGAGGAGATCGCGGCTTCAGGGAAGGGCGGCAACGCCTGATCAAGCAGGCCGGGTTGCAATTTTTCGAGCGGCCAGTTGATCTGTCGCTCAAGCCACTCTGTACTTTGCCTGTCGTCAGCATTGCCTCTGCTGGACTGGCTCAATCCGTGATGTTTCTGCTGTTTCGCAGACTGTTTTGTCGGAATTGTGACTTATGGACTTTGATATCAGACCTTACGACCTTTCCAGCGCAGCCACATCGTGGATGGTGCTTGTTGGGATTTTGACGCTGATCTCTGTCGGATTGTCGTTCGTACTTTCGCTTGCTCGAAACGGAGTAAGTGGTGTCGCGATCTTTACGACGGGGCTGGGAAGTTATCTGGGCGATCTGTTCTCGCTTTCACCTAAAAGAATTTACGCATTAACGAAACTGACGCTGTTGGAAGCGATCCGGCGCAAGGCGTTGCTCGTGTTTGTGGTGTTTGCGGTCCTGCTGATGTTTGCCGGCTGGTTTTTGACAGATACGAACTCTCGTCCGGAGTTGCAGGTTTCCATCCATGTCACATTTTTGCTGACAGCGATTGCGTGGTTGATTCTGCCGGCCGTGATCTTCCTGAGTTGCTGGGCACTTCCGGAAGACATTCGGATTCGCTCATTGCACACGGTCGTCACCAAGCCGGCTCGTCGGCTGGAGATTGTCATTGGACGTATGGCAGGCATGGGGATCGTCTCATGCCTGGTACTTGTGGTCATGGGAGTTATCGGAGCGGTTTGGATCTACCGCAAGTTGCCTGAAAATAGCCGCAGTCAGTTGACCTGCCGAGTTCCAGTGTTCGGACAACTCTACTTCTTCGATGCAGACGGTCAGCCGGCCGCAACTGGGATCAATGTGGGTGATACGTGGATGTATCGGTCGCACATCGCTGGTAACTCCAGAGCCCGAGCTGTCTGGATGTTTCGTGATGTCAATGAAAGTTCGATTGTGACAGATACGATCGGTACTGGAGACGAGGCGAAGACAGTCGAAGGTCTGAAGCTGGAGTGTCGATTCGAAGCTTTCCGAACGGTGAAGGGTTCTGAGAAAAGCGTGCTGCAGGGAGTCCAGGCTCAGTACACATTATCGTCTAATCCGCGTGAAGAGGCATTCGGCATGCTGTCTCAGGGCGAAGCTCTGAGGCCAGTGGCAGATGCTTTGCGAGACGGCCAGTTTCGCAACGGTTCTGACCGACTAAAAGAGCTGGCCACGCGCGTCCGCACGACCCCTGACGAACTGCGTCCCGCGGACTATCTTGGTCTGCAGAACGGACTTGCCGTCGCCGGTGTTATTCTGAAGGAAATGAAACTTCCCGCGTTGTTGCCTGTTCAGGAAAAGTTTGATGCCGCATCAAGTCGTGGTATTGCTCTTCTCCGGGTTCTTCAGACGAATAATGCAACCGGGGCAACGGATAAACCTCCGTATGCTGAGTTTGCGGAATCTCTGGAGACCTTGGCCGGAGGGATCCTGGAGAATGCCGACCTATTGCATGAATCGCTGCCAAAACTGGAGGTGCCTCTCCCAGCCTTCCACATATCAGAGTATCACGAAGGTGCAGCAGAAAACATCACAGTGATTCCGCGCAAGCTTCGATTTGCCGCCGACTATGAAACTCTGGCGAGGTTCCTGTCGGGAATATTCGAGAAATGGAGTGAAGAGGGAAAGCTGGTTGAGGGAAATGCGATCAGCTCCGGCCTTGTTGATAGTCTCCAGAAGGACGCGTCTGTATCGCCACTCAATGCCGAGTTACTCGCGACAGTGCTCAACGAACAGTTAACTGCTGGCACACTGAAGATCAGTGATGGCAAACTGGCAGTTGCCGATGGTCGTCGCTGGTTCGCGTTTTTTGATGATCTCATCCGCAAAGAGTTGCTGATCTCTCAGGACACTGAAGGTTGGCTGATTGAGAAAGATCTCCTCACGGATTTGGTCTCCAATGGATTCCTGCGAGTCGAAGTCGCGTGCCTCAACGATCAGATGTACCTGGGAATGGCTCGCCCTGACCTGTTCATTCGCAAGCCGGATCGTTCGTTCCTTGTTGGATACACCAAGGCCCTGGTGAGCATTGCCTTGATGCTGATGCTGATCATTGTGCTGGGTGTTACAGTCAGTTGTACCGTGAAGGGTCCGGTCGCACTTTTCTTTACTTTGACCTTCTTTCTTGTCGGTCAGTTCTTTCATGAATTCATGATGAAAATGCTTTCGGGACAGGAACAGGGTATGGGAACTCTGGAGTCTGCAGTTCTGATTGCTCAGCATCGAAATCCTCAGGTTGGTATGGATGTTTCATCCACGACTTCGGCAGTCCTCAAGGGGGCTGACAAAGGGCTGGAGGGAGTGCTTAGGGTTTTCAGCAATATTGTTCCGGACTTCAGTGTGTTTAACCGCGGGTCGTCGTTCGTTGAAAACGGATTTGATGTTCCGTTCAACGACTGTGTCGTCCCGGCTGTCGCTATTTTCGCTGGTTTTCTGATCCCTTGTGTCCTGATGGCGGGCGCGATGCTGAAGTTTCGCGAACTGGAGGCAAAATGACGAATCTGAATTCTCGCCAACGCAAGATGAGCTACGGCATCGGAATCATGCTGTTGCTGGGGCCGATTGTGTATCTCGGATTTCCTGCGGAGCAGAACGCTGCGGATTCCTCATCGGGTGGTCTCGGCAAGCTCGCGCAAATGCGACAGCAGTATGATCTGGGCGAAGCCACTTTGGGAAAAGTGGATCCTTCCAGTTCTGCGATGAACCTGGTGTTGCTGGGCCTGCGTGGACCGGCGGCCAGCGTGTTGCACCTGAAAGCCATTGAGTATCAGGAAAAGAAGCAGTGGGCAAAGCTTAAGACAACAGTTGATTCCATCATTTTGCTGCAGCCCCATTATGTTCAGATCTGGAAGTTTCAAGGCTGGAATCTGGCCTACAACGTTTCACGCGAATGGGACAAAGTCGATGATCGATTCTACTGGGTCAAGGAAGGAATCAAATTCCTGAAGCTCGGGACAGATCGTAATCAGACTATTCCGATCCTCTTCCACAACGTCGGTGAAGTGATCTCCTCCAAGATGGGGATTTCCGATGAGAAGAAGTTTTTTCGCGTCTTCTTTAAGCAGGACCCCGATCCTAAGTTTGAGGTTTCTCCGGGTCAAAGAGGACCGGATCCTGCGATCAATGAAGAAGGCAAGGACAGCTATCTCGTCGCCCACGACTGGTTCGTCAAGGCAAACGAAAAAGATGACGACGATGACCTGATCGGCGTTAAGGGAATGACCCATGTCTTCTTCCGACAGGGACCTGCGAAGTCTCTGATCAACTATGCAGAGATGAGGACCAAAGAAGGAGCTTTTGGCGAGCATATCGCGGCCTGGGAAGCTGGCTTCAAGGCGTGGATGGAAGACTACGGTCGACAAGAGTTTCTTGGTCTGGATGATAAGGTCTACACACTGGCTCCGTCTGAAGAAGAGCTGAAGCAGCAGGCAGAGCGAAACGGCATTACGCTGATGGCACAGCGAAAGCTTTGGGAAAGCAATGTGAAGATGGTGAACTTCGACTTCTGGCGGCGATACGCCAGTGCCGAAATGGCCCCTGTGACGCTGACTCTGCATAAGACCTTCTTTGACGCCAAGCAACTCTACATGCAGGGTAAGGGCTTCGATCGTCTTGATCCTGCGTCAGGCATGACCGTGGCCTCTGAGGCTCAGGTAAAACTTGAAGAAGCGATGCAGCGATGGTTGGAAGCGAAGCAGGAATTCTCGACGATGTATGAAGACAGCCGCTATGTGGATGAGGCGTTGCTGATCGTTCAATACTGGCAGGCGATTCATCAGCAGAATGCTCGTCCGATCCCTGACGACTATCCACTCAAATCGTTGTGGGTTGAGAATTCCGGAAAGCACCTGGAAACGGAACGCGAGTTCCAGCGCGAAACGCGTGGGCGTAAGCTGCAGTAGAAAAAACGGATTCAATGTCCTCTGAGTTGCAATGAATGCAATTGAGTCTGCAGTTCAGAGGTTTGCCTGAGTTCTCGTGGAGAGACCTGGTTGGGGAGTTTGACTGGTGGTTGCCGGGCCGATATTTGAACGCGAAGTTCTGACGACTCCGCGTCGCCTGAGTCACTACCTCATGCGATCCGGTTTTGTGGGTGCGTTGCTGATTTTGTTTTACAGCATTCGGCAGGCCACGATCGGATTTCAGGACGTCCTGTTTGCTGGCGATGTGGCGTCGTTCGGTGCATTGACATTTCGAGTCTTCGCGTTGCTGCAGCTAACACTGGGGTTGTTCTTTGCCACAGTGTTCTCAGCATCGTTGGTGACTCAGGAGAAAGATCGCAAGACGCTGATTCTGCTGCTGATGACCGATCTGCGAAATCATGAACTCGCGCTCGGCAAATTGTTCTCCAGCCTTTTGAATGTCGGCGTGCTCCTGGCAACATCCTGGCCCGTGTTTTGCTTTCTGAAGCTTCTGGGTGGTGTTACCTGGGAACAGATTTTCTGGTCACAAGCCATCGTCGGTGCAGCCACACTGGCGGCCGGAAGCTGGGGTTGCCTTGTCGCTTTCTGGCGTGAAAAGACGTTTCAGACGCTGGCAATCAGTGTGCTGGGAGTTGTGCTCTATGTGTTGCTGACTCACAGCATCGGCGTTGCTTATTCTTCGAACATCGCCCAGGCTTCGCCTTTCTTCGGACTTCTGCAGGTCCTGGATCCTCTCCGCCTGGAAGTCTCCGGTGTGCTTCATGTCTCAGCGTGGCCAACCGTCCTGACGCTGCTCATGCTTTCCGTCGCACTTTCGACCGTCACTATTTTGAAAATGCGAGTGTGGAATCCGTCTCGGGAATTCCATCAGTCTGCTGCGGAGACGACTCCGGGGACTGAAGCTGAAGATCTGACTCCGGCGGCTCCTCGAGTTCATCGTCATGTCTGGAATCAGCCTGTGATCTGGCGTGAAATGCGAACGCGTGCTTATGGCCGCCGCATGATCTGGATCAAACTTTCCTACGTATTGATGGTGCTGCTGATCGCTGGAGTTGCGCTTCTTTCTGCCTCGAAGGATTCCGGCAGCGAACTTGTGCTGGGAATGTTGTCCGTTCCATCGTTCGCCTTTCTGGGTATCGCGATCTTAAGTTTGCTCCTGACGAATGCTCAGGCCGTAACCTCGCTGACTAACGAACGTGATGGAGGTACTCTTGAGATTCTGCTGGTGACTGATCTGCGTCCCCACGAATTCATCCTTGGCAAGATCGGTGGCGCGATGTGGAATGCTCGCGAAATGATTCTGTTGCCATTGCTGATGATTGTTGTGATGTCGCTGACCGGCAAAAGTACGGCGTTGACGGCAGAGAACGTCGTTTACCTGTGCATCGCCTACATTGTGCTGAGTCTGTTTGCGGTGGCTCTGGGACTTCACCAGGGACTGACTTATGAAAACTCGCGCCACGCGATCGGGCATAGTCTTGGGACGATGTTTTTCCTGTTCGTCGGGATCTTCATCTTCATGCTGCTGCTCGTTGAAGCTCGCTCTTCATTCGCGATTCAGTTGCAGAGTTTTATTCTGTTCATTGGATTCGGAAGTCTCGGGCTTTACTCATCGCTCACCTACCGCAACCCTTCCAGCGC
>CAMAXD010000116.1 GCA_945861975.1 Candidatus Kuenenia stuttgartensis | reverse complement strand
CAATCTGCAATCTGCAATCTGCAATCTGCAATCTGCAATCTGCAATCCAAAATGAATTCTCTCCGGGACGGCATGGGGCGTGTCTCGGCAGTTTGTGAAACGACAACGGAAATCTGAGAACTGGTAACGAACCATGTTTGAAAGCAAGTCGGGAATTTTTTACATCGCGGGCATCGGTTTCTTCGTGCTCGCCTTTGTT
Source organism: Candidatus Kuenenia stuttgartensis (assembly GCA_945861975.1). Lineage (GTDB taxonomy): Bacteria > Planctomycetota > Planctomycetia > Planctomycetales > Planctomycetaceae > SXXK01. The sequence continues at coordinate 14,759 of CAMAXD010000116.1, read as the reverse complement.
TCGAACGCTCTTGTTCCGTGGTTGATGTACAACGACATACCGGAAAAGACCGTCGCGGAACTCATCAATCCGAATCTGAGATATCAGTTTGAAGATCTCGCTCGACGTTATCCGAAAGCGTTTGAAGCCGCCTATGGAAAACCACCGGGTGGTGACGCCGAGCATGATGCGTGGTGGAACGAGAAGTGTGGCGATGCTCTGCGTGTCGGTCACAAAATCTACGTTGGGGAAGGCTGCTGGCACTGCCACAGTCAGTTTATTCGTCCGGTCTCGAATGAAGAACAACGCTGGGGCCCGGTATCACGCTCCGCTGAGTATCAGAACGAGCTGCAGCGGCCGGTTCTGTTTGGAACTCGTCGAGTCGGCCCGGACCTCTGTCGCGAAGGGGGACGACGTTCGAATGACTGGCACGCCGTCCATTTTTTCAAGCCGGACAGCCTTTCGCAGGCATCTCCGATGCCGGAGTATCCGTGGTTCTTCGACGGATCCGCAGACAGGCCTAACGCGAGGGGTTTAGCCATCATGACCTATATCCAGTGGCTTGGGTCATGGCAGGAAAGTTATCCGTATTATGAAGCGTATGTGGAGTCGGCTCTGCCAAAGCCGGTGCCAGTGAAAGCAGACGCCGAAGCGGCTGAGGGTGAAGCGGCTGAGGGTGAAGCCGAGGAAGGCATGGCTGAAGAAGCTGAGGCAGCCGCAGAGGCAACTCCTTCTGATGTAGCACCTGCGGCCGAAACACCTGCAAATGAAGCTCCCGCTGCTGAAGCCACGTCAGCTCCAGAGACTCCTGCGGTTGAGGGGGCTGCACCGGCTGAGGCAGCCGCAGAGGCTCCAAAGTAGTTTTGATTTAAGCCTAATGGTGACGCTAACACAATGGGCTTGCGAATTTGTTCGAATCGTAGGGTGGGACATATAAGCATCGCGAACGTCGGCCCACCAATTTGCAACGCTCATGCTGGTGGGCCGGCGCTTCGCTTGTCCCACCCTACGAAGTCAGAATCTGAAATCAACACGGAGGGCTGACGCCCTGCCGCTCGCCTGAATGGTGGTTGCCTGAATTGGTGGAAAGAGTAGTCCGATGAATCGATCTGGTGCATGGACAATTACGATTGTCTTCGGCGTGATCATTCTCATTCCAAGCCTCCTGGGTTTTGCCATGAAGTTTGGTGAGCTGATCACGCTGACGAAAAATGTGAGTGACAGCGGCGGTTTCGCAATCACACCCGTGGTCAATTATCTGCTGGCTAGTCTGGGATTCTTCTGCTTGCTCCTGTGGGCCGCCCTGAACGGGATGTTCCACGACCTGGAGCAGCCAAAATACAACATGCTCGAAAACGAACGGGAGCTGGATCGAAATGTCTGACACGAAAACTTCCGTTGGTCCCGAACAGACCACGCCGGAACAGGAGCATGTTTACCACTATTACCGCGGCAATGAGATTCCGTGGTACGTCCGAGTCCTCTGGCTCGGATTCTGGATCGGCACGGTCTACTACATCATCCGGTATTTCTTTCCGGCGATGCAGGTTGAATTGGTTCTGCCCCCATGACAACATCTTCCCTCACAGTTGAAGATCCAAACCACACCGCAGCGGATGACTCCGAGGAGCCTTTGTGCTGTATCTGGTGCGGACTTCCTGTAGCTGGAGTTCGATCCCCGTCGCCACGAGCCCTGAAGGCGGCGACGGCCGACGCTTTCGCCAGCGACGACGTCTATTGTTGCTTCGGCTGTCGGATGGCCCACACGATGACTCAGGAACGTGGTCGTGAAGGAGCGGTTCGCTGGACGATCGTTCGGCTGGGAATCGCGATCTTCTTTTCGATGAACCTCATGGCGTTCACCATGACCATGTGGTCCCTGGATGTCTACGATGTCCAGCGAGACCCTTTTCAGGTGCAACTGTTTGACGTCGTTCGCTGGCTCAGCATGATCTTCAGCTTGCCCGTGCTGGGTCTGCTGGGAATCCCGTTACTCCAGAATGCCATCATCAGTTGGCGACAACGCATTTTTTCGACCGACCTGCTGATTGCCACCGGCGTCGCGGCCGCGTATGTGATCTCCGTGGTGAATGTGCTGCGAGGATCAGAAACGGTTTACTTCGAGGTCGGTGCAACCGTATTAGTCATGGTCACGCTGGGCCGCTGGTTTGAAGCCACCGGAAAACATCGAGCTACCGAAGCTCTCGATCAATTGGCCGCGCTGCTGCCGGAATCCGTCACGCGAAGTACGCCGGATGGGTCCGAGGAAGTCCCCTGTACCGAGATCGCTGTTGGTGATCGTCTGAAGATTCGCCCGGGAGAACGCTTCCCCGTCGATGCGATCCTGGTTCAGGGACGCACGACGGTTGATGAGCAGGTCTTCACTGGCGAAAGTGTTCCCATCGCAAGAGTGACGGGAGATCGCCTGCTGGGCGGCACTGTGAATTTGGATGGTAGCGTCGTTGTCGAAGCCACAGCCGTCTTCAAGGCCGGCTCGTTCGGGCGTTTGTTGCAGCTCCTGCAGGAAGCTCGGTTGTCGCGTGGTCATTACCAGCGACTGGCAGATCGAGTTTCCGCGTGGTTCTTTCCTCTGATCACCGGCGTCGCCGTTCTGACGTTGATCGCCCATTGGTCGGCTGGAATTGGTGTCGCCGTTCAGCATGCTCTCAGCGTACTTCTGATTGCCTGCCCCTGTGCTCTCGGCCTCGCCACACCGCTTGCCGTCTGGACCGCGCTAAGCACTGCGGCGAAACATCAGGTGCTGTTCCGCAGCGGAGAAGCGATTGAACGCCTGGCGATCATCAAGTCGATCTGCTTCGATAAGACCGGAACTCTGACCACCGGCAGTCCGCAGGTTCGACATCTGTGCGTGCTTGATGATCATGACTCGCGAGACATTCTGCCGCTCTGTGCAGCCTTGGCGAAGACATCGACACATCCGTTCTCCAAAGCTGTTGTCCAGTTCGTCGAAGAATGGCCTGCTTCAAATCGTGCGGCCTGCTCTGCGGCTCAGGCACGTGACTGGAACAAGCCGATTGAACTACGAGATTTACGTTCGGTGCCCGGTGGCGGCGTTGAAGCTTTCTGTGCCAATGGAAAACAACTGCGACTGGGAAGCCTGGAGTTCGTTACGGCCGCCGGTGATATTTCGCCTCGACTTCGACTCCGGATGGCTCATGCTTTATCAATTGCCGATCAGGAAGCGGCTTCTGTTGTGGCGGTGTCGGTTGCTTCTCGGCCAGTGATTATGTTCCTGCTGACCGAGACCATGCGTGCGGAATCTTCTGAGACCGTGAAACGATGCCTGGAGCTGGATCTTCCGGTCACCGTTCTGACCGGTGATCGAGCCGCCAAGGCTGAACAACTTCGACGCAATCTGCTCGACTGCCATGAAGTCGGCTGCCTGTGCAGCGCGGAATGTGCGGCCAGCAGTGCTCACGATCGTAGCCATCATCACGACGTCATCCCATCACCGGCTCCTGCTTCTCGGCTGAAAATTGAGTGCGATTTGCGGCCCGAGCAGAAGGTCCGTCATCTGCGTGAAATTCGAGAACGCTGCTCGACGGTAGCGATGGTTGGCGATGGCATCAACGATGCTCCCGCGTTGGCGGTGAGCGATGTCGGTATTGCGATGGGCTGCGGAGCTGATATTTCGCGAGACTCCGCTCAGGTGTGTTTGCTCAGCAATGATCTCAGCCGAATTCCCTGGGCTATTCTGCTCGCTCGTCGCACCACGCGAGTCATTCGGCAGAACCTTTTCTGGGCGTTCGGTTACAATTTTGCCGGAGTTATTCTGGCCGCCTTTGGATGGCTGAATCCCGCAGTGGCCGCCGGTCTGATGATTATCAGCAGTCTGCTCGTGATTACGAACTCACTGCGACTGATGACCGATTCCCCGGACTCGTCTGCTGAGCACGAGCAACCAACAACAAGCGTCAATGTGGCTCGATCTGCGTCCAGTAACGCGGCTGGAGCATCCACGGCCGAGCCACCCCGCAATGCTGTTTTGCCCAGCCCTCATGCAAGATTATTCGACCTGGAATCAGACTCTGCTCCGCCCAGGTCTGTGACGACGAATCCCGACCAACTCTGATTACACAACCGATTTGCCCATGTTGTCGACTGCTACCGAACTTACTTTGATCTTTGTCAGCGGCGTCCTGGGATCCGCTCACTGTATCGGCATGTGTGGAGGAATCGCGGCGACAATGAGTCTCGGGACAAAGTCCGTGGCCGGTGCCATCATGCGACAATGCTGTTGGAGTCTCGGAAGAACCCTGACTTACATGTTCCTTGGAGTCGCCTCAGCCGCGATTGGCGCGAAGTTTCTGCGATCGCAGGGCAATACGGTTTGGGTGCAGGCCCTATTTGCCGTCGTCGCCGGTTTACTGCTGTTTGTTCAGGGCCTGAACGCGGCTGGCTGGTTGAAGTGGCGAGTTCGCCGGCGTTCCAGCCATCCCTGCGTGACCACGACCGTGTTTAGCCAGTTTTTTCGAGGCGGCTCGAATATCGGTGTTTTCATCGCGGGACTGTTGACCGGATTTCTGCCGTGTGGTCTGGTTTATGGTTTTCTTGCCTTGGCCGCGAGTTCCGGGCATGTCGGCAAGGGTGTTTTGATCATGCTCTGTTTCGGACTTGGCACAATCCCCGTCATGGTGATCACGGGAGCCGGTCTGTCGCTGGCCACCATCAACATTCGTCGCCGCTTGATCCGCATCGCCGGAATCAGCGTCCTGGTCACAGGTCTGATGACGACAGCTCGAGGGATTGCCTTCGCGTCAAATCTCATGAGGAAGGACACTTCGGCCGCTGCCGCTTGTCCGCTCTGCAGGCCACTTCAGGCTACTGACAAACCACCTGATTGCGAATTGCACCAATCGCGATGACTTTGCAGAGGGCGTGCGGAATTCAGATGAGAGTCTCGGTTGTCATCCAGTTTGGGTAAGACAACAGAGGCGACTGATGCATCATTCCCCCTTGGATTCGCCAAGCTCGTCATTCTCCGGGGACGTCTTATCGGAGCCCCTGCCTCACGGCTTCTCGTTTGGCGATGAACTGCCAGGAACCCCAAACACGAGCGTCAATTCCTGTTCTTCTTTCAGCTTGCGAGAACGGATCTTGATGACATCCTTAACCATCCTTGCCGCACCGGGAACCTTGACGATGATCTGAACTCGGTTCTTGACGACATCCAGAGTCGTCGAATTCGTCAGGACTTTAAAGTCTTTGTCTTTCGTCTGATATTCAGAGGCCAAACGGGCGTCCTTGTCATAGGGAATTTTCTGGACGTACTTATCGGACCCACGTACTTCTCCAACCAGGTCGCTGACTCGATACTCCTTCACGTCATCCGGCAGCCGAATCTCAATCACGATAGAATACACATCGCGGGGCTTTGGATTCGCAGGAATCGTGAAGGCCGTAAAACTGCCCTTCGTCACCGCAAGTCCGGATTCAGGCACCTTCAGCAGCACTCCACTGCCATCCTCGGACGGATCGTTCTCTTTGCTGCCGAGAATACTTTTCCAAACGTCATCCTGAGCCGTCAGCAAAGTACCGTTCTCGGAGCGCTGCAGTTCTGCGGCCAACTGTTCGAGACTGCTGGTCGGCTTTTCAAACTGGTCACTGATGTCCGCGATAAATTCAAAGGCCGCCTGATCGTCGAGAATATCCTCGTCACCCAAAGTGGCCTGAAGCGGCGGCTGAGTTTCCTCGGTGGGCAACAACCAGTCCAGCCCCAGCAACGGCGCGAGTACAGCAACCGTCAAAAATGTCAGCAAGTGGAAAGTCACGGAGGAAAAGAAACTGACGGCTGAGGCTGATGTCAGAGCCGCAACAACCGGCCCCATCTCGGACTCGTCGCTCTCATCAATCGGCTCATGAATCGCGACCGTTTGTGGCAGCAAATCTTCCACATCTGAACCCGCAGCACCGTTTGCATTCGTTGACAACGTGGAAGCGGAACCACGAGAAAGCTGTGAGCTTCCTGCAGCACCGTTTCGTCCGTCTGTTCGCGAATCAGCCACCGGTAAACCTTGAATTCAGACGAATGCTCGTCGCCAAATCGCGGATGTGGGGCCCTGATTGAACCGAATGCCGCCCCACCAGTTGTCCCGTTTTCCTGCTGAATCTTATCTTCGCCGCAGATCGTCTGCGATGACTGTCAGGCAGAATTGTGACCGGCCAACGAAAAAGCCCGACCTGGAAAGGCCGGGCTTACGTCTACTTTTGAGTTTTTCTGCTGATTACTGAACGGTCGGGCCAGCACAGCGAATCAGATGGTCTTTGTCGATGTAGACCACTTCTTCTGACTGGTCGACGTGGCTGAACGGAACCGGCCAGTAGGAGCGAATGGTCTTGTCGTAGTAAATCGTGCACTTGTAGTGGCAGTGGTGCAGTCGGCAGGGGCCAACCAGTGGATACACTTTGCATTCGTCGAGACGATCCACGAGCGGCTCAACCACGATTCGCACGTTGTTCAGTTGAGTTTCCTGGAAGAAGGCAAACCCGCCTGCACCGTCCTCCGGAAGGGCTCGAATGACCTGATCTTCGCTTGGAGGATCAACGCAGAAGACGTCGCCTTCAACAGGATCCAGCACAGGAACCCTGTTATAGCGTTCATCTTCATGAAGCTTGTCTTCCATCAACTGGCTGGCACGCGCCGGTACCGGAATCACGGGAAGAGTCTTCCAGAAAAGCATGTGTTCCCACATGACTCCGATGAAGCCGCCGGTCAGCGTGCAACCGCTGTTCGAAAGCGTCATCAAGCAGATCGCCGTCAGCACGACCCCTCGTCGTATTTGTCTGCTAAACGTCTGCATTGAGTTCTTCCCTGAAAGTAGATTGGGAGTTTTCATGAGTACTATCCTGCCTGTCAGATTCTGGATCGGGCTGTGCCCTGACACTTAAATCCAGACACTGAACGCCGAGGTACCAGCGTCCTTCCTGATATCGATCCGTCATTTCCATTGACTTGTGAAAATGTTTCGATTTTGCGGATCGAGCCGGAAGAATCGATGGTAACGAAAGTCCCGATGGCACCTCACGCCTCCTTCGATGGCACTCAAGAGGGCCGTAAACCGGCAATCTCGGCCACTTCGGCGTTGGGGCTGACGTCATTGATCACTTGACGCAATGGTCGGTCGTCGCGTAAGTCTCCCGAATTCCCTGGTAACATTTTCAGGCTCGCGCGGTAATCGGCGGCCAGTTCCTCTCAGAGACCCCCATGGCCCAGAATCGTGCCATCCAAAAGATTTCGGACCAGATCGCCGCGCGAGTTCGGCACGCGATTATCTCCCACCACAAACGCAGCGGCACTGTTCTCTTCAGCGATACGACTCTTCGCGATGGCGAACAAATGCCTGGAGCCACGCTGGAGCCTCATGAAAAGTTGCGGATCGCTCGGGCTCTGGAAGAAACCGGGATTCATTCTCTTGATGCAGGGTTTCCGGCAAGTTCTGCCGCTGACTTTGAAGCCATCCGCATGATGGTCGGAGTCATCAAGAAGCCAGTTCTGACTGCATTATGCCGAACGGTCCGTTCCGACATCGATATCGCCGCTGAAGCTCTCGACGGAAATCCTCTGCATAAGAAAGGTGTCAGCCTGTTCTGCGGGACAAGTCCCCTGCATCGAATTCATAAGCTGAATCGCAGTCGCTCGGAAATCCTGAGTATCATCTCCCGGACTGTGGGATACGCGGCGGACAAGTTTCGAATCGTGGCCTTCAGTCCGGAAGACGCCAGCCGCACAGAAGTCGACTATCTCTGCCAGTGTTACAAAGAGGCCATTGATGCTGGAGCGACCACCGTTGGTTTCCCGGATACCGTCGGACTCCTGACGCCGCGCAAGGCTGCCGATTTCATCAAGGCGATTCAGGACGGCGTGCCGAATCTCGACCGTGCTTTGCTCGCCGTCCATTTTCATAACGATCTGGGACTGGCTGTCGCGAATACTCTGGCGTGCATCGAAGAAGGTGCCAACGTTGTGCAGTGCACTGTCAATGGAATTGGCGAACGTGCCGGCAACGCATCTCTGGAAGAAGTGGTCATGGCGCTGGCGATGCATGGCGATCAATATCGTCGCAAGTTTCGCATTGATACAACGAAGCTGGCTCCTTTGTGTCAGCTAGTCGCTCAACTGACCGGCGTGATGATTTCGCGCATGAAGCCCATTGGAGGTGCCAATATCTTTGCAACCGAGGCCGGAATTCACCAGGACGGTCTGCTGAAGAATCCTGACACCTATCTGCCGTTCCGCCCCGAAGTTGTGGGGGGCGGCGAGCTGCAGCTGGTTCTCGGACGACATTGCGGTCGTAAAGCCGTTGCTCATCGATTGGCAGAACTGGCAATTACGGCTGACGACCAGGACGTGCTGGCAATTATGGAGCAGATCAAACAACAGCCCAAGGGAGTTATCATCGACGATCACAAACTCCGACAACTCGTGGCTCAAATCCGGTAATGCTGTCGGCAGATTCGGACGGAATCTGCGAGTCGTTTAACCACCAACTTCAGACCGGATATTTCAAATTTGAACTTTGAAATATGACATTGCGAGTGTTGACGAACATCAGACGCTTACCTGTGAACGGTTCGGCGCTAGCCGCCGGTGTTGACCTCTTCAAGTATTCAGCGTTTTCGTTTAACGGCGAGGCGTAGGCGTAGGCGTAGGCGTATTCCGTCAACGACTGCGGCTTGCCGTTAAACAATGAATGCAACAGCCTGCCAGCCGCCGGTGACAAACATCTTCTTCACCCGCTCCTGGTCGCTCACCGCTCCTCACTGAGCTGCCGATACTTCTCCGAGTACTTATCAAACAACTGAGTATGCCGGCTGGTAAGATCGACTTTCCGCCCTTGAATCCAGGCTGCTGTGACCTGTGATTCTGTTTCCAGTGGATCCCCGGTGCACACAAACAAAGTCGCATCTTTCCCGTTTTCCAACGTGCCGACTCGATCAGCGATTCCCAGGATCTCTGCTGGATAAACCGTGACAGCTCGCATCGCATCGTTATACGGCAGGCCGTAGGCCGCAGCGGTCGCAGCCTGATAGGGCAGGTTGCGAGTATTCCACGATTCAGATCGTCCGGAGCCCGAAATACAGAACTTCACGCCTGCCTTTCGTAGTCGCTCCGGCAACGTAAAGGCCGCATCGTAATCGTCGTGATCTCGTCGAGGATCCTTGTGGATTGCATCGATAATCACGGGCACGTTGTATTGCTTCAGCAACTCCGCACACGCTTCGCTGTCGTATCCCCCAAAGACGATGACTCGAAGATTCTGCTCGACTCCAAAAGCCACGGCCGATTGAATCTGCGGAGCACGATCAGCGGCCACGATCAATGGAATCTTCCCGGTCACAACCGGCTGCATGGCTTCCAGTCGACTGTCAAAATCCTGAGTCATCGGGTAGGCCGCGCGAGCTTTTCCGTAAGTCCGCGACTGCTCAAACAGAGTTCTCAGGGTTTTGAGTTCATCCGGACGACTCTCTTCCTTCTTTTCGTCCTCTTTTGCAGGTTTCGATGAAGACCTCTGCGAAGTTCGCATCTGAGGCCAGTTGATCATCAGCCCCACGTCAGCTCTCAGCGTCATGTCTTCGTAAGTCCAGCCGTCCAGTTGCATCACCGAGGCTTTGCCGCTGACAAGTCCACCCGATGGTGCACTGACTGCGATCAAGACGCCATTGGCTCGAGTCACCGGGATCAGCTCGCTGTCCGGATTCACAGCGACATGCGCACTGACGTTGGGATTGATGGTGCCGGATTCTGCAAAGTCAAGCGTGGCTCTTGTCGACGAGATCTCTGTCAGCCCCAACTGCGAATGTGATTCAATCATGCTCGGGTAGACATGCTGCCCGTTGAGATCAATGACTTCGGCTCCGTCCGGTGGTTTGACCTCAGCACCAATCGCGGTGATTTTTCCCTGATCAAACACCAGCACACCTTTCTCGACCGGTGGTCCGGTGAGCGTATGCACAACGGCATTGATCAATGCAATCGGCTTCTTCTGCGGCGCGCCGGGAATCTGATCTGACGCCAGTGTCGTCGCGCAGCACAACAAACAGATCAGCACGTTGATGGATTTCATGACAGGACTCCTGAGAACAACTGGCTGACTTTATTCCTGTGCCTGAGTGCGCAGAGATTGCTGATGACGAAAATGGTGGCAGAACTCGTCGGCTCGTGGCCAAAGCTCTGCCGGATCTGTGTCGCGTTCGCCGGCTTCATGCATGTCTTCACCGGACGCCAGAATCTTCTGAATAAGCACGTTGCGACGCTCAAACGACTGCCGCTGCACCCGATCGTCCTCATCGCGATGAAAGTAGCAGCGACCATCGATCCATGTCTGTTCGCAACGACTGAAGTTTGAAAGCGGATCTCCATTCCAGATGACCAGGTCCGCGTGCTTGCCAGCCTCAAGTGATCCCACGAGATGATCGATCCGCAATTGCTTTGCGGGATTCAAAGTCACAAATTTCAGAGCCTCTTCACGAGGAACCCCGCCGTATTTCACGGCCTTGGCGGCTTCCTGATTCAAATGTCGAGCCAGCTCACCGTCGTCAGAATTGAACGACACCACAACACCTTGCCTGTGCATCAGCGCGCCGGCATGAGGAATCGCGTCGTACACTTCGAACTTGTAGGCCCACCAGTCGGAGAACGCTGAAGCCATTGCGCCGGCTTTGGCCATTTCATCGGCCACCTTGTAACCTTCCAGGATATGCTGGAAGGTGCCGATCGTGATTTCGTACTGCTTCAGAATCCGCAGCAGGGCCAGGATTTCATCCTGACGATAACTGTGGCAATGAATCCAGCGATCTCCGTCCAGGATTTCTCGCAGCGCATCCAGCTCAAGGTCGCGTCGAGGAGGCAGGCCGCGACGGTTCAGCTTCCACGCATCCATCTTGCGCGCATAATCGCGAGCGGCCTCGAACGAATCCCGATAGAGCTGCTCGACTCCCATGCGAGTCTGCGGATAGCGATCGTTGGCGTTTTCCCAATTGCTCTGCTTGACGTTCTCACCAAGAGCAAACTTGACACCCTGCGGTGCCTCGGTGAACTTCATCCCGTCGCCAGTTTGTCCCCAGCGAAGTTTGATGACCTGATTCTGTCCGCCGATGGGATTGGCAGAACCGTGAAGAATGTTGGCAGTAGTCACTCCGCCTGCAAGTTGTCGGTAAATCGTAATGTCGTTCGCATCGACAAAATCTCCCACACGAACTTCGCACGTGATGGCCTGAGTCGCCTCGTTGACTCCGCCATCGGTCGCCATGTGCGAATGGCAGTCGATAACTCCCGGAGTCAAATGCATTCCTCGCACGTCAATCACCTCCGCGCCTTCAGGGATAACGATCTCTTTGCCAACCGCAACGATCTTTCCCTCGGCGACAAGCAGCGTCCCATCTTCAATGAGGCCGGCCGGCCCACAGGTCCAGATGGTTGCATGCACAAAAGCCGTCGGACGTGGCTGATCTGGAATCTTTTCACGTCCAAATGCTCCCAGCGGATAGTTGACGGCGAATGAAGCAGGACCGGAGTCTTTGCTGTCTTCTTTATCTTTATCTTGATCATCATCTTTATCCCTCTTGTCCCCTTCTTCTCCAGCAGCGTCATCTTGCTTCTTCGGTTGTTCAACTCGAGTTGCCACAACACTCGCCGTTGCTCCATCCGGCCACACGATGGAACCCAGCCCCGCGGGACGATCCTGCTGCTGAGCATCCAGTTCCGTGAGCGTGAGAGAAATCCGAATGACGCCTTCGAAGCCCCAATCCTTCGCCGACAAAGTGGCCGTCAGTGCAGTATCGTTCAGCGTCACGTCGGACAGTTTCAGCACATCCTTCTTTGCGTCTTTCTCCGAGTCGCCCGGCTTGTCATCATTGGCTGATTCCTCTGTGACGGAATTCTCCTCTGTGACGGAATTCTCTTCATCAGATGACTCTTCACCGGAAGACTCCGGGCTGTTGTCATCCTTCTCTTCAGACTGTTCCTTCGAATCTCGAGCCCTGTTTTTCTCTTTCTTCGGTTCCACAGGAATTGGCTGGCGAGAAATACGTCCCTGCAGCTTGCCTTCTTCGTCTGTGATTTCAACAAACAGTGGACCGTCAAACTGTGCCGTCGGCTGAACATCAAGGCGATAGTAGCCTTCCGCCTCTCGAACCTTCTCCGGAGAATGTTCAAAGCGTTGCCCGGAAACCCAGGTCTCCACAACCCGGGTCTTCTTCTCGAACAAATCTCCATCAGTGATCACAAAGCTGGCCAGATGCCCCGACTGAATTGTGCCGAGCTGATCGTCCAGTCCGAACAAAGTGGCCGGCGTTATCGTCAGCGCTTTCAAGGCGGATTTCGGTGAAAGCCCGCGAGCGACAGCTTTGCGGAGCGACTTAAGAAAATCCGCTTTGGATTCCAATCGCTCGGTGGTGAACGCAAAAGAAATTCCCGCCGAGTCAACTCGGGCGGGATTCTCGGGAGCGATATCCCAGTGCATTAACGACTCCAGAGTCGCATCCTGAGCGTTCTCCGGAGTACTTACGTTCGGAGCTTTCGGAAATGCCAACGGAAGGATGACTGCACGCCGGGTTGCCGCGATCTCTGCCAGTCTGCGATATTCGCGACCATTGCCAACCACGATCAGCGACAGCCCGAACTCGGCCGCAAACTGATCGGCCCGCAAAACGAATTGCTCATTCGAAGTTTTAACAACAATCGGTTGCGTTCCCTTCAACACGGGCTGCAGCGCCGATAGAGCGTCATTGTATTCGGGAAGGGCCAGGGTTGAATCCGCCTCGACGGCAATTCGAGCATCTCGATACCACTGCGCGTCGTACATCGCCTGCCGCGCCAGCGCGACGGCTCCCATGGGGCTGCCCGGATAACTGTCGCGACCTCGCCGTGAAACCGTGAGCTGAAGATGTTGAGCGACATTCGCAGCCAGCAGAGTCCTGTTGGGTTCCCCATCCGCGGTTGTCACAACAGCACTCGTGCCGCGAATCACACCTGCCGCAGGGGCGATCAATTGAGCAACAATGCCCTGCTTCCGAAGCGCCTTGAGATCTTCATTCGCAACAAGATGCTCGGCCATGGAAATCTGTGGAGTGACTTGTCCATTCCAGTACCGAGCGGTCCCGGCGAGGGGATCACCGGTCACGGAGTGTTCTGAACAGGCATCGATGAATCCGGGATAGATCGTCTTACCGGCCATCGAAATGACCTGCGCATCTGCCGGAGCTGCGACGTCGCCGACGGATTCGACTTTTCCGCCACGAACAACGACCGTCGCCTTCTCCAGAGTCACGTCCGGACTCACGACAACTCGCGCATCTGTCAGCGCGAAGACAGCTGGAGGATTACTGCGAAGCGCTTCCTGAGGTGTCGATGTTTGATCGGCGGAGAGATCCGAATGAATGCTGGCCGATGTAAAAAATCCGGCAACGCACGCCAGAACCAGTAATGCACGCTTCATTGACGACCGTCCCCGCTGAGATCAATTCACTATGCCAGCTCGTCACTTCGCACGCCTCCGATTTAGGCCGCGTGCCACAATCTTGTGTGACCTTTGCACCCGGCGAAGTTCGCTGTATCAAGCTATCGCAGCAACATGCTAGCGTCACGGAAATGACATGCAAAAGCAGGCAGAACGCTAATTCTGGGGCAAACAGCCAGAATAGGCGGCCTGATTCCCGGGAAATTCATTCAGGCGTGGACAAGCGGGCAGGGTGACCAAACGCAGAACGACACCTTGGAAATTTCTATCACGACCTGCGGCAAAACTGCTCTGGATGCAAAACTGACAACCGTTGTAACATCTGCAGAATCTGCCGAAGTTCCCTCTCGTGAATCAGTGAGGCCCTGGCAGAAAATGAATTGCTGTAAGCACCTGCTATGAATGGCTTTAAACCACATTGACCAACAATCATTGATTGAGGATTGTCAGGCTGGATCGGCATTTGCTGCCGGTCAGAACTGAGGAATCACGCGATGCGGCAAACGGACTTGCTGCACCAAATTGAACGCAAACAGAGATCCAAATAATGAGCAGGGACGCTCGCACTTTGCGATACATCGCCGTTGTGGCCATGCTGGCGGGACTCAGCCAGAGCCTTGAGGCCGCTACGTACCAAACCGTCAACTTTGCGGTGACGTCAGATCGTCCGGAAGTGGCGGAGCAGGTTGGCAAAGCCGCGGAGCTTTATCGCCGTCAACTGGCTGTTTTCTGGCTCGGAAAACCGCTGCCCAACTGGAGTCGTCCTTGCCGAATCTCCGTGCGAGAAGGCGCGTTGGGTGCCGGTGGCCAGACAACATTTCAGTTTGTGCGTGGCGAGGTCCTGAACTGGCGAATGCAGGTCCAGGGAACTCTGGAACGCATTCTGGACTCGGTACTTCCGCACGAAATTAATCACACGATTTTTGCTTGCCACTTTCGTCGTCCGTTACCGCGTTGGGCAGACGAAGGCGCGGCGACATTGTTTGAGCATCGCTCCGAGCAACTCAAGCAGCTAGCCTTGCTGAATGAAGTCATTCGCAACAAGAACGAAATCATCTCGCTGCGTGACCTGCTGTCCATGAAGGAGTATCCGCAGGGACAGCGCCCGATGTTGACGCTTTACGCTCAGGGATATGCACTGGCCGACTTTCTTGTGCAGCAAAAGGGACGGCACGCTTATCTGAAGTTTATCGCGGATGGTGAACGAGGAACCTGGGAAGAAGCGATTAGCGCGAACTTTGATCACGCTGGTATTGAGTCGCTGGAAAAGAACTGGCGAGGCTGGGTTCTGGCCGGCATGCC
>CAMAXD010000115.1 GCA_945861975.1 Candidatus Kuenenia stuttgartensis | reverse complement strand
ACTCGCCGTGCTCCGCCAGGATTCGCCGCTGCGCGCTGCGCCGACCGGCCGCGATGACGACTAAAAAAAGAGTGAGGCAATCGCCTTGACGCGTCCATTCATTGACAAAAAAAACATCATCGCGCAGGCGAGGGACTAAACTGTTACCTCAACCTTGCGTCGCTCGACAGTGCGGAAACAATTGCTTCAACAGAGCCTCATCCGGCTTGTGGGCGTATTCACTGATCTCAAAAGCTTCGATAAATTCCAACGCCTGCCCAGCATCGCCAAACGCTCTTGCTACCTCATCGCGAAAATGAGAGACACGCGGCCTGATCGTGTTCGTGTACCAGGCTTTTAGCCACGCCGCACGTCCCGCCTGATCCGCTGGCAGAGTTTCCAAAATGCCCTGCTCATACGCCAGCCACTCGAAGACCTGAGAAGCATGGCAGGCCAGCATCGACACGATTGTGTCGATATGTTCTGCGATGTTCAAAATCATCTCCGGCTGCATGCGCTGGGGTTTCGTGAACAGGTCCGGCATGTACGCCACCACCGGATCTTTCTGCAACGCGGGTACGTTGGGGACGATGAGAGGAACCTTGACCAGATACGATGCATCCTGCACACACTGACCAACCGCCCGATGGTCGGGATGATAGTCATTCGGTCGATGCGTCAGTACAAGGTCGGGCTTGAACTGGCGAATCTCCTGAATGATATGGTGTCGAACTTCCAGTGAGGCCTGCAGAGCCCCGTCCGGAAAATGCCAGGTCTCGTAAACGGCACCGATAACACGCCCGGCCGCCGCCGCTTCATCTCGTCGCAGGCGAACAAGCTCTGTTGATCCGCGAGTATGATGCCCAGCTCCACCATCGGTCACCGACACCATTTTCACTTCGCGTCCCATCGCTCGATAAATGGAAGCAATTCCACCGGCATGAAATTCAGCGTCGTCCGGATGTGCTCCCAGAATTAACAGACGCGGTGCGTTCGCGGACATCAATTACCCTTCAGATTCAGATCATAACCTCAATCGTGGCCGCGCAGAGAATAGTGTAGTGCGTGCCTTCAAGCCAGTACTCTGAAAGTCTGCCTCAGATCTCGTGTGACATGTTTGCCCATGCGGCATTCATTAACTCTTACAACGATTCAACGCGCAGCATGTCTCTGACCTGTACGTGCGCTACCCGTAGTTAATTGTTGCCGATCACTCCTCGGTGGTGGCACTCGGTTCCGGCGAATCGGAGAAGCTGTGTCGCATCCGGATCACAGGATCTCGACTTGTTTACCCCGGCAGTTGCCCTAGAATCGTCCCACGAAATGCGACGCTGTTTTAACATTCTGGATTTCTGATCCAATTCAGGTTCTTGTCATGCCCGATGCTTCTGGTCGACTGATTGCGATTGGTGATGTGCATGGATGTGGACATGCCCTGCAGGTACTCATAGAAGAGATTGCTCCCGCAGCCGACGACCAGATCGTGTTTCTGGGTGACCTCATCGATCAGGGACGTGACACCTGCGCGGTGCTGGAATTCATCATTGAACTTCGCAAACAGTGCAGCGTCATTCTGATTCAGGGCAATCATGAAGAAATGATGGTGTCCGCCCAGGAAAACGAAGGCTCACTGCGGTACTGGGAAAACTGTGGAGGTGTTTCCACGTTGAACTCCTACCGCTTCGGTGCCCTGCTGAAGGATATTCCGCCAGAACACTGGGAGCTGCTCGCGACTTGTCAGCCGTATTTTGAAACCGATCACTTCATCCTGACTCATGCCAACTATCGTCCGGATCTTTCGATGGACCAGCAGGAGTCATATCAACTGCGCTGGGCACTGTTTGAACCAGATGAAATGCAGCCGCATTATTCAGGAAAGACAGTCGTCGTCGGACATACCGAACAGAAGAACTCCGAAATTCTTGATCTGGGTTTCGCGATGTGTATCGATACCGCCTGCTGGCGACATGGCTG
The DNA here is from genome assembly GCA_945861975.1 of Candidatus Kuenenia stuttgartensis. Taxonomy (GTDB): domain Bacteria; phylum Planctomycetota; class Planctomycetia; order Planctomycetales; family Planctomycetaceae; genus SXXK01. Next base: position 13,055 of record CAMAXD010000115.1, on the reverse strand, counting down.
GCTGACTGCCGTTGAACTGCATTCCGGAAAAGTCTGGCAGGCCAGTCGCTGGGGAATTATGCGAGAAGAAGGCGAACAGTCTCACCGAGGCATGGTGCCTGTCCTGCGCTGAACGAGGCAATGTTCCTCCATCCCTGACACCGACCGTACTATGGGCTTCGGTCCGCATTGGTCGGCCCTGTTGCATTCCCGATTTGAGTTGCATTGCCGATTTGAAATATCAAATTTGAAATTTGAAATCTCAAATTGCCAGCCACTCTTACCCAATCGGCAGCACATCCACATTGACAATCAGGCGATGCTGTCCGCCGCCCATAAACACGCCCGTCAGTGGCGGCACGTCACCATAATCGCGGCCCCAGGCGAGCGCTATATGGTCCGTCGAACACAGTGCGTCATTTGTCGGATCGACATCCGCCCAATGGGCACTACCGCAATAAACCGACAGCCAGGCATGTGACGCATCGGCTCCGACAAGTCGAGGCTGACCTTCGGGTGGAATAGTTCGCAGATAACCGCTCACATACCGCGCGGGGATTCCCAAAGATCTCAGCATCGCGATTTGAAGATGCGCGAAATCCTGGCAGACCCCGCGTTTCAGGCGGAACACTTCCGCCACAGGAGTATTCACCGTAGTCGCCCGACTGTCGTACACAAAATCGTGATGAATCCTGGCCGTCAACTCCCGAACCGCCTCCATCATTGGCCGTGAAACGGTAAACGACTGCAGAGCATACGCCCGCATCTCCGCATTCCAATGGATCCTCGGCGATGCAAACGCAAACTCAATGGCATCACGATCATCATTCTGAACATGCTGTTTGATCGTCGCCGCAATGGACTCCCATGTCGCGGAACAGCTTGCAGGAGCAGTGTCAGGCGGACGAACCGTGACCAATGTTGTCGCAGTCACATCCAGTCGCTGATAACCTTCATTGAAGGAAAACGCATGCACAGGATTGCGAAACGAATCGATTCGTCGAGTCTTCACGGACGGCTCTGGCAGGATCGTCAGCGAAAAGCTTTCGACAAACTGATGATCCACTGGCCGAAATTCCAGCCAGGCCTGATTGTGACCAATCGATACGGCTTCGTGGCCCGCATAACTTGTCTTGTGGGTGACTCGATATTTCATTGCGAGCCTCCCGCAATGTCGGTGATCTGTCGAGGTGTCCCGGAGTGCACCAGATACTTTCGTGTTAATGTGTCAGACAGAACAGACATTGTTTCTTCAACCGTCTTGAGCACACTTTGCACGCTGCGCGGCGTCGGTGCCGATAGATCATCAGTCGTCAGCATTCGCACGGCATGAGCGGCATCCATGACCAATCGCATTTCTTCCGACCGTAACGGACGAGCTTCATAACCCGGAAGACGATCCACATGCTGCACCAGCCGTTCGATCTGATAAGCCAGTGATCGAGGATTCGTTTCATCCGTAATCGCGAGATCCAGCACGGCGTTTCGCTGCAGATTATCCCGGTAGCGAAACCGATAGGTCATCCGCACATCCAACACTTCCACCAGCGTCTTCAACATCCCCGGCGATGCTCCGCCACGTTTAATCTCCGCGGTCAGCAACAACCGAGCCGTCGCGCCGGCTCGTTCAATACATCGGCCCAATTCCAAAAATCGCCACGACGGACCCCGATTCATTCCGTCCGCGATCAATCCGCTGACAGAGGCGAGGTCGCCAATAAGAGAATTCGAAACATTGACCACGTCCGCCAGGTCACGCCAGTCTTTCGTCTGCGCGGTGCGAAATGTTTCAGCAGTGACGTTGATTCGATGCCACGTGTCCGGACTAATCCAGTCTCGCACCAGAGAGGCCAATCGAGTCAGATCGCGAACTGTTCGGGCCAGGCCACCGTATTCAGTCGGATCGAACATTGCGATCGGCAACGCTTCCGCCAAAGTCGGAAGCTGTGACTCCATTCCATCCACAACAAATCCAGGTTCCAGCTGCCCCTGCTCGCTGAGGGCTCGGGCCAGAAAACGAATCTCGGTCAGGTCCACATTCCCTTCACCGACCAGCCGTTCCGAAAGCGCTCGAATCAGGCGGCCCAGAAAGTCACAGCGATCAATCGAACGCCCCAGCCAGAACAGGTTGTCTGCCACACGACTTGGAAACAACGCACTCGTCCGACGAAGTTCAGCCGGTTGGTCCGTCGGAGCCAGCAGCGACACCGGGTCCACTTTACGTTCAGCAATGACCCACAAGTCTTTGCTGCCATCACCGGCCGAGACCGACAACTGCATCGGCCCCGAATCCGGGGCGATGCGAATGAGTCCGCCCGGCATCAGATGCCACATCGCTTCATCTTCGACCAGAAACGCACGCACCGCGGCGTGCCCGCAACGAATTCCATTCTGAGTCCACACCGGAACACCAGAACGTGAAATCTTTTCCTGCGCGACCCAGGCATGGGGAGCTGCCTCTACACGAGCCCGCACTTCCTTTTGTTTTTCAGACGTCAGATCGCTGATGATAAATTCTTCGTTACCGCTCTTCTGAAAAGCGGGCTTCAGCACCAGATTGTTGAAACGCGAGATCACAAGGCTGAAACTGTTTGCATCGCCGCACCACCACGTTGATATCGACGGCATCTTCAGGCTTTCACCCAGCCATCGTTCACAGATCTGCGGCAGAAACGCCATAAATACCGGTGCTCCGACGATGCCGCAGCCCGGAGTATTCGCGACCGTAACGTTGCCCGATCGGACGGCGTTTAACAATCCCGGAATGCCATGCGCGGCGTAGCCGCCAAGTTCCAGCGGATCCAGACCGGACTCCGCGCAACGCCCCAGCACAATGTCGACCGGAACAAGTCCGGACAGCGTTTTCAGGAACACGGTGTCGTTGCGAACCGCCAGGTCTCCACCTTCGACCATTGTGTAACCAAGGTATCTGGCGAGGTACACATCTTCGAAGTAATACGGATGCGTTGGGCCGCTCGACAATAAAACAATTCGAGGACTCTCTATGTTCCGGACCGCTCGACGTCGCAACGCATTTTGCAGATGTACGAAGAACGAAGCCAACCGCTCCACCGGAATCTGCTTGAACGCCGATGGCATCGTTCGCGAACTGACGATGCGATTCTCCAGCGCGAAACCCGGACCGGCCGGCGCTTCGGAACGATCCGCCATGACCCACCACTGACCATTGGCTGATCGTGCGAGTTCTGCGGCATAGAGAAACATCGGACTGATGTCAGGACGACCCAGCCCGCAAAACGGTCGCAGATATTCCTGGTTGGCAAACAGCACTTCGGGCGGTAAGAGTCCCTCCTCCAGAAGCTTCTGAGGTCCATAGATGTCTGCAATAATCAGATTCAGCAGACGCGCACGCTGACTGAGAGCCACTTCAATCACCGACCAGTCGGCCGACGACATGAGCATCGGAAGCAGATCAAGTCGCCAGGGCCGCGCGCCTTCGCCGCCTTCGGTGGCCGAATGATAATTGACACCGTTCTCGCGCAGCATGCGATCGGCCTGTTCGTTGCGCCGAGCGAACTCGGGCTGCGGAACATTCCGATAAGCATTCAGAAACTTTTGCCATTGAGGTCGAGGCGTGCCATCCGGGGCAAAGACCTCGTTGAAAACGAACGCCGGACATTCAAAAGTAAGTTCTGTCCGTGGGTTCGAAGTCAGTCCAGTTGCCATTCCCGCGTCTTCCGATAGGCGTCATCGAGTTGCGTGGGACTTCGCTGCGCCCATCATCAAATGAGTTGTTCCGTCACCATTTCCCGACGCATTTCAAAGGTTCACGCGTCGAAGGTCCAGCGTACACGGAAAATCGGGCGAGATGTCCGGGATTTGAGGGATCAAAACTCCTCCAGTATGCCCCATCCGGAAGAATCGACCGGCTCTGCGACTTTCCGCCGCCAAAGCATTGACGGGAATTCCCTCGGGGTTCAGCCCGCCCGGATGCTCAACGTGGTATTGGCAACCACCGAGAGATCGTTTGTTCAAAACGTCAACCAAATCAATGACCAACGGCGTGTGAACTGCGATCATTGGATGCAAACAGCTTGGCGGCTGCCAGGCTCGATATCGAACACCGCCGACGTATTCTCCCTGAGTTCCCGTCGACTGCAGCGGCACTTTCACGCCGTTCACCGTGATGCATTGCCCCTGTGAGAACATGCCCGTCACGCGAACCTGCAGGCGCTCCAATGACGAATCGACGAAGCGCGTCATCCCGCCGCCGCCAGGTTCTTCACCCAGCACATACCATGGCTCAAGAGCCTGACGGATTTCGACATGCACACCGTTACTGTCAAACGTGCCCATCAGTGGACAGCGGAACTCCAGATGCGTTCCAAACCAGTCGGCCTCAAAATCGAGCCCTGCTGATTTCAGAACGCCGACAACCGATTCGATATCTTTCCATAGATAATAGGGAAGCATGAATCGATCATGAATCGCATTCCGCCAGTGAACCAGTGGTTCGCGATAAGGCTGTTGCCAAAAGCACGCGACCATGGCGCGAACCAGAAGTTGCTGAGTCAGACTCATGCGCGGATGCGGTGGCATTTCGAACCCGCGTAATTCGACAAGTCCCAGTCGTCCGGCTGCATGGTCGGGGGAATAAAGCTTGTCGATGCAGATTTCTGCGCGATGAGTATTCCCGGTGAGATCCACCAGCAGATTGCGGAACACACGATCGACAAGCCAGTTCGGAATCCAGCCACAGTTGGCTTCCGGAACCTGTCGGAACGCGATCTCCAGTTCGTACATCGCATCGTCCCGACCTTCGTCGATGCGCGGCGACTGACTGGTGGGTCCAATGAATAATCCCGAGAACAGATACGACAGCGAAGGATGATTGTTCCAGAATCCAATCAGGCTCTTCAACAAATCCGGACGACGCAAAAACGGACTATCGCCCGGTGTTGCCCCACCCAGCACCAGATGGTTTCCGCCACCAGTGCCCGTGTGGCGACCGTCGAGTTGAAATTTCTCGGTGCCCAGACGGCACTGGCGAGCTTCTTCGTACACCGTTTCTGTGATCTCCTTCAAGTGCTCCCAGTTATGCGCCGGATGAATGTTGACTTCGATCACTCCCGGATCCGGAGTCACCTTCAGCAGTTCGATTCGCGGGTCATGCGGCGGAAGATATCCTTCGATGATGACCGGCGTGTTCAGAGACTCGGCGGTCTCTTCAATCATGGCCACCAGTTCCAGATAGTCTTCCAGGGTCCCCGTCGGCGGCATGAAAACTCGCAACTGCCCGTCGCGAGGTTCCACACACAAAGCCGTGCGGACAACGGGACCTGCACCTAGTGGCAGATTCGCGTAGTCGTCGCTGGATTCTGCCGGATCGTGCACCAAACCCAATCGTTGCATCACCTGACGCTGCGGCGGTTTTTCGGTATCACGCTGCTGAGCTGCTAAACGCTCGGCTGCAGACTTGCGGATTTCTGCGTAGCCCGGCAGCGGCGGCCGATCCGCAAAAGGATCTCGCACATAGACCTGAGGCAGCTCGGAACCAGCGAGCGGCAATGATTCCAGAGGCAAGCGAAGGCCCATTGGAGAATCACCGGGGATCAGGAACAGTCGATGCGAGCGAAACGGCCAGAAGCCGCTGGTCCATTTTGCACTCGCCTGCCACCACGCGCGAGTCAGCGGCAACACGAATCCCACTGGTTGGCTGATGCCACGTTCAAGCGCTCTGCTGAGTCGGCGACGGTCTTCGCTGTTATCCGGATCGAATTTTTCAGGGTCAATATCGACGGGCAGTTTCTGTTCAACCTCAAGCATGTGATAGACATCTTCGTACGCCGGACGGATCCAGCGATCTTCCACATGCAGGCGTTCCGAAAGTTCAATGATAAATTCGGCTGCGAGTTTCTCGTCGGCAACCGGCTTTTTGTGGTCCGTCTGTCCCGCCGTCAGTCCAAGATCCGCCAGCAAGGCCTGATTCTTCCAGATCGGCTGACCGTCTTTTCTCCACAGGCAGGTATAAGCCCAGCGAGGCAGTGATTCGCCAGGATACCATTTCCCCTGGCCATAATGCAGAAGACCACCAGGACCAAACTTCGCACGCAGTCGACGAATCAACTCATCAGAGAGTTGCTGTTTGTGAGGCCCAACGGCTGCCGTATTCCACTCAGCGCCTTCCATATCGTCGATCGATACAAAGGTCGGCTCACCGCCCATCGTCAATCGCACATCGGCCGCATCAAGACGCCGATCCACTTCTGTGCCAGTCGCGTCAATTCGCTGCCATGCCTCTTCCGTGTATGGCTTCGTGACACGAGGATCTTCATGAATCCGCGTCACCGTCATTTCGAAGCCGAACTCGACTTCTGATTTCTCCACACCGCCTGAAATTGGTGCGGCCGTCTGAGGCGACGGCGTGGCTGCCAGAGGAATATGGCCTTCGCCAGTCAGCAATCCGGATGTCGGATCAAGCCCCACCCATCCCGCGCCGGGAAGAAAGACTTCCGTCCACGCATGAAGGTCTGTGAAGTCAGTCGTTGGACCTTCGGGACCTTCCAGTGGTTTGAGATCCGCAGTCAGTTGAATCAAGTATCCCGATACGAACCGCGCGGCAAGTCCAAAACTTCGCAGCAGATGCACCAGCAGCCACGCAGAATCACGACAGGATCCCGATCGCGACTTCAGCGTTTCTTCCGGAGTCTGCACGCCAGGCTCCAGACGAATCAGATAACCGATGTCCTGCTGAAGCTTGGTGTTCATGTCGATCAGGAACGAAATGGTGCGACGTTTTTTCGCATCGAACGTCGCTCGATAAGCCTGAAACGCGGCCGACTTTGAATAGGGCTGACGAAAGGGTTTTAGATCCGTCGCTAGTTCTTCGCAGTACTCAAACGGAAACTCCCCCGCGTCATCGTCAAGGAAGAAATCGAACGGATTGACGACCGTCATGTCGGCGACAACATCGACCGACACGGAAAAAGTCCGCGTCTTTTCCGGAAAAACCAGCCGCGCAAGATAGTTCCCGTGAGGATCCTGCTGCCAATTCAGAAAATGGTTCTCTGGTTCAATCTTCAGCGAATACGAATCGATCGGTGTTCGTGAATGCGGTGCAGGGCGTAGCCGGACCACCTGAGCACCGAGAGATACCAATCGGTCGTACTGATAAACAGTTTTGTGGTGGAGGGCGACTTTGATGGGCATTTTAGAAAGGTGTCGTCTTGTTAAAAGGTCTTTGGTGCGGTTGTCCAACCGTTCGAAGCAGGCTTAAGATCTCTGACGATGGTAGGTTGGACATTCCTGTTCCACTGCAATTCGACGGGCAAGAATGCCCCTCCCACGGTTCGATCGAAGCCTCGCATCACACTAATACAACGTCTGGACCTGACTCATTGAGTTCTCCATCGTTGGCGTCGCAATCTGGAAGAACGTTTCGGAGATGGCCTGACCAACAGAATTCAGGCGCGTCTGAAAGTCGTCCACAAACTGATGCAGGCCATTGCCGATGATTTCTGTCGCTCTGGCGTAGTTCAGTTGTGAAGTCATCTGGCCCAGCAACTGCTCGGCCGGATTACTGAACGAGTGAGCCGGTGTTCCGGAGATCGCTCGCAGGCAGCTTTCCGCTTCGCGAACACAGAATCGCAGTGAACGTGGAAACGATGAATTCAGAATCAGAAAGTCGACTACGTTCGTTGGCTGAATGCGTCCGTAGGCCCGTCGATAAGTCTGCAACGCACTTGTGGATTCCAGCAATGCGGCCCACTGGACAACATCCACCTGCGAACCCACATGTGATGGATTCGGCAGTAGAATAAAATACTTCACATCCAGAATTCGCGATGTCTTATCGGCGCGTTCCAGAAGGCTGCCGATCATTGAAAAATTCCAGCCTTCGCCTCGAGGAGAAGTTGCCACTGCAACACCGCTGGTCTGATGAGCCGATCGTTTGATCTGTTCGAGAAAGCGATGAGGCTGTTGAACAACCTGAGTCTGTTCCTGCGAAGCTGCACGTACTCGCAGATAAAATCGGTTGATCGACTCCCAATATTCCGTGGTCAGGTTTTCTTTAATTGCTCTCGCGTTCTCGCGAGCAGCCGCGAGACAGCAGGAAACAGAGTTCAGATTGCGGCGATCAAAAAGCAAATACTGAATGACGTTTTCACGCGTCGTTTCTGTGTAATGCTCCTGAAAATTCTTCGTGTCACCGCCAGCATGCAAAAGCGACGACCAAAGTACGTCTTCGCTGCCTCGATATCCCAACGCGATGTTCAGAGTCACATCAATGAAGCGAGCTTGATTCTCAGCTCGTTCCAGATATTTACTCATCCAAAATAACGAATCCGCGACTCGGCACAACATGGGGGTATGTCCGTTATGTTTTCAGATACTGCCTGGCCGTTCACAAGTGTAACCGTACACCAAAGGGAACACACCGTTCAAGCGACCTTACAATGGTGCTTTCTTGACAGAACTGCACCCGAAATTCCTGTTGTAGCTACCAGATTTTCAAGCAAAAAGCGGCTGCTGCTTTATATGTGAGCACAGCTGCTTTCGGGTTGGGCGAAAAAGAACCATGGCCATGTTCTGCTGTTCACGGCGGCCACCGTCTCGTTCGACATTGCCTGAAGCTGGGTCAATTGAGCAGAGAACTCGGCGGTGACCGTCGTCTTAATCAAATCGCCCAGTCGCTGAATCCTGCGCCCGATATCATCGGCCGGCAGTCCGGATTCCCGAGCCGTTCGCAAGGCCATCACGGCCGATTCCTTCTCCGCCAGGGCTGCGCGAAGCACGGTTTCTGTGTCCGATGAGAAGACGCCGGTACCAAGATGCCGTTGAGGATTGAATTGATAATCGCGGAGGTTTTCCGAGATCTGTTGCAGGTGAGATAACTGCTGACGTTCCTGATCGAACAGGTATCGCGACGCGCTGGCGACGGAAAACGGAGTCGGCTCGACATTCCACCATGCACGGATGAGCTGATTTGTAAAAAAATCGTAGTGTCCACCGCCCGTGCCGTGCACAAACAGATCGCTGAACAAGATCCGCAGTGTGGCCGTGATTAGTCCGCCGCGAGGAATCAGTTGTCGCCCACCGACCAGCAAGGTGAACAACGAAGCGGCTTCATTGCCCGGCAATATCTCCGTGATAGCTGTTCCATTGGCTTCCAGAAATCTTTCGAAGCCATGTTTCCGGATCGACACAATCTCGCGCGTTCCTCTTACCGGATCGACCAACCAGAACGGCAGTTCGCAATCGGATTCTTCAATGCGCAGATTCGGAAACGGATTCGCGGCGTTACGAATCTTGTGTTCGGTTCGAAACGACTCCAGTGAGTTGTTGTAGCAACGAGCAAACTCGAAGGGCCGAGCGAGCAACTCAGCAAAGAACTGCACCACTTCGGGAAACGAGCAGATTGTTGACAGCGGGATCTCGGGCGTTCGCCCGGCAATGCCCGCGTTCCACCGCACGATCAGATTGGCCTCCATCATCGAATCCGTTGCCAAAGCCGCGTATTGCTGCGCGATCTGCAGGAAACGCTCCGCTTCTCGGTGACATCCACAATTCTGCAGTGCGGCGTGAGCACGTGCGACTTCAGTCATGATCAGGTCTGCAGATTTGCGACGGCAGGCACCCAACAACGAGGACTCAACGCTGAAAGATCCAGTTAATGCCGACATCTGCAACGACGTTGTCCGTGACGAATTCGCCTGTTTTTTATCGGCCAATAACGGGATGGTCGCGTCGGGGTTCGGGAATGGGAATGCTCCAGCATCGCCTTCATCGGTATCAATCACAACGGCGACGGCGAGAGCATTGTGTTCGAGTGCGAATGATTCCGTCGTCTGGTATTTGAACGTCAGGCCCGAATGAAAAATAACCGGCTGATGTCCTGTCATGATCAAAGGCTGTGAGCCGGGATCTCCTGAGATCACTCGTGCATCTTCACCAAACAAACCGGCCGCACGACCAATCTTCACCAGCTTCGCTCGATAACCAATCGCCGCGCCGGCCAACCGTCGTCGCGCGTTGTCTCGCAGCGTCTGCAGTCGTTCGTTGTGCAGAACGCAACGCACTGCAGGCCACTGTGAAAGGGGCGGCTCGAGCAATTGCTTTTCGTATGCGGATGACATGTTTAGTCTTGTCTCATGACGATGCGTTCACAATCTCTCGAATCACATGACCATGCACATCGGTCAGGCGGCGAGCGATCCCGTTGTGGTAATACGATAATCGCTCATGATCCAGTCCCAGCAGATGCAAGGCGGTTGCGTGCAGGTCGTAAGAGTATGTTGGATTCTCCGCTGCCTTAAAGCCAAATTCATCGCTGGAACCATAACTCGTCCCGCCTTTGATGCCACCACCCGCCATCCAGGCCGTAAACACTCCAGGATTGTGATCGCGGCCCTTTTGCTTGCCCTGCATAAACGGCTGACGACCAAATTCACTGGTGCAAATTATCAAGGTCGACTCCAGCAACCCACGGGACTTGAGATCGCTGAGCAACGCATGGACGCCGGTATCGAGAACTCGGCCCCAGTATCCATGGTCACGAACAATGTCTTCATGAGAATCCCAGTTCGGGCGAATCTTTTTTGCTCCGGTGTTTTCTGCTCCACAGAAGATCTGCACAAACCGCACACCTCGTTCCACCATCCGCCGAGCCAGCAAACACTGTCGTCCAAATGGCCCGATGTCCTCGTCTTTCAGAGCATAAAGTTCGTGAATTGACTGATGCTCCTTCGAAAGATCCACCGCCTCCGGCGCGCTATGCTGCAGCTTTGCTGCCAGTTCGTAACTGGCGATGCGAGCTTCCAGCAGAGTGTCCTCACTGTGTTCTTCCAGGTGCTGCCGGTTCAGCATCTGCAGGAATTCACGTTCAGGCTGCTCGTCTGTTCGCTGGCCTCCGGGTGGAAATAAATTGGCGATCGGATCTTTATCGGCCGCCGTCTCGATCACGGTGCCCTGATGCATGGCTGGCAGAAAACCGGCTCCCCAATTGAGCACTCCTCCAGGCGGGAGTCCTCGCATATCCGGCAGCACGATGAACGAAGGCAGATTGTCCGTCTCACATCCCAGACCGTATGTCACCCACGAACCCATGCTGGGAAAACCCGGGCGAATGAAGCCGCTGTTCATCATAAACATTGCGGGGCCATGCAGAGCCGACTTGTTCTGCATCGAATAGATAAACGCCATGTCGTCGACATGCCGCCCCATCAACGGAAACAAGTCACTGAGCCACCGACCGGATTCCCCATGCTGACGAAATTGCCAGAAGCTGCGAGCATACTCGCCAGCCACTCCGGCAAATGTCTGCTTGCCAAGTTCTGCATCAAAAGCAGTCCCGTGTGACTTTTCCAATTGCGGGCGATAGTCCCAGGTATCCACATGGCTGAGACCGCCCGGACAAAAAATTTGTATGACCGACGTGGCCTTGGCCGGATGATGGGGATTAACCGCTGACGTGGGCGTGCGGACATCAACAGCGAATGCGGATTTCTCCTGCAGCATCGCCGCCAGTGCCATTGCTCCGAAACCATCTCCAACTCGCTGCAATAACTGTCGGCGAGTTGTTGCACTGCGAATCGATTGATCCCGCATCGGGTGTCTCGGCACTTGATTCATTGGATAGCCCCCAAAGAAAACAGCCCTGAGGAATTCACCGCAGGGCTGTTTTGATTCATGAAATCACCAGTTGTGAAATCTACTTCTTCGCGATAACGCGGGCCATTTCCAGAACCTTGTTGGAGTAACCCCACTCGTTGTCGTACCATGAAACGAGCTTCACGAAGGTTTCGTCGAGTGCAATCCCGGCTTCGGCATCGAACACGCTGGTGCAGGTTTCGCCAATGAAGTCGGTCGACACAACTTTGTCAGTCGTGTAAGCCAGAACGCCCTTCATCGGGCCATCAGCAGCAGCCTTCACAGCCGCACAGATTTCTTCGTAGGTGGCTGACTTGTTCAGTTCCACAGTCAGGTCGACTACGGAGACGTCTGAAGTTGGAACTCGGAAAGCCATCCCGGTCAGCTTCTTATTCAGCTCTGGAATCACCTTGCCCACGGCCTTTGCGGCACCCGTGGAAGAAGGAATGATGTTTTCCAGAATCCCGCGACCGCCGCGCCAGTCTTTCGCACTTGGACCGTCAACGGTCTTCTGTGTCGCTGTCGCTGCATGAACAGTTGTCATCAGACCTCGCTTGATGCCGAAGGCATCGTTGATGACCTTCGCGAGCGGTGCCAGACAGTTGGTTGTGCAGCTGGCGTTGGAGATGATCGCCTGACCTGCATAGGTCTTGTCGTTCACGCCGTAGACGAACATCGGAGTGTCGTCCTTGGACGGAGCTGACAGGATGACCTTCTTAGCACCGGCCGCCAGGTGAGCCTTCGCAGTGGCTTCATCAAGGAACAGACCGGTTGATTCAACAACGATGTCCGCTCCCACTTCGTCCCACTTCAGTGTGGAAGGGTCTTTGACTGCGGTCAGGCGAATCTTCTTGCCGTTGACGATCAGATTTGTACCTTCGGTGGACACTTCACCTTTGAAGCGACCATGGACAGAGTCAAACTTCAGCATGTAAGCCAGGTATTCTGGCTCGAGCAGGTCGTTGATACCGACGACTTCGATGTCCTGAGAAAAATTCTGGATCGCAGCGCGGAAGACCATTCGTCCGATGCGTCCGAATCCGTTAATACCGAGTTTAATCATGGAAATGCCGTGTTTTTGATGTGACTAATGACAGAAAGGGACAAGGGCCAAAATGGTAACGCTCTCGCCTGAAAGCGCCAATCGTTCCCGGGAACAGGCTCCGCACAGTCCTGGATTTGCATCGAATTGGCAGCATTTTGCAGGGCTGGCATGGGGGGCTGGGATGAAGGCCGCAGGCCGCAAGCGACTACCAATGGTTTAACACCGAGCCGCTGGCGTAGGCGAAATCCAGGAACGACGCCTGCGACTTGCCGTTAACAACTGCGAGAGGCGGAATGAAATGTTTCTCTGTGGCCGGATTCGTGAGAATTCGGGGCGCCGCCATAGAACGCAGCTGAATTCTCACGAATCCAGCTACTGCGCTGTCAAGGCTCAATTTTCGGGTACGACGGACTTCCAGTCC
>CAMAXD010000114.1 GCA_945861975.1 Candidatus Kuenenia stuttgartensis | reverse complement strand
AGGATCCTCGCAATACATTGCTGGCGCGCGGACCCCGTTATCGACTTCCTGCAGAAACAGTCCGTGATCAGGCGTTGTTCGTCAGCGGTTTGTTCAGCCCGCGTATTGGTGGCCCCAGCGTTCGTCCTTATCAACCGGAGGGACTATGGGAAGATGTCAGCGTGGAGCGACGCGATAAGTATGTTCCGGATGCCGGAGAAGGACTTTATCGTCGCAGCATGTACACATTCTGGAAACGCACTTGTCCGCCTCCTGGCATGGCGACCTTCGATGCGCCGGATCGGGAGTTCTGCCTTGTTCGACGAGCACGCACGAATACTCCGCTGCAGGCACTTGTGCTGCTGAATGATCCAACGTTCGTGGAAGCCTCCCGCAAGCTGGCGGAGCGATGTCTGACGGCTGCCAGCGATGTTGATGCGCGAATCGATCTGGCGTTTCGGCACGTGCTAAGCCGGCCACCGGATCAGGCTGAACGAGCAACCATCAGGGAGATTCTCGACGAGGCGACTAAATCATTTACAGAGGAACCTGCTGCGGCCGAGGAATATCTCACCATCGGCGCTTCGCCGCGTGATGTCACTTTGCCACCAGTCGAACTGGCCGCATGGTCGGCAGCGATGAGCGTTCTGCTGAATCTTGATGAAGCGATTTCGAAGTTGTGAACGTGCTTACCGACGGACATTGCTGCACAGCAAATTCAAATCTCATATTTCAAATTTGAGATTCTGCCTAATCACTCGGGGCATAAAGAAGGCCAAGAATCCCCAGTCCATAAAATGTGTATTCCACGTCGGCCTGTTGGTCCCAACTCGCGCCTCGCAAACCACCGCCTGGAAGTTCCAGCGATGTGCTGAGCCAATGCAGAATTCTGTCCGGCGGAATCAGGTCGCGTCGCTTTAAATCCTGAGCTGTCAGTAAGCCCGTGAAAGTTGATAAGCCGTCGGCAAATGGAATCCGAGTGTTCGCCTGGAATCCCCCTTCGGCACTCACAACATCGGTCAGAAACCCTGTGACGTCATCCGCGATGTCATCATCCATCGCATTCAGTTGATTCAGCAGTGCAACGGCCGCGGCCGTAGGATTAGTCCCGCTGCGTTTCATGGGAGCAATCTCGACAAAGCCACCGTCGTTTCGCTGACGATCGTAGAGAAACTGCACCATCGCATTTCGTCTTGGGATCTTTCGCCCCATTAACTCATAAGTCAGCGCGACCAGGAACGACTGATAGGTGCTGCCGAGTGCCCCGTCTGTGGATTTTGCGTAGCCACCGTCGGCTGTGCGAAACTTCTCCACGGAAATGGTCACCTGATCCGCAAAGTCCGTTGGCGAGTGCTGCAACAGATCCGTGCCGCCGGAAGCCTGCACCACCAGCGCGCTATAAAGCCAGCTCAGGAGATCGATCACACCGAGGCTGAGCGGATCGATGGAGCCCAGGTAGAGGGCGATTCGGTCGCGACATTCGGTTTCCAGGCCGCCGCTGACCGCCAGAGCCCGCACGGCGAACCCCGTATAATAGAGGTCCGCATCGCCCTCACGGCCTCGAAAACCGCCGGTCTCGGTCTGCTGGCGGACCAGAAACTCCCGATGCCGCGCAAGTCGGTCTGGCGAGATCTCACGGAGGCCTCGGGAAACTCGGTCGGCTAGTCGGAAAAGATACATCGAGAATAGTAGTTAAAGAAAATGGTCGATGCTGTTCGGCCCGAAGTCTGCCTGCTAAGCTATTTCGCTTTCCCTCGGCCCGGCAGGACGTGGATCGGGACGAGGCAATGTAACCAGGCACAGTCCGGGTTTGCACCGTCGGGGTCGACGAATCCGCAGATCTGCAGCCCTTGTGCCGTCTTTGCTGAGACTGTCGATTCCTCATGGCCGGTTCCACCTCCGCTTCGACTTCATCGCCCGCAAAAAACGCTGCCGCTGCTCAGGACGAACTCGTCCTGGTCATGGACTTCGGAAGCCAGACTGCTCAACTGATCACTCGTCGGATTCGTGATCAGAACGTGTTCTGTCAACTGGTACGCCATGACCTGACAGCCGATCGCATCAAAGCTTTGAACCCCAAAGGGCTCATTCTCTCCGGCGGTCCGGCCAGCGTTTACGGTGAAGGTTCTCCGAAAATTGATCCGGCTATTTTTAAGCTGGGCATCCCAATTCTGGGCATCTGCTATGGCATGCAGATCACGTGCTACACACTGGGTGGACGAATTCTGCCGGCTCACTCCCGGGAGTTTGGCCGATCCCCTTGTACGCAGTCCAGTACAGCCGTTGCTGGAAATCTTCTGTTCGACGGAATTCCGCAAACATTCACCGCGTGGATGAGTCATGGAGATCATGTCGAAAGTCTTACTGGCGATTTTGACCCGATCGCTTCGACTTCGACGTGCCCAAATGCTGCTGTGAAGCACAAGACGTTGCCAATTTATGGCCTGCAATTTCATCCTGAGGTGACTCATACAGAATTCGGCGGACAACTGCTGGGCAATTTTGTCCGCAATGTCTGTGGATGCCAGGGCAACTGGAGAATCAGTTCGCTCATTGAGCAGCAGAAGGAATTGATTCGAAAGCGCGTCGGCACTGATCGCGTCATCTGTGGTTTGTCAGGCGGCGTGGATTCGTCCGTTGTGGCGGCTTTGATTTCTGAAGCGATCGGTGATCAGCTCTCCTGCATCTTTGTCGACAACGGTCTGTTGCGAAAAGATGAACGCGGTCAGGTCGAAGAACATTTTAACGGGCACTTTAAAACGGATTTGCATGTTGTTGATGCGTCGGCCCGGTTCCTCGGAGAACTCGCAGGAGTCTCCGATCCGCAGAAGAAACGCAAGATCATCGGCAAGGTATTCATCGATGTATTCCGCGATGAAGCCAAGTCGATTCCGAATGCAAAATATCTGGCGCAGGGAACTTTGTACCCTGACGTCATTGAATCGGGAGCGAATCCGGATGGTCCTGCGGCCACTATCAAATCGCATCACAACGTCGGCGGACTGCCAGCCGAGCTGGGCTTTGAGCTGATCGAACCTTTGCGAGATCTGTTCAAGGACGAAGTCCGCAGGATGGGCGTTGAACTTGGGTTGCCCGAAACGATGGTCTGGCGACATCCGTTTCCCGGTCCGGGATTGGCCGTTCGCTGTCTCGGTGAAGTCACGGAAGAACGCCTGCGGATCATTCGCGAAGCCGATGCAATTCTGATTGAAGAATTGCACATCGCAGGGCTCTATCGAGACATCCAGCAGGCGTTTGTTGTGCTCTTGCCGGTTCAATCGGTTGGCGTGATGGGCGACGATCGAACATACGAAAACGTCGCAGCAGTGCGAGCGATCCAGTCTGAAGACTTTATGACAGCGGACTGGTATCAGTTTCCTCACGAGGTACTGGCACGAATTTCGACTCGAATCATAAATTCCGTTCGCGGAATTAATCGAGTGGTCTACGATATCAGTTCAAAGCCACCTGCAACGATTGAGTGGGAATAGTTCGACTCATGGCCAGCTTCACCGCAACCTCACCAATTTTGACCTGCGTGCCCTCCGCACTGCGGACTTTTCTGGGTCGACCGGCCAATCTTCCGCAGATCAGCAATCCGGATCTGGAACTTGAGATTGTGAAGGCGCCGCTGGAAGTTGTGGCCGGTGAACGCATTGAGTTTCGGATTACCGCTTACGGCTTCAAACAGCGGGCGACTCATGAGTATTTGACGACTTCCGAGATTCTGATTCTGGAGTCTCAGATCGATGGTCCTCTGCGAGCATGGCAGCATGCTCAGAAAATCGAAATTGTCACTCCGGACAGTTGTCGGCTGATTGATGAAATTGAGTTTGAATGTCCCGGTGGAATGCTGGGGTATTTGCTGACGGAAGCACGCATTAAAGATTCGCTCGAAGAAGGCATGGAGTTTCGTTACTCCACGCTTCAGGAACTTATTGAATCCGGGGCCATCGCTTGAAAAAATCCGAATCATCGCAGCCGCCAACCGTCGCCATTGCACTGATGGCCGCGTTTGTCCTTGCCGCCGGTTTCGTGGCCCTTGTGGCTGTGGTTATTCCGGGCGTGCTGCTGATGGTTGTGGCGGGATTTGGTATGCTCCTGCTCTTCGTCGCTCAGTATTTTCTGTGGGCTCGCTGGATGTTTCCCATCGTTCAGCGCTGGGAACAGGAAAAGTTGGACGCTGAAAAACTCGCAGCGAACGTGACGTCGGTCCATCGCAAGCAGTCGTGATCGAGTGAATCACAATGCCTGAGCACAAATCTCCGGGTGATGAGCATCGCTACTGGAGTCAGCAAATTTCTCGATGGGTGCGGTTGGCGTGCCAAAGAGAAGTCCGGAGTCCCAAGCCCGGCAACGTCTCCCCAAACAATGACTTCGCGGATGCAACGGTCGCTGACTTCCTCGCGTCTGCTGATGCAATTGCTGTTGTCATGGCAATGGCTTCCGAACGACCTTTAGGGACAACGATTCTCGAGTGCGTCGCAGCAACTCGACGCGTCGTCGATCACAACACTAATTTGGGCATCATTTTGTTGATCGCTCCTTTGGCAGCCGTACCTGTCGGCCAAACGCTGATCGATGGAATAGGCGCTGTACTGAACGCGACGACCGTCGATGACAGCATTGCCGTTTACGAAGCCATTCGCCGCGCGCAGCCGGCGGGGCTTGGTGAAGTGAAGGATCAGGATCTGCTGCAAGCGCCGACTCAGAATCTGGTCGAATGTATGCGGCTCGCGGCTGACCGAGATCTGATTGCTGCTCAGTATGCGAACGGATTTCAGCAGGTATTAGGCAGCGGTCTGGAATGGTTGGCGGAGGCTCGGCAGGCGATTGAATCATCCAGCCAGCAGATTACGTGGCTTGCGGTACGATTTCTGGCGGAGTCTGGAGACAGCCTGATTGCTCGCAAATGTGGTCCGCCAATGTCGGATCTTGTGCAGAAGAAAGCTCAGGAGTTGCTTCGCAGTGGCTGGCCGCAGCGAAGCGGTTCAGCGGCCGATTTGGCAGATCTGGATACATTTCTGAGAGCGGACGGCAATCGTCGCAATCCCGGAACCACTGCCGACTTCATCGCTGCCGTGATCTTTGCTGGGCTGCGTGAAGGTCGAATTGTTTGAGGCGAGGAAACTTACTTCAGCAGTTCTGTAAACTGTTCCAGATCCTTGCCGATCGCACGGGCCTGCTCATCGGTCAGCGGTTGATTGCCGAAACGCACCTGATTGAACGCCTCCGCGATTCGCAAAGGCACCGCCAGAATTTCCGCAGAGGAAATCTTCGCATGAAATTCTGTTGTAGCCATCTGCGCATTTTCGAGAGCACTGTTGCTGGGGGATAGCTTCAGACCGTGACGTTCACACAGGGTACAGAAGCCTTCGTAAAAACGGATCACAGATTTCAAAGATTTATCGCGCGGGGAACTGATGTTGAGACAAGACCGACAGAATCTGCTCAGTCGCTGAAAAGCCTGAACACGAATCAAGCCTGCGATCGTGGCCAGCATCATGAACGTCACAATGCCTCCCTGCCAGCTTACCCATTTCTCCGGAGAACTTGTAAGACCAGCGGCCCATTGTCGAGCCGTTTCCATCAGACCCCGCTCCTGAATTGTGTCGTACAATGATTTTGATGTGGAGATCACAGGAGCGAAAAACTCCTTCTGTCGCTGTGCCGACATGTTGTGAATGCCATCATTCCAGAAGTCCGTGATCGCCTCCTGAATATTTGACATCAGCGTAATGGACTCATTCTTAATCAGAAGTGCTTCTCGATCTGCGGAGGGAGTCGCGTCGAGCGTTTGCCATTGCCCATTGATCCACGCCTCGGTCCACGTATGTGCATGCCGCTGTCGAACTTCGTATTTGCCTGTCACGCTGTTTTTTTCACAGCCATAAAATCCGTTGACCAGACGCGCGGGGACTTCGACGGCCTGCAGCATCAGAGTACAGGCGGACGCAAAATATTCACAATGTCCCGACTTCGTGTTGAAAAGAAAGTCCTCCAATGGGTCGCGAGAATTATCCTTTCGAGTTTGAGTCAAAGAATATCGATAGCCATTCTGCTGACTCAGGTAAGACATGATTCTTTGCACGCATTGGTCCGACGGAACGAGCTTTCCATTCTCCAGACAAATCTCATAGGCAATCCGGTAAAGATCGGGGAGGGCAAATCGCAGGTCTTTCTGCTGCACATAGATTCGGCGTTCTATCGCGCGCGGTGCTCGAGCGGCTTCGAAATATTGAGTTTCAATGCCGTCCGTCAGAAACAGTCGCTCTGCAGTCTCCTCACGTCTATAGCGAAACTCATTCAGTTGCTCTTTGGATGGATCTGGCGGTGAGGTCCAGTACTCAAAAGGAATCCCGCTATTTGGTTTCACACGAGGCAACTCGACCGAAAACGCTCGTGAGAGACTGTTTTCGTAAGGTCGCTCCAGCCAGATCAGGCAGGCTCGCTTATCCGTAGCAAGGACGCGATTGCGGCGCGTAGAAATCACTCGACTGACAGGGTACGGAGCAAATGCAAAGAGTTCCTGTGGCGGGTCCTGAATGATATTGACCATAAAATCAGAAGGCATTCGAGAATAGTTCCCGGGACGATGAATACCGTCTTCATGAGCAGTCTCCTGAAGCGAATATCCGCGCAACCATTGTCCCTCGAAGTAGTGAGAGAAAACATTGCCGCGAAAGCGGAG
Source organism: Candidatus Kuenenia stuttgartensis (assembly GCA_945861975.1). GTDB lineage: Bacteria > Planctomycetota > Planctomycetia > Planctomycetales > Planctomycetaceae > SXXK01. Next base: position 8,341 of record CAMAXD010000114.1, on the reverse strand, counting down.
CTCATCCATGTTCAGACCAGCGGCCAGCTCTTCCGCAGTCATAGGCTTTTGAGTTTGCAGGTTAACCGCATCGAACGCGAGTACACGTGCGTTGCTCTGCATAATTCGCCCAACATCGCCGAGCGCGACGGAATTGCTGAAGCCGGTCTGTCCCGCAAAAGCTGGCTGTTCGGTGGAAATATCTCCGAGGACAAGTCCCGGAATCCAGACACGTGGAAAGGCCGCAAACACGATGAACGCCAGCATCAGCGAAATGGCAAAAGAGCCACTCACCATGCCTCGAAATCGCCAGCCCACCCACGTCTCCGCAGCGTCACGCTGAAGTCCATTGCGAATAAGGATTGCGGGGGCAATACGGCTTTGGGTTGCGGCTGTCTCTGGTAATGCTGACTGAAATGGGCCGGCGTTCAGGCCAAAAAATGAGCGAAAGAATGCCAGCGTTCTCTCTTTTCTACGTCGAGGCTGATCCTTCTTCACTGATCTTGTTGGCAGCACCTGTCTCGATCCGGACTCCGTACCGTTCAGTGCATCGTTATCAGCAGTTTTTGCATGGTGGTCCTGGACGCGGTAAAGCGAGAACACGGACATGGTCCACATCAGGAGCAGCATCATTCCCATTAAAGCGGCACCAAAGGCTACGTTACCGGAAACAATTCCTCCAATGGCCAGCTCCAGAACACTTAATGCCATGAGCCACCAGTACTGCCGATGAGATTTAGGCAGTAACAGAACAATCCATGACAAATAAACGACCAGATGTGCTCCGGAAAGCAGTTTCTGAATGAGAGTGCCGCCGAGAAATTCATCAGCCGCGACCCACAGCGCTGCGAGACCAAAGAGATTGCCCACAAGCACGGGGATATGCAGCGTGCGATAATGATCGACAAAGATCCAGGCCACGACGGCAATGAATGGCGTAATCCCAGCGGGGAAAAAAGCCCCTTCACTTCCTGCCAGAATCAGTGCGGCGGCCGAAGTCACCAGCGTCATACTTCGGAAAAATGTCGCTCGTAGTTTTTCGTCACTCTGCGCCGCTGAAAGTTCAACCATTGTTGTTCTTCCCGGAATCGAGGCTGTTTGCGACAGTAAAGACATCGTTCAGAGTCTCTTGACTGCAATCCAGAATCAGCAGCCGCTGAATTAACTGGGTTTCATTCCTGACAGAATCGCGTGCAATCGTCTCCGCCAGAATCTGCGCTTCATCAGGACGCGGCGTTATCAGCACAAAGCGGCTGTTGGACGAGATCGAGCCCTGGGCGACGGCGGTCAGAATTTCTGATAACGGAGCTTTCGCAGATGGTTGGCAGATAGCCAATGCTCTCAGCGCGGCGTCGCGAAAACGAGCAGCCCCGACGACTTCCAGACTCTGCTGTTCCTTTCCGGCAATCAGCAGCCGATAAGTACCTGCTGACGATTGTCGAGTTTGTTCGACACACAGCGTCGCGGCCAGGCTCACCGCCGTCTCCTGCTCCAATTCTGTAAACTGCGGAGTGAGAAAAAAGTCCAGCATTACGATCAGTTCCGCTTCCCGATGCTGCTGATGTTCTTTCACCATCATCTGCCCGTGCCGAGCCGAGCTGCGCCAGTGGATGGCTCGCGAACTGTCCCCTGCGCGGTACTCGCGAATACTGTGAAAATCGTCGTCAAAAATTCCCATCCGTGCGTTGGCCCGACTCGCCGACTCCGCGAGGTCACGTTCACGTCGCTTCCAGCCCGGCAACAATCGCCCGATTGCCGGATGAACCAACAATTCACTTTCACCTTCAACGACATGACCTCGCTCCCCAATCCCCAAGGGAAAGCGACTGCTGATTCTCATCGGACCAAACCGATAGAGGCCGCGACGACTCATGCACAGTTCATAACGCCCGAAACGCTCTTCTTTGGGGCCGACACGGACAAATGTGACCGTCGGCTCCGCACGCAAATCCCGCCCCTGCACCACATCCCGTACTTCAACCAGTCGAGACGACAGCAAGGGCTTGTCGTTCCGCATCATCACATCCACCCCGAAATAGACACCGGCCTGCGTTGTCAGCGGGTGTTGCCGACTGACCGTGACTCGCACCAGCATTGCATCGACGACCCAACCATTGAGCACAAAAGGGCCCGCCATCATTCCGAAAACCAGCAACAGGATATTTCCCGTATCCGGACTACCCCCTGTCAGCGCGCCAACGGCCACGATCAGCATAATGCCAAGATAGACGATCCCCTCACGAGGCAGCAACATTCGCGAACGGATCCCCATCCTCTGAGTGAATCGCGCAGTCAGTTGCGGAAAGAGAATTGTGATCAGAGCCAACGCGAGATTGATTCCGCCCAGTATCAGAAGCGAGTTTCTTGAACCCGCCCAGTTCGGGAATGTCAGCGGAATAACATAGGCGGCCAGAAAGAACGCGGCACTAGTCAGCAACAGAATTGTATTGCCGGCACCAAATGCTGCAGGAATCAGCGACCTGTTCGAATTGTCGGTCGACATCTTCGGTGTCTTTCCAAATCACAATTTATCCGGAGTGCACCGGACTGGTGAAATTTGAGACGGTACCGCGCGAGCCGTCCAGTCTCGCAGGAAGTTTGCAGATCATCGTCCGGCGTGTGCAGTGGCACTTCCCATTGTGTGACCCAACACTTCCCATTCTGTGACCCAATACTGCCCATTGTGTGACACATGTAGTGTAGCAAGCTCTGCGAATGTTGCGTGGGTTCTGCACAAGAACGTAGATTGAGTCGCGAGGTTCCGTGGATCGCCTCACTTCCACGGATCGATGTGCCCTCTCAATCGCTGGCGAATTATCGGAGAAATCCTTCGTCACGATCGGTTGTCGATCGGCATATTCTGCGGCTCAAAAACGTCGCAACCGTCATAGAAGTTCAGCCCACCGCGACCTTCGGAATTTACCCACTCGGTAAGGTCTCTCGCTGTTCGAGGCGTCCTGCATGTCCGAACAAAACTAATGCCAGGTCATAACATTCTTCTGAACCGCTTGTTGTTACGTCGCAGCCATGAAACTCTCCTGGAACTTCAATAAGGTTAATCCTCGCTTCAAGAACCGAGAGGCAACTCAGGGGGAGTTCTTTACGAACGACACTGAGTTACGCGGTTTCATCCGCGAAGCCGTGCAGAATTCATTGGATGCAAAACGGCCGCGAGTCAAAGGACCGGTACGAGTTCGTATCTTTGTCTCCGGTGATCAGGCAGCCCTGTCTCCTGAAAAAGCTGCTCGCTGGTTTGAAAACGGATGGCCCCATTTTCACGCGGAGAGCAGTGGGCTGCGCGATGCTCCCCGCCTTGATGAGCCCTGTCGCTTTATTGCTTACGAAGACAGTGGAACGACAGGCCTTACCGGCGATGTGACTCAGTACCATGAAGTTGCTGGCGTTAAGAATCCGTTCTACTACTTCTTCCGAGCTGAAGGACAGTCGAACAAAACCGATGGCGGCCGTGGTCGCTGGGGATTGGGAAAATTTGTTTTCCCACGCAGCAGCCGAATTCGCAGCTTCTTTGGCCTGACGGTGCGTCATGACGACAAGAAGCGACTGCTCGTGGGGCAGTCGATTCTGAGATCTCATCATGTTGGCGAAAAGAGTTATATTCCGGATGGATGGTTTGGCAAAAAGCCTGATCGAAATGAGGCTTCTCTGCCAGTCGCCGATCAACGCTGTATCAACAAGTTCATCGCGGATTTTGGATTGAAACGGGGTGCTGATCCCGGGCTGACGCTTGTTGTGCCCTACTGTGACGAACGCTGGACCAGTGCGGCCGTGATCGAAGCCGTTGTGCAGGACTATTTCTTCCCGATTCTGAAAGGACAGCTTGTCGTCACCGTCGAACATGCGGGCGTACGTTCTGTCGTGGACTCGGCCTCTCTGGAATCCGTTTTAAAGACCTGCAGTCGAACATTGCAGCAGTCTCTGAGTCCGCTGATTACACTGACAAAGTGGTCGCTGACTCAGAAGAATGATCGCTTGTCCTGCGTTCCTCTTCTTCCGGAGCCTGTAGCCAGCGGTTCAGGATTCTCTCTTCCCGAATCCACGAGGTCTGAGCTTCGCGCCGCATGGAAAGAATGTGGCAGAGTGTCATTGCGAATTCCTGTCACTGTGCATCCCAAAGACGGCGCGCCGCGAACGACATTCTTTGACGCCTTTGTTGAGCGAGCGGAGGGCTCTCTGCAGAAGCGTCCCATTTTCGTTCGCGACGGGATTGTGATTTCAGATGTTCGTACGCGCCCCATTCGCGATGTCCATGCGATCGTTTCCGTGACAGATCCTGCCCTGACGGGTTTTCTTGGCGATGCAGAGAATCCTGCTCACACGGAATGGAGCGAAGAGTCCTCTCATTTCAAGGGCAAGTATCTGCATGGGGCGGCCACGTTGCGATTTGTTCGCAATGCCGTGGCTGATCTTTGCCAATTGCTGGTCGAGTCGGCTGATGATGAAGATCCCGTGCTGCTGCTGGACGTCTTTTCTGTGGGAGCTGGCAAGAACCAGGTCGGAGTCCCCGTCAACTTTTCCGCGATGTCCAGCAAAGCTGCAGCTCCTGATTTCAGTCGCCTGAAGTCTGGCCCGTCGACGCCGCGGCGCAGAAAACCATTCAAGTTAAACAGTCGCAAAGGTGGGTTCCGCATCGCAGAGCCTGCAGGATGGAATGAGCTTTGTCCGCGCCTCGATGTCTATGTGGCTTATGACTGTCGACGAGGAAACCCGCTGACTCGTTTTGCCGAAACGGATTTCCATTTGAGTGCTGATCCCGTGTTGATCAAATCTCATCTGGCGATTGTTCAGGTTTTGGCTCCCAATCATCTGGTCATCTATCCGCAGAAAATCGGTTTCAGCGTGACGGTCGCGGGATTTGACATCAATCGAGATCTTTTCGTGCAGGCCCGTGCGGCGGAAGCGGTCGTTCGGAATCAGCGTCGTGCGGGTTAATCGCAATATCTCTTAAAAAGTTGCAGGATGCCGCTCATGCCACGACTGAATTTTACAGGCCGACGCAAGATCTCACGCAATCACGTGACGATCACCGTTTCCGGTATCGGCGGGATTGAATCGTTCACAGCGGAGTTGCAACTGGATCGCTACGGGTTCCCTCCAACCGCGGCAGTGATTGTCGAAGCCTACCGGCAACTGGAACTTGTGCGATTTGATTTCGGGACCGTGGGCAATCTGACTCCGCCAGCCAACTGCCGACTTTCTGAATTCGGAACTCTGGCCGGCCTGCGATTTCGAGTCAAAGTTGTGTCCACAGCTGAACCTCGCGGTCGCCTGCTGGCGGTTGCGGATCGCATCAATCCTCGCAATCAACAACAGCAGTCGTTGCCTCGAGTTCCCCTGCTGGCGGTCCGCGCGCAGGATCTGGGGCGGGAAGTTTGGCGGCTGGATTTTTCCGATGAGCCGATGCTGCTGGTGAATCCGCGAGTCGTCCCGAAGAAGCATCTGGTCGAATCAATAGAGTTTCAAACTCTGGCCCTGCCGGAAATTCTCCGCAGTATTCTGAACCGCATCCTGCTGGTGGAGAAAGTCCGCAGTGCCGAAGAAACTGATGACTGGACTTCCCGCTGGCTGCGTTTTGCGGAATCCATGCCGGGGGTGGGAAAAATCCCGGAGACCGACAATCCTGCCGCTGATGTGGACTGGATCGACGCCGCGATCAGCTCCTTCTGCCGCTGGCGAAACGTCGATCAGCAATTCACCTCGTTCTGGTCAACAAAGAACGTCGCTGAAGAAAAATAAGTCGTTGCGTTACTGCGTCAAAATGATGAGTTACTTCCCTGTGCCGGAAGAGCCAGGGTTTTCCAACAGACGCTCTCGAGTTTTCAACCCTTCGTTCCCCCGGCATAAAACCGGGTGGGGACCAGAAGCTAAATTCCGCAATCTCCTATGGCTTAAGCGTTCGGACAGCCGTCACAAATTCAGCAAGGCGATTAAGATGCTCACTGAAAAGTTCGCTCTGCAGAAACAGTTTGTCCTGTTCTTTGCCGTCCGAATTCGAGACAGCCTTGCCATTCTTGTCGGTAATCCAGCGGCCGGCAGAATCCTGTTGAACAAGGATTTCTTCCGCATCCTTCTGCAACGACTTCAAACTGCGGCGGCTGAGTTTTGGCTGACCGCCTTCCTGCAAAACCTGGTACCGTTCTTCCAGCTTGTCGACTTTGGATCGAGACTTAAAGCCATAATGAGTTGGCAAATGGGAATCATCATGAGTCAACTCGTAAGTGTCTTTGACAACGTACAGCGGCGTGTTGGTATTTAACTCGTAAAAGCGAGCGATCTGGCCATCGGGCAATTGCGATCTTTTCAGCCACGCAATGGAACGAGGTATTGGTTCCAAAAATCGCTTCTCACCGGTCACTTCGGTCAGATACAGTAATGTCTGAATCGCGTCCTCGGACTCACGGCCAGCGATCGCTGGCGGTTCAAATTTTCTAGCCCAGATGGGCTGCAATTGATGATTGTACTGCTGAGCCCAGGCCGGTTGAGGTTCAGGAAGCTGAGCCAGAATCAGAAAGTCGCCGAACTTCAGCATGGCCTGACGATAGCGTTTGTCAGTATAGACTTCGTAAGCCAGTTGAAGTGTCGTGGTCACAGTGCCAGCTAAACCATCATTCAGAGTTTCATAGTCCCAGTAATTTTTGAAACGTCCTTCAGTTCTCCAGTCATAATCCGGGATCGAAGCTTTCACAACCGGCAGTTGCTCCACCGGTTTGTCCCACCCCTGCGGAAAACCGCCATTGGAAAACTGAGCCTTCAGGAGTGCGTTAAGGCCGAACTCCACCGCGTCATGAATCGCCGCGTCCTGAAACTTGAGTGCTCGATCGGTTTCGATCAGAAGTCGGAGTGCGGCCTGTGACTTATCATCGTCAAGCGTCGAATAATTTCGGCCACTTTTCTTGCCTTTGCCATGGCGATATCGCCCCGCGTTCTTACCGGACGGATCGAAGTCGACTCGATCCGTCCAGCACCCGGACTCCAATTGTCCGTGCAGCAAAGCATTCGCACACTCGACGGCCGCATCCAGATGAATCTTGTCGCCGGTCGCTTCGTAAGCTCGAATGAACGCGATACCAACGGTCGGTGTTCCCGGCGGCTGGACCCAAACTTCTGTCGGTGTTGCTACTCCTTCACCACGGCGATGCTTCAGATCAACCGTCACGTCGTAGACATAGCCTCCGTGCACAGCAACATGAGTTTTCATGTAGTCAGTGGCTTTTTCCATGGCTGCTGTGGCTTGCTCCGCCAACGCCGCATAAGGCTGTTTTTCGTCAGCCAGCAATGCTTGTAAGTTGATCAGCAATACGAAGGAAAAAGCCAACTGGCAGCAGCCCCGGAGTCGTCGGTTCATGGCGTGATTTTCAGAAGCAAAGACGTTGTCGCGTTTGTCCGCTAGTGCTCTGTCAACCTTTAAAGTTGGGGTTGAATTGTATTTGTACGACGGACTTCCAGTCCGTCGGCGGTAACCTTTGTCGACGGACTGGAAGTCCGTCGTACCCGAAAATTGAGCCTTGACAGAGCACTAGTCGCAGTATGGTCTCAGGGAGTCTTGATAACGTCCAGGCAGGTCAGCCGAACGACGAGAATTTCAACAGGCAAAAGCTGCCGGTTATTCGCAAAATCTTTCCGGCTGACCGTTGTAATCGGATTACACCATCGTGCAGTCTGCGAGCATCTTCCTGTGTGGGACGGGGCGCTTGGTTGGTCACTGTCGTAAATGCCGACAATTAGCAGGATTCTCGACTTCTGACAGAGTGCAGGAAAAACGGGCAACCTGTCCCCGTCGCCTCTACAATCACGGCTTCGCAATTCATCCACGAGTTTGTCGAACGAGGAAACAGGGCTGAACTTATTCTGTGCGCGCCACGATTGAGTTAATCCTCTGTATGATCGATCCCGCGAACATCCGGCCTATATTTATGCCGCCCCAGGAATAGTCCTGATTCATAGACAAGCTGCTCGGAGTTTTCAAAATTTCCAGTGACCACCACAACATGCCGCAGCCTGCACAACAGCGTCTGACGTCGGTGTCGTTTATCGCGTATCTCGCGATGACGTTTCTGACTGCCGTAAATGACAGCATGTTTCGCTGGCTGATTGTTCCCATCGGGAAGCAGCAGTTTCAACAGAACCTTGGCTGGGGCAAAGAAGACGCAGAAGCGATCGTGCTGTCCATGGGACTGGGATGCTTCATGCTGCCATTTGTTTTGTTTGCTCCGTGGGCTGGCTGGGCGGCCGACCGATTCAGCAAACGTTCCTCCATTATCTGGCTTAAGATTATTGAGATTGCCTTAATGGGATTCGGGGTATGGGCCATTCATATCGCCAACGTTCCGTCAATGTTCTCGAT
>CAMAXD010000113.1 GCA_945861975.1 Candidatus Kuenenia stuttgartensis | reverse complement strand
AGTCGGATGAGGAGTCGGATGAGGAGTCGGATGAGGAGTCGGATGAGGAGTCGGATGAGGAGTCGGATGAGGAGTCGGATGAGGAGTCGGATGAGGAGTCGGATGAATAATGTTCCACAGAACACTCGGCCATTGGCTTCTGCTCGACTGGTTATTCTTTGAGAAGCAGTGTGCGGGCAAGCGTTGGTTTGTGTGAGCTGTCACAGGCTCAGAGCGGAACAGTGCATCATTAATCGGCAGAATCTGCCGGTTAATGACATGGGAGAGAGAAATGACAGACCGCAGTCGCACACGCCCGGATGAGATCGAATGTTTTGACCAAAAACAGGACTCGCGGCTAAAGTTCCGGATGTGGTAGTTTACTCTCCGATGACATATTCCCACTGACTCCGCTGGTTGAGGATCAAGGATGATCGCTCCGTCAAGAATTTTTGGCTCTTCTCTCGTTGTTGCCTTCGCATGGGCCATCATTGGCACGCGGCTGGTCGCTTTTGAAGAAACCGCCGTTTTAGTGCCTGCGACTGAGGAAGCGTCAGTGGCGGTATCCGGCACTCCGGCAGCCGCAGTCGCGGGAAATCAGGTTTCGGCAGACGCGCCTGCTGCATGGACGCTGAGGTATCAGTTCCAGCAAGGGCAGAGACTCCGCTATCAGATGGAGCAGAAGATGGCTCTTGATGCCAATCTTGGCGAACGAGGTCAGTCGATCGATCGCTCGGCTTTGCGGCAGCGGCGATTGTTCGCTGTGACGTCCGTGAATGAAGATAGTTCTGCTGCATTCACCATGCAGTTTGAGAATGTCTGGATGCAGAAGCAGAGTGATGATAATCCGGCTGTTGAGTTTGACTCCTCAATGAAACCCGGAGAAGTGCCGCTGGTCTATCAGCAGGTGGCGCATCAGTTGAAAGGAAACGCTCCGCGGTATCTTTTGACTTCTCGAGGGTTATCGAAACAGTCAGAAAAAACGCCGGCAAAGGTCGAACGTGCTTCCGGGGAAAATGCTCCATCGGCACCAGCTTCTGATCCGCTGGTCGAAAGTGAAGCCACAGCGAATGCCATACAACTCGCTTCGAGCAACACGGCTGTACAGAAGGAACAAACAGATCCCGGTTCGTTTCTGGCAGCTCTTCCCGAGCACGAAGTACGAGTCGGGGATACATGGAAAGAGCAGATTATGGTCAACGCCCGACTTCAGGAGGATGTTAATGTCGAGGTGCCTATCCTTCGAACCTTTCGACTCGATTCTGTTGAAGGCGGAATTGCCACGATCTCGTTTCAATGCTCCATTCAGTCCCGAGTACGCAGTCCGATTGTTAAGGGCCAACTGATTCAGGCAACGCCTCGCGGAACGATTCGCATTGATACCAACCGAGGTTTGATGCTCTGGCGCGAAAACATTTATGATACATCCATCTTCGGAGCGCTTGGGCAGAACACGATTCTTACCTGCGTCGGGCGCTCAACAGAAGAACTGATCGAGGAAGCTCCGATTTCGCCCGAAAAGGCCGATCACTGAGTCGGAAGGACAGACGGCGCTGACAACACGGAACTCACGCTCCCGATGTTGTCTCGGGGCGAATGGATTCCCGACTCACTGCGACTGTCGCCAGCCTGTGGCTTCGATCCGTTTGATTTCCTGATCGATGTTGCTGCCTTCGTAAAAGGACTGCCAGCCGCGAAGTGTCTGCGTCTCTCCCGGGTTGCAATCGGGGAACCTGGGATCGGCGTGTAGACATGGACAGGGGGGATTCGCCCACGCTCGATGAATCGGTTCCCAGCCACTGATGATCCAGCGGGTTCTATCGGGAGACGATGCAATAGCGTACTCTGAGAGAAACTGCTTATTTTCGTTCGTCTGTTGATCGAACCCTTTCGCCCCTTTCAGCATCACACAGTTCTGCACTCGGAGGTCGCTGAGTTTTGCTTCCGTGCCGTTCCTCAGCCACATCTTCAGTTCGATGTGGTCTGAAAAGGCTCTTGCTGTGGTGCCGAATTCGATGCCGTTTGGAAGCCGGCGATGAAGATGATAGCTGCCATCGCCAGCCAACGCCCATTCCTGCGGCTTAAGCTGGACGCCCTGCAGATCCCAAATCGTTTTCACGTGTGTATGGGCCAGATAGGTGAGCCCAAGATTGGACCAGATTGCTTCCGGAACATCCATCACGACATAGCTTTGCTCGTCCCAAGGGCAGAACACACTCAACTTGGTTTCGCGCTGCGGCTCAATAGCACCGTCAAGAAACCCGATTCGAGGGTGTCGTCCACCCGGATACGGCAGCATCAAGAGTTGTTTGTCTGATCGCGAAGGTTTCGTCGCGTCTGAAATGTTAAACTCTTTCAACTTTGCGACGACCTGAGCATCATCGAGTCCGGTGACCTGACTGACTTCTGCGATCGAATACCGATGATGCCAAACCATATTCTCAAGCCACTTTCGCAGCTCGTGTTCATCGGCTGCGGGGCGAATCTGTCCATCTGAGGCTGTGGCGATGGCGCAACAGGAAACAATGGTGAAAAACAACAAGGTCCGTGAAGTTTGAAGCATGTTTGAGGCTGGCTGATCGAAGGTCTTTGTGGATAACTGTGCAATACCGCGTGTTTGATACTCTCAGGCTGTTGCTCTTTTCTGTGGCCATGCAGCACTGGCGATTGCACCGATGACTATACCGGTCAACAATGAACAGGGCGTCATCCAGACGAAACTGATTCCCAGAGGAAGCCCAAGGTCTTTTGCGTAGGCAATCGCGATCGCCGCCAGAGTGCTGGAAATGAGGCCGCACCAGGCTCCGAATCCATTTGACCAGCGAACAAACAGAGCCAAAAAGAACAGTACGAACAGAGGAGCCGTCAGCAGATTGACGACTTTGTAACATCGTTCGATGATGTTTCCTTCAATGAGCGTGTTGATCAGGCTGAGACCTACAGACACTGCCGCAATGATCCATGTCAGCAGGACCAGACGTCGCAACGATGTGGTCCCTGCCTGATGTCTTGAAAGAAAGTCTTTTTCAACCACTGCACAGGCGGAGTTTACACCCGAGGAAAGGCTGGACAGTGCTGCAGAGAGAATTGCCGCGAGGACTAATCCAGCCAGAAGGTCGGGCATTTCTGACATAATGAACTTCGGAAACAACTGGTCTCCGATATCAACAATTGTGACATTGGCCTCAAGCTGTGGCGGATGTGCCTGATAGAAGCCCAGAATAGCCAGACCGGTGATGGACAACAGCACTGAAACCGAAACATCAGTGATTTGAGAAACGGCCAGTGTGCGTCGTGCGGCTTTGGCATCACGAGTCGCCAGGAAACGCTGGATCGACATTTGGTCTGAACCATTTGTGCAGACATACCAGAGCGTTGTCGAGATGAATAGCATTCCGAAAGACACTCGGGCGTCAGGATCAAAACCCCAATTGGGCGTCTGCCAGTGTTGAGGCCAGGACTTTGGCCACCACGCGCTGACACCTCCCATGCGAACAGTAATGACCGCAAGGGTCACGATTGCTCCGGCCAGCATGGTGATGGACTGAATGGCGTCGGTCATTACGACGGCGCGCATGCCGCCGGTGGAGGAATAGATCGCAGTCAGAATTCCCAGAAAGATACAAAGCCATGGGGTCCAGGAGACATCCAGCCCCAGCAGCGGGACCAGAACACTCTGACTGGTTGCGAACAGAATGGTCGACATCCATCCCAGCCGCAATAAGAGAAAAACTGAAGCACCTGCCAGTCGGATACTCGTTCCCAGTTTTGCTTCCAGGATCTCATAGGCACTGGTGACGGGTTGTCGCATCAGCAGCGGAATTAAGCCAAAGCCGACGATCAAAAAGATCAGCGGATGCGCGACACTTTGAGTCATCATCATCGGCCCGTGAGCAATCATTTCTCCCGGGCCACCAAGATACGAAAGCGTACTGACAAGTGTTGCAAAGAGGGAGAGCCCGACCGCAATTGGCGACATGCGACGCCCGCCGAGCAGATAGTCATCCGCAGTTTGGTTCTTTCGCGAATACCAGACGCCCACTCCGATCATCAGACCTGCATAGAAGGCAATGACGAGCCAGCCTGCGATGCCCATCGTTTCCATCTCCTGATCGAAAAAGAATTCTGATGCCCGAACGTGCACGACTGCGTCTGCGTTTGAGCGGCCCTGGGGAGTGATCAGAATCGGAAATCAACGGGGACAAGTCCAGCGATTCGCTTTATGACTTTGTTCAAAGTCTGACACTTGAGGTAATAGTTCGCGTTGCGTGAACAGACAGCCATCCTGGGGGTTTTGAGAGCTTTGTCTGTCTACTATTCAGGACGGCGTCCTGGATCTCGACGAAGTAGTCCGTCTCCTTCGCGAGGTCTCTCTGATCCCGGACCTTGTCCGGAGACAGGTGGTGGTCCGATGCCAGGACCTCCGAAGCCGAATTGCCTCCGCAGAAAGAGCTGTCGATCTCGAATGAATTTATTGTATCGATTCACCAACAGCTGTTCTGGTGACTGGCTACGAGTCGTTTGGGCCAACAGCTCCAGACGCTTTCGCGCTTCATCCGAGGGCATTGTCATCAATGCTCGTTGAAACGATTTGTCGGCATCCGTTCTGTCGGGGAGTGATTCAAATGCTTCCACAATCTGCTCTGAAGTGACGGGGAATTGTTTTCGCAGATCATCGCCAAGAACAATTGTGGCCCTGTCGAGCACAGACGAAGCCGTCATAAACATCCAGGCTCTCGCGAATGGTTTACGATCAAGATCGTGAACCATGGACCGGAACCTGGCCAGCCACGCTTCGTCATCAATATGTCGGAACATTGCTGCCTTCAAAAGCTCACCCGATTGCTCAAGCTCGCGTCGCTGGTTCGGGTTGCTGAATCGCTCAAAAATCGAGAGTGTCAACAACAGTGAGCGGTGTTTATCGGACTTTAGTTGCTCCAGTTCTTTACGCAGAGCGTCATCGCGATCCTCGTTGGGGACAGTTTCAGAGATGATCGACCAGAAGTCAGCAAAGCTCAGTTGCAACGTCGGCATACGCACTGATGAAGGACCGGTAAACTCAACAACAATCTCTTCAGGCGTGGTTTCGGTGGACTTTCTCCAGCGAGATTTTACAAATGCCAGTCGCTCTTCAGCACTCAGTTCTTCAAAACTGTCCCATTCCGCCTGTGACAGTGAGGACCACCATTCAAAATAACGATTTATCGTCTGCAGCAATTCGGGATTTGCCCGCGTCTGCTGATGAATCTGTTCGATCTCTGTCTGCTTTCGAGCCGGCATGGACTTCAGCAGCGCATAGCTTTTTCGAACGTTATTTTTCTGTTCAGTTTCGAGGCTTTGGTACTCCTGAAGTTGCTTGCTCAGATAAGCTCGCTCATCGCTGCTTCGCCCCCACATGAAGATCGACAGGCAGGCACCAAAGATCAGGCAAATTACAGGAAGTAACACTGCCTGAGCTGTTCGCACGAAACTCATGGCTTGCGATCTCCTTCTTCGGGCACCGCATTCGAACTGTCCTCCGATGAGTCATGATCGATTGCCGTAACCTGCTCAAGAAACGTGGCGCTTCTTGCCGCGTGAAGTTGAGGAAACTGCAGCAGCAAATCCAATTGTTGCAGTAACTGCAAGTCTTCGGAGTCTGCCTTCGGAGACTGACTTGAACGTCCGAGAATAAGCCCGACCGAACTGCCAAGGAAGCCGGCCAACGTCCACAGCACAATCCTTGTTGCCGGGATCTTTCGAAACCAATCAGTGCCCCGTTTCGATGACGGCATCTGATCGGCAAACTCTTCATGAGAAATGGCTGAGAGTGACGCGAGAGTTTTCTGGGTAAACTCCCCACTTGCTGTCGCTTCGCCCAGTGTATCCAGCAACTGCCATGTGCGATCCAGAGTCTCGGCATATCCTCGCAGCGGCGGATTCTCGGCAAGTTGTCGTTCGAGGAGATTGCTTGCTTCTTCGTTAAGTTCGCCATCCAGATACGCAACGAGTTCCGTAAGCTGAGGGTCATTGGCCTCCTCAGGCTCATCGAAAATCTCGGTGTCGGTGGGACGGGACATTTCTGTCTACTTTGTGGTCAGAGCAAGGGTCTATTCAGAGCAGGGGACAATCAGGGGACAACAGCATAGTGGATTTTTTCGACATCGCCGAAGTTCAATTCAGCAGTTCGATCTCGGTTTGTGCAACATTCAGCAACGTAGGTTTTCAGACGAACCGTTCGAGTGCCTCCTTCAGTTTTCCACGCGCCCGGGAAATCAGAGACTTCACAGCGACTGGTCCAAGTCCCATCACATCACCGATTTCCTCGTAACTCATTTCTTCAAACTTGTGGAGGACAACGGCCGTTCGCTGTCGTTCGCTGAGTTCATCAATGGCGATGCGTACTACCTCTCGCAGTTCTGAGGAATCAAGCTGCCTTGTTGGCATAAGAGCAGATTTTTCTGCCAGATTCTGTCCCGGCGACGGCAAGTCATGAGCACTATTGCCAGATGCCAGCGGAATTTCCCGCCGACGAGCAGCACCGCGTTTTTGGTTGCTTGCAAGGTTATGAGCAATCCGGAAAAGCCAGGTCGAGAATCGAGCAGTGGCCTCATAGCGCTCTCGCGAGCGGAACACTCTCAGAAACGCTTCCTGAGCCAGGTCTTCTGCCGTAGTTCGATCATGCACCAGATGGAAAAAGAATCCTACCAGGCGATCCTGATACCGAACCACCAACTCTTCAAACGCGGAGTTGTCACCCGCAGCGACTTTCAGCATTAACTGAACGTCCGGGTCAGAAAGGTATTGGTTTGTCAGGGACTGAGAGACCAAACGGGCACTCCGCAGTGCAGATTCATCAAAAAATGCAGCCAGAATCGCGAGCCGTCGAGGTCTCAGTCTGGTTTATGAGTGACTTCTATCAGCCGGACGACAGGCCAAAAACCTCGACGGAGTACCGCCAGAGTTGGCTCAATTCGCTGCCGGATCCGCCGCTGGAACTGTACGCCCGGAATTGCGAGCCAGGCAAGCAACCCTGACAGCAGTGTCCGTACATTCAGTTGCCGATGGAGGCCGACAACATCTCTCTCAACACAGCAGGAGTCTAAACGGACCGCCTTTTCGCGTGAAATTTTTCCCTGAACCGCAAAGTTATGTCCAATTTCGGCGATAGCTTTTCAACACTGTTCCCCAATCAGGACAGTCGCTGCTTCCACTCGGCCAGTCTTGCAGCGACAGATTCTTCGCCGCCCGACCCATAGCTCTGCAAGGCCTTCATTGCATTCCGAGCCCCCAAAATCCCTCGGACGTCTTCTTCAATCACCGAGCAGGCCGTCTTGAGGTCTTCCAGTGACAGGTCTGCGAGCCGGCATTGCCGAGACTCACAATGCGCCACCAGCTTTCCGACAGTCTCGTGACCGGTCCGCATCGGGACACCCTTCTTGATGAGGTATTCCATCAGAGCCGTGGCGTCCAGGAAGCCGTCCTCAAGCCGCGATTCAATGTGATCGCGCTTCAATTCTGCACCGGCCACGATGGATGGCGTCAAATCCAGGCAGGCCCGCAGCGCATCGTAGGCGGAGAACATCGCCAGTTTGTCTTCCTGCAAGTCTCGATTGTAGGCCATAGGAAGGCTCTTGATCAGAATCAGCAACTGCGGCACCGTCGCCATCACTCGAGCCGTTCGGCCTCGGATCAGCTCCAAGACATCAGGATTCCTCTTCTGCGGCATGATTGAAGAGCCCGTTGTGTAGGCATCCGGAAGTTTCAGGAAGTTGAATTCCGTCGTGAACCAGATGATCCACTCTTCAGCCCATGTGCTCAGATGAGCAGCCACCAGCGAAAGGCAGAATACGAACTCAATCAGGAAATCGCGATCACTGCTGACGTCAAGACTATTGGCAGCAACGGAATCGAAGCCCAATAATTTTGCGGTCAGTTGGCGATCGATCGGTAACGTTGTTCCAGCCAATGCCGCGGCTCCCAGCGGACAGACGTTAAGGCGCTTTCGGCAATCCGCCAGTCGTTCACGATCTCGCTGAAACTTCTCGACATAAGCCAGCCAGTAATGCGCGGCCAGCACAGGTTGAGCGCGCTGAAGATGAGTATACCCGGGCAACACAACGTCAGCGTCCTTGTCACAACGAGCGACAAACGCCTGTTGAATATCAACAAGCAACTTGTCGAGATCGTCGATGGCATCGCGAGTGTAGAGTTTCAGGTCCGTGGAGACCTGGTCATTGCGACTTCGACCCGTGTGTAGCTTTCGACCCACATCACCGATCCGCGTGATCAACGCGTTCTCGATGTGCATGTGGATGTCTTCGAGATCCGTACGGAAGGTGAATTGTCCAGCCGCAATCTCTTCACCGATCTGGTCAAGATGATCACAGATGCGATCTCGTTCCAGGTCTGTAATCAGCCCGGCATGAGCAAGCATTGTGGCATGGGCCATGGAGCCGCGAATGTCAACAGCGTAGAGTCGCTTATCAAAGCTGATCGACTCTGTGAAGGCTTCTACTCGCGGATCCGTCGCCTGATGAAATCGTCCGCCCCATGCCTTGGCCATGTACATTCTCCAGTCCTGAATCAGTTCGAACCTAAGGTCGCGTACCGTGTTCAACGATCACTGTCGTGCGAATACCACCGCGAGGCGTAAAGGCGGCTTCTATTTTCATCCAGCGTGGCTGAGTAACCGCGACCAGATCATCCAGAATCATATTTGTGACGCGTTCATAAAACGCACCATGATTTCGGTATTCCTGCAAGTAAAGTTTCAGTGACTTTAGTTCGTAGCAGACCTTGTCCGCAATGTACGTAATGGTCAGCGTTCCGAAATCCGGATGGCCAGTTTTCGGGCACACAGAGGTGAACTCCGGAGCCACTGTTTCAACAACAAAATTTCGCTGAGGAAACGGGTTTTCAAATGTTTCCAGAGTGTCGCGAGACGGATCAGACATGACGACAACAGTCCTTCAATTCGATTCAGAGAGAAATAAACAGGGAGGATCGTTCGACGATCTCTTGCAGTGAGGTTTGAGAATTCATTCGCAAAGTCCGCAAACACATTTCGCTGCGGCGAATCATAGACGTGTCCTGATTCGCTAACGACTTTGCAGTTGCAAGAAACAGTGAATTCTTACCCAAAGTGACCGTTGTTGGCCGCTCAATCCCACATTTTCAGGCGAACGTTCAGCCTTCGGAAATTTGAGAGTGCCAGTCGGGACGCTTGCCGACAGCAGAGAAGAGGCGATTAACGTGGGGCTGCCGGAATCGGTACCGGCACATCATAAAAATACTCAGACCGAGCAAAAGTAAGTTCGGTTAGTATCCATGACTGCATTTGAGTCTGGCGAAAGGCCACATTCTGATCGGCCTTCCCGACCGCACCTTTAAGTGTTCCGTTGCCATGTAGACGGATGTTGATTTCCATCGACTGAAAATGGACATCTTTCTGACGCGGAATCACTTCTGGCTGCAACTCGGGAAGATCACCTTCAGGCATCGGTGTTTCGTCCTTCGGCTTCGCCCTGGAGAGATGGATTTTTCCAGAGTATTCATCCAGTTCCGCCGTCACATTCTGCAGTGGAATTTTTGATGAAATAGAATCCCTGTTCGGCACGACCAGGGGAACATAACGTCCCTGGCCGGTCACAGTCATCGACTCTTCTCCCTCATCGGCTGTATTTGGCTGAAGCTCCAAAGTGGCCTGCATGACTCCAAACGGCCCGATGGCGATGGAATCTTTTCTGGTCAGTGGAGACTTTTGCTTCTCCTTCTGAT
Organism: Candidatus Kuenenia stuttgartensis; assembly: GCA_945861975.1. Taxonomy (GTDB): domain Bacteria; phylum Planctomycetota; class Planctomycetia; order Planctomycetales; family Planctomycetaceae; genus SXXK01. Next base: position 5,305 of record CAMAXD010000113.1, on the reverse strand, counting down.
CACTACCTTGTGGAAGCTCATCAACGTGGCCTGTGAGCCCGGCCCAGAAAGGACGGCTCAGCCAGGCAGCGATCACATCTTCGGGACAGGAATCACGTAGCAGTTGAGAAGTCGACACATCGAGTCCTGAAAGTGCGGCGAGGACAGCGTCTCTGTCTCGTGCGGTGATTGTCAGAATCTGTCCGGTGAAATCGATCTCAAATCCAATTCGCAGATCCTCTAGTGCTCTGGCGGAACGCGCGGATGCCTTCAGTGAGTCCTGCGATTCGTCGCCCACATCACGACTGGCCTTTCTCAGTCGTGCCGCAATGACGGCGTCGCCGGAATTTCGCACTTGAGTAACACGGTATTCAATCTCAAACCGATCCCGAGTGTCCGAGCTGGTGGCTGGCTGGTCACCGATCGTCACTTCGGTATGCTTGACGGAAAGCACGCTCACCACAAACCGATCGCCAGCCTTCAGCCCCCAAACCGTTTTCGTCTCATCAGCATATGCCGGAAAAACTGCGGCTGAAAAAGTCCCGGTGAACAGGACGAAATGCAGAAGGCATCTGAAAGCACTCTGACTGTCTTGCATACATCACTCTTTGACATTGTCTGAACTCAAATCGTAGCGATTTCAATTCAGTAACAAGTTTACTTTTCGGCGTTGAAGTCAAACCTGATACAGACTGAAAGAGGGAGTATGACAGGTCCGTCGGCGGAATTCGATATCATCCAGACAGTTGATGGTTCCTGGTCGAATCACGGCGGCAGCTCGCGGTGAACGACCCCTGGTCCGCCAGTTCCGCGTCAGATCGGCAAGGCCGACTTTGAATCCATTAATTCGAGTGTGAACGCCGGGCATTGGTTTGCGGACGTCACCGCCGAAATTTGCTCGCGGCAAAGACGGGAACGGTTACAATAGGGCGAAGGAGACACGCTATGCCGCTGCTGGATCATTTTCGACCGCCGATTTTCAACAAGGGTTCCTGGGAAGGTTTTCATGGAATGTGGCCTGCGATGATCGTTATGGATCTTTGCAGATCACTGCCTGACCAGTTTACCGCTGAACCTCGCGTGCATCTTGGAAAGAACTTCGAAGTCGATGTCTGCACATTCGATGTTGAAAGCGAACATGGGTTTGGGCCGAATTCATCTGGTACAGGTGCGGCAACGGCGATCTGGGCACCGCCGGAGCCGACGCTGACTTTGGAGCTGGACCCAACCGAAATCTACGAATACGAAGTGCTGATTTTTGACCAGCAGCGAGGTCGAGAACTGGTTGCCGCGATTGAACTCGTCAGCCCAGCCAACAAGGATCGCCCGGAGACTCGCCAGGCGTTTGTTTCAAAGTGTGCCGCTTTGTTGCAAAAGAAGATCTGCGTTTCGATTGTCGATCTGGTGACCGTGAAGCATTTCAATCTGTACTGTGAAGTGCTGGACGTCTTCTGTCAGACCGATCCCGCGTTTGCTCCCGCCCCGCCAGCCACATATGCCGTGACTTGTCGAAGTCACAATCTGGCCACACGATCGCGGTTTGAATCCTGGGCGTATCCGATGGTTGTCGGGCAACGGTTGCCGATCCTGCCAATCTGGTTGGACAACGATCACGCCATCTCTTTGGATCTAGAGGTTTCCTATCAACAGACATGCAGTACGCTGCGGCTGGTGTGATACCAGGATGGAACTCTTTCTGTAGCCCGACATTTCCCCATGTCGGGCTTGATCAGAGCGATTTTGGTGAAAGATGAGTGGTAAAAGATTTCTATGGTTGTGCTTCCGATCTTTTACCCTGCATGTTTTACCATCAATTTGCAGGAAGAAAGAAAATCCGTTGGAGTGGATCTGTGAGAAGGGTGCTATCCATCGCAGTGTCCCTTTTTGCGCGACCTCAAAAATCGCCCCGACGTCAGACAGCAACACGCAAGCTCGCTGATCTGAGACAGATCGGCCGATATTGAACGCAACGGAGGGGCGATGAAGGCGCTCCCCTCCATGCCCCGAGAAGAGTCTGGATTTAGTGTGAATGGCAGCGACGAGTCATCCCAGCAGCGTCTCAACTGCTGCCGAACCGTGGTCGGCGAGAGGGATGGGGCGGCCGATGTTGCTGAGGTTTGTGGATTCTGGATTCAGCGCGAGGGCTCTGCAGATCGTGGCCATGAGATTGGGAACGGTCAGCAGGTTCTCTTTGATTTCCATGCCGTCGTCACTGGTTGCACCGTAAACCTGTCCGCCTTTGATACCGGCTCCTCCGAGCACAGTGCTCCAGCTTCCCGGCCAATGATCGCGGCCGGTGTTCTCGTTGATCTTCGGTGTCCGCCCGAACTCGCCCATCCAGACGACCAGAGTATTCTCCAGCAATCCTCGCTGCTTCAGGTCAGTCATTAGCGTGGCCCACGCAGGGTCCAGCATTCCACAGAGGCCCTTCACGGCATTGAAGTTGTCCTGATGAGTATCCCAGCCAGCTCCGCCAAGTCCATCAACGCCGTTAAGAGAAACCTCGACAAACGAGACGCCTCGTTCGACAAGTCGACGAGCCAGCAGGCACCCCTGACCAAACGCATTTCGACCATAGGCATCTCGCAGTGACGCTTCTTCCTGTTCCAGATCAAATGCTGCAACAGCCTCCGACATCATCATACGTACGGCCTGTTCATAAGATTGAAGATGACTGTGTCCCGGGCCATCGGGACGTTCTGACAGAAATGAATGCTCCAGAGTACTCAACAAACTCAATCGTGAGTCCACCTGAGCTGCTGGCAAGCGATCCGCAGGCTTGAGATTTCGCACTTCAAATGAGATGTTCTGCTGCTGATCCATTTCTGACGCAACAACTAACGGAGACCACGACGGTCCCAGGAACCCAGGCCCGAATGCCGCCGGACTGAATGCTCGAAACGGATTCACGGCGATAAATGATGGTAGATCACACTCGGGTTTCTTCATCGCTTTCCCGAGGAATGAACCCATCGCCGGGTACTGAATCGGGCCCTGCGGAAGATACCCGGTTCGCATGTAGTAAGTTGCTCGAGTATGGTCGCCTTCTTTCGTCGACATGGAACGGATCGGCGCCAGATGCTCCATCACTGTCGCGACCTTTGGCAGGTTTTCGGCGATGCGAATCCCTGGAATGCTGGTCTCGATGGCCTTCGTCGGGCCACCGTTCTCCTGGCCCTCCTTGGGATCGAAGGTCTCCATCTGGCTTGGCCCGCCGGACATCCATAGCAGGATACATGACCGAGGTGCTTTGGTTCCGGATTGCTGAACCTCGGCGGCCAATCTCGGCAGCCATCCGGACATTGAGGAGCCGATCAACGACAACCCGGCATACTTTGAAAACGTTCGGCGATTGATCATGTTTAAGTCCTTGTGGCTCGGCGGTAAACAGAGAATGCTGAATCCATCACTATCTCAACAACTCTCCAACGCATCCCCGCTGATTTGAAACTCAATGATTCAACAGAAATTCACTACTGTTCAACAGGGCCCAGAAGATATCGGCGAATGCGTCTTTGGCGTTGCCGGATGTGCCGCCGTCAGTGACGTAATTTCCGAAGCTGGCTTTCTCAGTTTCCGTGGGACGACGACTGAGGGCCGCGATGAACAGTGTCTCCAGTCGTTCTTCATCAGACATCAGAGGAAAGTCGACGACAGCTCGAAGTGTCTGACTATTGTCCAGCGTTGTGGCATTGTCGACAAAGTCGCCGTTCATCATCGCCAGAGCCTGCAGGATCGTTGTCTCCTTCATCAGCGGAGACTCATTCTCGTCGCGAAACAATTCCAGAAAGCGACCGCGTGGAGAATCGGCATCGATGACGAACGGATTGTCCGTTCGAAACGGCTGATAGTACCCCGTGGCCTCGGCCAGGCTGTCAAAGAATTGCTCCGATGTCAGGCCTCGCAGGGCCATGCGAGCAAATTGATTGGGATCGGCCTGACTGGCATGAGTCTGGCGACTGGTTGTTTGATAAACGAGAGTCGCCGTGATTGTGCGAACCAGAAACTTCAGATCAAAATCATGAGCCGCAAACTGTTCGGCCAGCAAGTCGAGCACCTCGGGGTGAGACGGTGGGTTGTTGTCGGAAAAGTCATCGACCGGCTGGACAATTCCCTGACCCAGAAACTGAGCCCAAAGGCGATTCGCCGCCATCTTTGCAAACCATGGGTTGTCTTTCGAAGTGACCCAGTCGGCTAACACCTGCCGAGGTACCGATTCTTCGGTCCATTCCGGTTCAGTGCCCGTCAGAAACATCGCCGGAACGATATCGCCGGTTGAAGGAACCTTGATTGATCGCGAACTCTTAACCTCTTTCATCGACATCATCAACGCGTTCTCCGGATCAGCACCTTCGGGGCGTTGAAAGCCGGAATAGAAAGCCGCCATGTTCCAGAATTGATTACGCTTCCATTTGTCGAACGGGTGATCATGACATTGAGCACAATCCAGGCGAACACCAAGAAACTCGCGAGAGGTTCCGGTGGCGAGGTTCTCGGGTTGCAACTGGCGAACAATAAAGAAAGCGCTGGGACTGCTGGCGGCGTTGAGAACGTTGCCCGCATTGTCCCCGAAATCGATGGGGGTTGTGATCAGTTCGTGAACCATGCGATCGTATGGAGTCTCCTCAGAGAAATGTTTCCACAACCAGGCTTCAAACCCCGGAACAAGACCTCGCGTCTGCAAATCGTTGAATGCCTGAGGAATCAGTGCATTGCGCCAGATAATGGTGAAATGTCGCACGAATGCGGGGCCGTCCAGCAAGGAATCCACCAGTGCCTCGCGTTTCTGTGGGGAAGCATTCTCGAGAAACTCGCGAGTCTCTGCGGCGGCTGGAATCCTGCCAGCCAGATCCAGATAGAGTCTCCGCACAAATTCTTCGTCGCTGGCTGATGGTGCAGGTTCCACAGACTGCTTCTGCCACGATTCGGCAAACAGCCGATCAATCTCAGCCGCCGTTTCCTGAGGCGACAACAGGCGGGATTCCTGACCAAATGTCGGCGTGATTGCAGTAAAGACCGCGACAAACGCAAATACGGAAAGAGTTCGAATCATCAAAGAGGGTCCTTGAGATCACGATGATCGGCAGGGAGATACCAGAGCAGGGCAAATTTTCCAGTGGTTCATACGTATTTGAGACAACGGTTATTCGTCGACGTTGATCGTGAGGCTTTTGTTGTTGTTCGGTCTGTAGGCTGTATGAAATTCGCGGACTCAAATTGCTGGCTATGCAAACTGAATAACGACCAAGGATACCTCGACAAGCAAGGTCTCGCAGCAGCAAGAGCCCGATCGGATGGCTTTTTGTCTGGCGATTCAGCAGGTCGG
>CAMAXD010000112.1 GCA_945861975.1 Candidatus Kuenenia stuttgartensis | reverse complement strand
GGTCTGACGGCATCATTCTTCGTCAACGGAACTCAAGTCGGCAGCACAGTCATCACACTCGGCCGAGCGAAGCTTGAACTAACAAATGAGCGAGGCGGCAAGGTTCCAGCTGTCGCAGCAGGCACAAAGGTCGAGATCAACGTTGGCCTGACAACCATCCTGAGCGGCAGCTTCTGATTCATTGCCCAACGAAAAACGCCCCTGAGATTTCTCAGGGGCGTTCTGCATTTAACGATCTGCTGCTTTTTGTTTCCGTAGTTTATTTACTGTGGCAAACGAGCTGTTGAGACAAATGGAAATGTCCCGGTGCAGGCTCGCATGAATTCCACGAGGTCGATCTTCTCCTGCGGCGTCAGCTTGAGCGGTACGATCTTGTCGCTCAACCATTTGTTCTTGTCGCCACCCTTATTGTAGTGCTCCACAACTTCTTCCAGCGTCTGCAGACTTCCATCATGCATGTAAGGAGCCGACAACGCCACGTTGCGAACAGTTGGAGTTTTGAAAGCGCCTTTGTCCTTTTCAACTTTGGTTTCAGCAAATCGGCCCAGATCCGGCTCTTTCGCTGACATACCAATCCCGAGATTATGGTACTGCTCGTCAGCCAGATTGGCTCCGACGTGACACGCTGTGCAACCGACTCGCTTACTAAAGAAAAGATCAAATCCTCGAACAGCACTGTCGGACATCGGATTGGTCTGCACCTGAATCTGCAGCTGCTCATACTGGGCATACGTGTCCGGTGAATCGTCCTTTAGCTCTGCCAGATCGTCTTCGCCCAGTGTTGCAAATCGCTTATACGCTTCCTGATAATCAAACGGCGACGGCCCCGTGACCAAAGCTCGCTCGAAAGAGGCAATGGCCATACCGACACCATCGATTGTCACGCCCTTGCCCGGAAATATCTTTTCGAACTGCATCGCGTAGCCCGGAATCTCTTGCAGCGCTTTGACACAGGCGTCGTGAGTATATCCCATCTCGATCGGATTCTGAATTGGACCAACGGCCTGAGCTTCCAATGAGTCGGCTCGACCGTCCCAAAACTGTGCTCCGCTCAGAATGCGGTTGTAGCTCACTGGTGAATTACGTCCGCCCTTCTGACCATTGATGCCGACACCAGTCGCGGTGTGGCGCGAATAACCTTCCTGAGGATGATGGCATGAGGCACAACTGACCGTATTGTCTGAAGACAACCGAGTATCAAAGTAAAGTTGTCGGCCCAATTCGATCTTGGCACGAGTCAGAGGATTCTTGTCGAGTCCCTTGATCTGAGATTCACCAAGATTCAAGCCCAGCGGAAGTGAGACCTTCAGCGACTCATGATTGGCCGGATTTGCCAGCCACTCTTCAATCTGCTCATTCGTCAGCGTTCCCGTTCCAGGAATACCAGAAGTCAGCGTATCGTCTTCTCCCAACACAACACTTTCTTCAGCCGCCGCCAGAGTAGCCGACAGGGCCACACACAACCCGGACGCCACACAGAGTGATCGCCAAAACGTCTTCATCTTCGTTCTCCGTGAATGTTCAAACTAAACACCACTGTCAGCACCAATTCACACAGCAGTGACGGAAGCCAATCGTGCCGCAGTCTGCCTCAAATCTTCTACCAACACCAACCGGACGGCGAAGAAAATCTTCGACAATCTGGCATGTAATTGGGGAGACCGAACCTTAATTCGGCCCGTTCCCTATCACGATTGTAGACACTCGGCCCGTTCGTTCCAGGCACTAGGTATCGAGGCGTGCCCTGGACCCCGATTATCGCATCAGAAAGAATGCCGCCGATCCGACAACCGACGCCAGCATGATCAACGTCATGACAATCGTCAGGCGACGACGATTGTCCTGCTCCTGCGTCAGGTTAATCAACCGCAACTGCACTTTGCCGCCAAACGACAGTCGACTTCCGTGTTTCAACGGACAGTACGCCTCCGCCGAGCCATTCACATAGGTGGGATGAAGCCGAGACTCCTGGCGAAGCTGCCAGTTCTGACCATTGAATTCAATCCAGCACTGCGTCGCATCAACTTTCTCTTCCGGCACACGAACGTCAGCCGAATACCCTGAACCCACAAGATTCCGACTTCTCACCAGGGGAACACGTTGCTTGCCACCTTTAAATTCCAGTCGCCACCCTGAGGGAGCAGGCCCCTTGAATGCAACAGGACGAATCGGAGCCGTCGACGATGGCCTCGGAGATTCCGCTCGAACTGATTCCGAATCATTCGACCGAAGTGGCGGAGTTTCGACCTTCCCGAATCCACTGGTTCCATCGGCAAAGTGATGACTATTCGCCTGCAGCCATCCGGTCGAGGAAGTAATGGACGATTTCGGAGCGGCGGCCGCTTTCTTCCCCTGAGTTTCTGCTCGAGCTTTCGCCTGCTTCGCTCGCAATGTGACCAGTTCGCGAAAATCAAACGAGATCGTTTTCCGTTTGGCATGCGGTCGAAGAGCTTCCGCCACCTCAGTCATCGACTGAAATCGTTTCGCGGGGTCCTTCTCCATCATGCGTGCGACAATATCGCCAACCTCGCGAGGGATCTCTTTCTTTAAATCACTCACATGCCGCGCCGACTTGTGTCGGTGAGCATCCAGTTTGGCTTTGTTGGTCTTTTCCGGAAACGGCACATGAGCCGTCAAAGCCACAAAGAACGTTGCCCCGAGACTGTAAATGTCCGCGCGATTGTCGACTCTGCTGCTGTCGACAATCTGTTCCGGTGCGATGTAGTCGGGAGTTCCCAGACAGTCATGACCAAACACCATCGACAACGAAAACTCTTCGTCACCACCATCCTTCAATAATGCCAGGCCGAAGTCCAGAATTCTGGCGACTCCTGATTGCTCAATCAGAAAATTGGCCGGTTTGATATCGCGATGAATAATTCCCTGATCATGGGCTGACTGCAGTGCTTCGGCAATCTGCAGAATGATGTCACAGGCCATCGGCCACTTGATCGCTCCATAAAGAGCCACCAGCTCGTGCAGACTGATACCGCGTACCAGTTCCATGACCAGATAATGCACGGCCCCGGTTGAATCGAGACGATAGGTCTTGATGATATTCGGATGAGTTAACTTCATCCCAGCGACGGCTTCCAGCTTCAACCGCGCCAACATTCCCGCATCAAGAGAATGCTCAGTGGACATCACTTTCAGAGCCACTTTGCGATCTTCGTCCGGATCTTCGGCGATGAACACACAACCCATCCCACCGAAGCCCAGCAGCTCACGAATCCGATATCGATCGATGACGAGTCCTCGATATCGACCTTCCAGAAGTCGCTCGGCCTGAAATGGCGTCAGCAGTTTTTCTTTAACCATTCGCCGAGCTGTCTCTTCGGCCGATGCATCCTCATCCAACTGGAGCTTATCCTGCACCTTCCTGACCTGCGCAGCCGTCAGCAGACCGCTCTTTGCGATCAGGTCGAAGAAATCCTGTGCTGCCACTGGCGACTGCATAGTCTGATCTCTTGATCGGCTCTGAGCCTGTCACCTCACGTCAGAAGAACTCCTGCGGAGAGTGATCAAGGTCCGGAGACCAGGGTGCGTCCGAAGAAAAAGGGCTTGCAATTTACGGAGAATGCTGAGGGGAACAGGCTAACATCCGCTGTACAGAATTCCAAATCCCAAAGTGGCTGGTCAGCTCTGATCAGTCTCGAAAAAACCTCCGGTTCGGAATGAGCGGACTTGGACGGCATTTCCTCGTCTGAATGGACTTCGGGACGCAACCGAGCCAGTAAGCCCCCAATAGGCCATTAACCGACAGTTTCTGGTGAATTTCGAGCCTTCCGGGATCTCTCAATGCCACGAAAGGGCGTGCCGCTCAGCGGGTGCGATGGAAAATCAGGCTGGACCGTGGTAAGTTCTCATGACGTTAGACGGTGTCTCAAGACGCCTGTCCGGGAAAATTGTTTGGCCTTGCAAATTCACAGGTTCACCATGTCCGTTCAGGCTATCGCTGGCGTCAGCCCGACTCTTGAATCTCGTATCATGACGGAATTTCCGTCGATTGGTGCTACAGCTCTCGGTAGACTCATCGGGCAACTTCTGGATTCAGTCCCCGCGAAAATCTGCGGTGTGAAACTGTCCTATTTGATCTTTGGCCTGCCGCTCGCCCCGCTGGGATTACTTTTATTCCTGCTGAATCGCCTGGGGTCGCGATACATCCTGACCAACCGATCTGTGCAGATCTGGTCGACGATGGGCAGCGAACGAACCAGCAGTGTTGATCTGAATGAAATCGCGTCTGTCGAACTGGACCAGCTTCCGGGGCAGTCATTCTTCCGTAGCGCCGACATCCGCCTCAAAGCCGCCAGCGGCCAGACCATCATGCTGCTGTCAGGCGTCGCAGATGCCGGAGCATTCCAGAATGCAATTCGCGGCGCTGTTCAGTCTCGCCGACTGGTTCAGTCCTCACTCGCGACGATTAACGCTCGCAAGTAATCCATCCTGCTGTCACAAATCATAAAGAGCCCGGCACGATGATTCGTCCCGGGCTCTTTTCGTTTGTCGACTTCGAATCGCGCATACAAAATGTAGTCTCCGGAAATACGTGTTTTTCACCACAGAGGTCACGGAGAACACAGAGAAATCACAGAAAGTCAGCGTTCAAAAAATGAGTCACTGTTTTTGAACGCAGAGGGCGCGGAGGAACGCAGGGGGGGAGAACAAAGTGCGATTCACTCTGCGATCCCCTGCGGACTCTGCGTTCTAATCTGAATTCACTCTGCGATTCAACTCTGTGTAACCCTGTGACCTCTGTGGTCCATCCGCGACGCTTAGCAATTCCTACAATACGATGCCTGGTACCGGATAAGCTCGAGCAAACTCAGCGATCTCCAGTCGAATTCGTTCCAGTTCTGTCGCGTTATCATGCCCTTTCAATGCCGCAAGAATCCACGTACCAACTCGCTTCATTTCGTCGGTCTTCATCCCGCGAGTCGTCAGTGCGGCTGTTCCGATTCGAACACCGCTCGGATCCATCGGCTTACGCTGATCGTAAGGAATCATGTTCTTGTTGACGGTGATGCCAGCTTTTTCCAGAGCATGCTCACCGATCTTTCCGGACAGCCCAATCGTCGTGACATCACACATCATCAGGTGATTATCTGTCCCGCCAGAAACCAGTCGCAGCCCGCCTGACATCAGCGTTTCAGCCAGAGTTCTGGCGTTGTCTACGATCTGTTGACCGTAGGCTTTGAACTCAGGTCGCAGAGCTTCTCCGAAGCAGACAGCCTTCGCCGCAACAACATGCATCAACGGCCCACCCTGAATTCCCGGGAACACACTGCGATCCACATTCGCTGCATGTTCTTTGCGGCAAAGAATGAAACCAGAACGAGGTCCTCGCAGTGTCTTGTGAGACGTTGATGTCACAAAGTCCGCGTGAGGAACCGGGCTGTTATGAATCCCGGCCGCCACCAATCCTGAGTAGTGCGCCATATCAACCATCAACATGGCGCCGACAGACTTGGCGATCTCGGCAAACTTGCCATGATCGATCTCACGAGGATACGCGCTGGCCCCGGCCACGATCATTCGCGGCTTATGTTCTTTGGCCAGAGAAGCCACCTGATCAAAGTCAATCCGGTGATCGTTTTGACGAACGCCGTAATGGAAGACTTTGTACAGCTTACCGCTGAAGTTCAGATGCATCCCGTGAGTCAAATGCCCACCATGAGCCAGATCCATTGCCAGGATCGTGTCACCGGCATTCAGCACACTCATGTAGACCGCCATGTTGGCCTGAGAACCCGCATGAGGCTGAACGTTTACGTGTTCCGCGCCGAAAAGTTCGGCGGCTCGATCACGAGCAATGTTCTCGATCACGTCGACGTTTTCACAGCCGCCGTAATAACGCTTGCCAGGATAACCTTCTGCATATTTGTTGGTCAGGACCGTACCAGCCGCTTCCATCACGGCCGCACTGGTGTAATTTTCAGACGCGATCAGTTCGAGACCTTCGACCTGACGGCGACGCTCGTTGACAATGGCATTCCAGATTGATGGATCGGCCGACTGCAGAGAGGACATTCCCGGGACCTTCAACAATAGCTTGGTGGAATAAACGACAGGAGATGAGATCTGAATTCCGGCGGCATTCAAGCGCCAACCGCAGATACGCCTGAAAAATCACACGATTTCAGCCACTGTACCAGATCTTTTCAGGACTTTACTCTCTTATAGCAGTAGATCGCCCGATTGCTACCCTTCGTCTTTTTTCGACGGTATCTTCGAGCAAAACGAAGGGAGTTTCCAAAGTTCGAAACTTCCTCAGTCATCTGAATTCCTTGATCGATACGAAAGCTGGCCGGTGATCGACCGGAAATCAAAAGTGTCTGCCGAACCGCCCAACGCCGAATTCAATTCGTGTAAACAAAACGGTCACGTCAATGAACAAGCGGCCGACGCCTCCGTCGTTGCCGAATCCGCTTTGCCACTGCCGACGGCCGTCAGTTCTCTGCCGCTGTCTGGTGAAACCGTTGCGTTCACGGGCACCTTGGCCTCCATGATTCACCGTGACGCCATTAGTATGGTCGAACAATACGGTGGTCGCGCAACTCATTCGGTCAGCGGCTCTACAACGATGCTGGTGATCGGCGAAGAAGGCTGGCCTCTGGAAGATGACGGCGGCGCGTCTCAGAAGCTGCAGCAGGTTATGCAGATGATTGCCGATGGCCTGGAAGTTCGCATCCTTGCCGAATCCGACTGGTTGCAGTTGCTCGGCCTGGACGACCATCGCGAAGAAATCCGTCGCGCACATACTCCGGCGATGCTCAGCCGTTTGCTGGATATTCCAGTTCGCATGATTCGCCGTTGGGCTCGACTGGGATTGATCAAACCCGTTCGGCGAATCGGCAGGTTGCCATACTTCGATTACCGTGAGGTCGCCAGCGCGCGACGTTTGGCTTCTCTGTTGGAACAGGGTGTCTCAGCGCAGACGCTCGAGAAAAGCCTTGCGGAACTCAGCCTGACAATTGCCGGCACCGATCGCTCACTTGCACAGCTCAACCTTCTGGTGCTGGATGAGAAAGTGCTGATGCGAGACGATCGAGGTGTACTGAATCCTCGCACTGGTCAGCGACTTCTGGACTTCGATGCGGCCGAACCGTCGCTTGAAGTGTTTCAACCGAAACTATCAGACTCATCAGACTCAAGAGAGTCCGACTCAGAAGATGATGACCAACTGGAAGACGATGAACCCGTGTCATTGCCATTCTCATCCGGACAGCAGCGTGAAGAACGGCAGATGTCCGACTGGAATGCAGAAGAGTGGTTCCACGAAGGCTGTCGACTGACGGAAGAAGCCGAGTTTGATTCCGCGATTAACTCATTTCGCAATGGTCTGAGTCTTCTGGCTTCAGAGATGTCTTCGATCCGATCCGGAATGTCGTCCCCTGATGATGAACAAACAACGCTGTTTCCCGATCCGGCCGATCTGAATTTTCATCTGGCCGATGCCTTGTATCGAGCCGGCCGAATCGACGCGGCCATCGAACGCTACTACTGTGCGATTGAGGCAGCTCCGGACTTTATCGAAGCGTGGACTCAGTTGGGTTGCCTGCAGTCTGAACAGGGCCAATTGGAACTGGCCGAAACATCGCTGATCACCGCGATTTCAATCCACCCCGCTAACCCCGACGCACTTCTGCACTATGCTCAACTGCTGGAACAAACTGACCGCGCAGATCAAGCGGTGAGTTACTGGAAACAGTATCTTCAATACGACTCCCGCGGCCCCTGGTCCGACCACGCCCGCAACCGCATCGCCGAATCCGAAAAAACCGACAGAGTGATGCTATAGAGCTTCGTAGGGTGTGTGCAGCGCCAGCGGAACACACCGCAATCTCACGCACCGCTGAACCCAAACGCCGTACAGAGACAATCGCAAAATGGTGTGTTGCGCTGCGCTTCACAAACCCTACGAAAAGTCGTACGGTATCAAAAAATGAACTCTTGCCGTCACTCAGCAAAGAGACCCGCTATGTCCGATTACCGACGCTGGTTTGTCGCCGGAGGCACGTATTTCTTCACGCTCGTCACCTGTCATCGCTATCCATTCTTTCGAGACTCAATGGCTCGAGACTTTCTCGGCATGGCGATCCGGAGGACAAAGACCAGTCAACCGTTTGATCTGCCGGCGATCGTTCTTCTGCACGATCATCTGCATTACCTTGTGACTCTGCCGCAAGGAGATTCCGATTACCCCGGACGCATGAAAGCCATCAAAGATTGCTTCACATCCGATTGGCTGGCAGCTGGAGGTCATGAAGAACAGGTGACCGCATCGCAAAAACGCCGTGGGCACCGAGGAATCTGGCAACGTCGATATCATGAACACGTCATACGCGACGAATCAGATCTTGAAAGGCATTTCGATTACATCCATTTCAATCCCGTCAAACATCGCTATGTCACGCGAGTTAAAGACTGGCCGTGGTCCTCGTTTCATCGGCATGTGACGTCCGGACATTATTCGGAAAACCGGGGCTCGGGGCCGTTGCCGCATCTTGACGGGATGGAACTGGAGTAGGGGAAAGCATTCGTCTGTGTAGCGACAGCGCAACACACCACGAATCCTCGAATTCCGGTTTAAGTCGTACGAAGACAAAACAATTAACGCGAGCCTGCCCCACATCCGAACCAGTGCCGACCGCGATTGGTGTGTTTCGCTTCGCTTCACACACCCTACGACTACTCGAATCAGCGTTTCACTGAGCTGGTTGATGGCGTCTGGCATGATTGTGGTCCAGAGAAAAAAGGCGACTCAGGCGAGCGGCTGGGCGTAAGCCCTCCGTGCAATAGACTCTGCAACTGTTATTGATATCCTTGAAATCAGACGTCTGCACTAAATCACCTGGCGTGAATGGAATACAGACGAATTGCTGCGGTCACACGGAGGGCTGACGCCCAGCCGCTCGCCACAGTGGGTTACTTCGAGCGGTTTTCGAGATCGTCCAGTAGCTTGCGCATGGCGTCGATCTCGCTGCGATCGACGTTGTCGGTGTTCAACAGATGCTGCATCGCCGTCTTCGTGCTGCCGCCGAAAATCTTGCGGACCAGCCCCTGCAGCAACGGCACGGCCACCTGTTCGCGAGTGACCATAGGCTTGAAGATGTGAGCCAGTCCGTCACGTTCGTCGGCGACGCTCAGAAGTTCCTTCTTCTGCATGACCTGCATGACAGAAAGCACCGACGTGTAGGCTCGCTCTTTTCCATCCGAGAGCCATTCCATCACCTGACGAACCGTTGCTGGACCGTGTTCCCACAGAACACCCAGTATCTGAAGCTCAAACTCCGCCGGTTCAACAAAACGGGCTTTCTTTTTCCCCATCGTGACTCTCCTGAGAAAGACGTACTGCGGAAACCGTATCTACTGCTAAAACAGTAGATGTCAACAGGGAATAGAGGAGAATTTTTCGCGTAGGCCGATCTGTCTCAGATCCTGGTCTCTGCTTCATGAGCAAAGTCCGGCGGTTCCACAAACAAGCGAGCAGATGCGACACCCAGCGTCATGCACGCGAAGGGCAGGGCCAGAGAAAGAAACCAGCGAAGATCAGAGTTCCGAATTTCGGTCATGGGACCACTTTCCTTCGCGCGAATAAGGCGAGTATCTGTTCCTGTGCTGATACCAGCGATATGATGATCATTTCCACTGATCCTCCGCCAGTGTCCCTTGCGCTGACGGTACTTTCCTGCCTCAAGGAGTTTCTGCGATGCGGTCCTGCCTGCCAGCAGTTTTTCTTCCTCTTCTGATCTGCCTGACGAGCATTGCAAAGGGCGACGAACCAAAATCGCCACCGACTCTTCGCACTCCGCAACAAAAAAGTGTTCCCCCCGATCATCCAGAGCGAGCGAAGAAGGGCTTGGCGCTGTTTAAATCGTCCGTGCGAGCCACGTTGACTAAACATTGTCTGGATTGTCACGGAGGCAAATCCACGAAGGGTGATTTTGACCTCTCCTCACGAGAAGTCCTACTGGCCAGCGGTTTCGTGACGGACTCGGCTGATGATAGTCATCTGGTTGCACTGATCACTCATGCAGCCGAACCACATATGCCATTCAAGGCCCCGAAACTCTCTGATGCAGAGATTGAGCAGATACGCCAATGGATCAATCTCGGCTCGCCTTATGACTCGTCGCTGGCGGAAAAAGCGACAGGACCAAAACCAGAGATGCAGGTTAAAGACAGCGATCGAGAATTCTGGTCGTTTCGCCCCCTGCAGAACGTCACTGTACCAACTCCCGCTGACATGGCGTGGTGCCGCACGCCCGTCGATCACTTCATCCGCGCGCGTCAGGAAGCGGAAAAACTTACTCCAAACGCAGACGCCGATCGCAGAGTTCTGATCCGCCGCGCATACTTTGGACTCCTCGGTCTGCCCCCAGCGCCGGAACAAGTTGATCAGTTCGTCAAGGATCCTGATCCGGAAGCCTGGCCAAAGCTCGTCGATCGATTGCTGGAGTCTCCTCAATACGGTGAACGCTGGGCACGTCACTGGATTGATGTGGCTCGGTTCGCGGAATCTCATGGCTACGAACAGGATTACGATCGCCCCAACGCGTATCACTATCGCGACTTCCTCATTCACGCATTCAACGATGATCTGCCCTACGACAAGTTTGTGCAATGGCAGCTCGCCGGTGATGAACTGGCTCCGGAGAATCCATTGGCGATGATGGCCACCGGTTTTCTGGGAGCCGGCGCGTTTCCGACTCAGCTCACCGAAGCCGAATTTGAATCGGCTCGCTACGATGAACTCGATGACATGGTGATGACGACCGGCGTCTCGTTTCTTGGCCTGTCAGTTGGTTGTGCTCGCTGCCACGATCACAAGTTCGACCCAATTCCTTCGCGTGACTATTACCGCATGGCAGCAACGTTTGGGCGAGCGATTCGGTCTGAGACGGAACTTGATCTGGATCCGGAAGCCAACAAGAAACACCAGAGTGAATTTGATGCTCAGCTCGCCGCCCGAAAGCAGACAGCAGCAGAATTTCAGACGACGAAGTTGCCGACAAAATTTCGCGAGTGGCTAAAGACCGCACCGTCCGCAGAGCCGCAGGGCCCCTGGGAAACTCTGCATGTGGTGTCGGTAGAATCGACAGCCGGCACGAAGTTCACGCCGCAGGGAGATTCTTCCTTCCTCGCCACTGGAACGACTCCGGCAAAGGAAGTCATCACGATCGTCGCGGAATCTCATCGACCGGGAATTCGTGCGATTCGACTGGAAGCTCTGGCTCATGATTCCCTGCCGCAGAAAGGCCCAGGCCGTGCCGGAAACGGAAACTTTGTCGTGTGCGATCTGCAAGTTGTGGCCACTCCACTGACGGCAGACAAGTCCGCCGACGCTTCTTCGTCTGCAGCACCGATCAAGCTCGTGGCCGCTCGTGCAACTCATCAACAGAACACCGGTGATCTTTCCGTTGCGGCCTCAATTGATGACAACCCAACATCCGGCTGGGCCGCGGACGCCGGCGGTATCGGCAAAGACCAGGCGGCCGTTTTCGACTTCGACGCTCCGGTTTCCATGACAGATGGTGCGCGATGGACGATCACGTTGAGCATGAACCATCCGAATCCTCACCATACGCTGGGACGATTCCGCGTGTCGGTTTCTGATCGAGTTCAGCCGACGCCAGAAGTTGGCAGCACAGGTCCGGATGCAAAGGTCCTGCACGCTCTGGAGACGCTGCGAAAATCAGTCGTTGATACATCTGACGAATGGAAAACCGGGCTGGAGTGGTTCGCGACCACCGATCCCGAAACGATCGCGCTGACTCAGGCTGTGCGAGAATTGGAACTCCAAGGTCCCGGTTTACAAAAAGCCAAAGTCATGGTGACCAGCGAAGGTCTGCCTCACATGAGCCATCATGCGGATGATCGAGGCTTTCCGCACTTCTATCCGGAAACACATTTGCTGAAACGCGGCGATGTGCATCAAAAGCAGGAAGTTGTCGCTGCTGGATTTCTGCAAGTGCTGGCTCCGGCTGGCAAAGAATTAGGCGACTGGGAATTGAAGCCGCCAGAAGGCTGGACTCGAACAACGTTCAAGCGAGCTTCTCTATCGCACTGGATGATGGATGCCGAACGCGGTGCCGGAAGCCTGGCTGCTCGTGTGATGGTAAACCGACTATGGCAACATCACTTTGGCCGTGGTCTGGTCTCAACACCCAACGATTTCGGAGTCTCTGGCGAACGGCCGTCTCATCCGGAATTGCTCGATTGGCTGGCCACCGACCTGATCGCCAACGGCTGGACTCTGAAACGCATGCACAAGCTGATCATGACCAGCCAGACCTACATGCAATCCGGTACTCATGATGAGGAACGAGCGACGATTGATCGCGAAAACATTCTGCTGTGGCGTCGAACTCCGCAACGGCTGGAGGCGGAAGTGATCCGCGACTCGATGCTGGCTGTTTCGGGACGACTGGACCTTCGTCAGTTTGGTCCGGGACAGCTCGACCAGAATATGACTCGCCGCAGCGTGTACTTCTTCATCAAACGGAGCCAGCTGATTCCGATGATGATGCTGTTCGACTGGCCCGAGCATCTGGTCAGCATCGGCCAGCGTCCTGTGACCACCATCGCACCACAGGCTTTGATGTTTATGAATAGCCCACAGGGGCGAGATTACGCGACGGCATTTGCACAGCGGCTGCCTCAGGACAATCCTGACCAGGCCATTCACGATGCCTGGCGACTGGCCTTGGGCCGCGATCCCGTCGATACGGAGTTAGCGGCTAGTCGACAATTCCTGCAACGACAGGAGGAATTGCACACGTCCGGAGGCCGAAGTGATGCCGCGACGCAGTCGGTCGTGGATCTTTGCCAGACGATCCTGAGCATGAACGAGTTTGTTTACGTCGAATAAGCATCGTCGCTACGCGGTTTCAGATCTGCTGCGCGTCTCAAAAAGGGTTTGAAGATGCTTTCCCTGTTGCGTGTTTTTGTCGCTTCATGCCTGCTCAGTCTGACCTGTGTCGCGGCCGATCGTCCAAACCTGATCTTTATCATGGCCGATGATCTCGGCTATGGAGATCTCGGCTGCTATGGGCAGCGAGTGATCGCAACGCCGCAGCTTGATCGGATGGCAGCTGAGGGGCTTCGCTTTACACATTTTTATGCCGGAGCCACCGTCTGTGCTCCATCGCGCAGTGTGCTGATGACGGGACTGCATCACGGGCATACGCGAGTTCGCGGCAACGCCGGGCAAACCAATCCCGCAGCTCAGGCTCTCCAGAAGGGCGATATCACTGTTGCCGAGGTGCTGAAGTCGGCCGGATACAGAACGGCTCTGATCGGGAAATGGGGACTCGGTAACGTTGGGGCGGCTCAGAGTGGTCTGCCTCGCAAACATGGCTTTGATGAGTTCTACGGATACCTGAGTCAACATCATGCGCACAATCATTTCCCGGACTATCTGTGGAGAAATGAGACGCGAGAACCCATCGACAATGTTGTGACTTATGTCGGCGAAGACGGCGCGGGTTACGCGACCGAAGCCCGCCATTTTGCAGACGATCTGTTCGCCGATGAGGCTCTGAAGTTTGTCAGCAACAATCGAGAGCGTCAATTCTTTCTTTACTGGAGCATGGTCACTCCGCACGCCAACAACGAACGCAGCAAAGTTCTCGGCGATGGCGCTCACTTGCCGGACTATGGACCTTATGCGGACAAAGACTGGCCGAATCAGGACAAGGGACAGGCCGCGATGATCTCACGACTCGATGCACATGTCGGTCGTATGCTGGATCATTTGAAGCAACTGGGGATTGCCGAAAACACGCTCGTGATTTTCACCAGTGATAACGGTCCACACAACGAGAGCAAACACAATTTGAAGCGATTCAATCCCTCCGGGCCATTCTCCGGCACAAAACGGAGCCTGACAGATGGAGGAATACGAGTCCCGTTTATTGCGTGGTGGCCTGGCAAAGTGCAGCGTGGTGAGTCAGACCACGTCGGTTACTTCGCCGACTGGCTTTCGACCGCCGCAGAACTTTCTGGCGGTGATGATCCCGAGAACCTGGATGGCCTCAGCTTCGTTCCGACGCTGCTGAGTTCCGGCAAGCAGAAGCAGCACGAATTTCTCTACTGGGAGTTTCATGAAGGCGGCTTCAAACAGGCCGCACTCTATCAAGGTCGCTGGAAAGGCATTCGTTCCGGCAGCGAAAACGCGCCCGTCGTACTTTACGACCAACAAACAGATGTCGCGGAGAAAAACAACGTTGCCGCACAGCACCCGGAAATTGCAGATACGATCGGCACTTATCTCAAATCCGCACGAACGTCACTGCCAGATTGGGAACCTCGCTGGAGCAGCGAAATACAAAACGCAAAGTGACGCAACTCTGATCGTCGCTTTATTCTGGCTTGCCGTGCCAGCGATTCAGCCGTGGCATGTCTGCGTGAGGAATCTCAAGGCCAGCCAACTGCACAAGTCGCGCGATCTCTGCGATGGATGTCACTCCGAGTTTTCGGGAGATATCAGACCTGTAACGTTCGACCGTTCTCTGAGCAACGCCCAGTTCTTTCGCGATGGCCTTAATCGGCGAACCATGCCCGACGAGGGTAAGAACTTCCAGCTCACGCGGAGTCAGAGAATCGAGAGGCCCAAGATCGACAAGGTTTGAATCGATAACGCGGAAGTCGACGCCAGGTTCAACAACGTCGACACCCTGACGGGTCACTGAAATAATCCTTGGCTTCTTTTCATCCACCGCTTCCATCGGCCAGATCATGGCTTCCGTCCAGCGTCCGCCTCGAATATGTCGCAACATCACGGGCTGGCGAGTCTCTATCACCTGGCGAATGACGGGCATTCGTTCTGCGGCAAAGACCGGGCCTTCGATCTCTTCGATCGTTTTGCCGACGGGATTGAAGTTATCTCCGTAGTAGATCTGCTTCGCCTGCTTGTTGCAGAACAAAACCAAGCCATCAATGTCGACAATCAGGATGCCAACGCCGGGCTGGCTTTTGAGCAGATTCCAGAATTCGTTCGACATGGATCAGTCAGTCTATGGCACTTTGAGTGCGACGAAACAGGCAGGAGCATCCTGCAGAAA
>CAMAXD010000111.1 GCA_945861975.1 Candidatus Kuenenia stuttgartensis | reverse complement strand
CACGCGAGCACCCAGGCCGTCCATTGCATCGGCACAGCCCTTACCCACGTCGCCGTAACCGCAGATTACGACAACCTTACCGGCAACCATCACGTCGGTGGCACGCTTGATGCCGTCGGCCAGAGATTCGCGGCAACCGTAGAGGTTGTCGAACTTACTCTTGGTCACTGAATCATTCACGTTGATTGCCGGAACCGCCAGTTTGCCGGCTGCCAGCATCTGGTGCAGGCGATGAACGCCGGTTGTTGTCTCTTCTGACAAGCCCCTGATGCCCTTGAGCAGTTCAGGATACTTGTCGTGAACCATGGTTGTCAGGTCGCCACCATCGTCCAGAATCATGTTCAACGGCTGACCGTCGGGGAAGTAAATAGTCTGCTCGATGCACCAGTCGAATTCTTCGTTGCTCATTCCTTTCCACGCGTAGACAGGAAATCCTGCAGCCGCGATTGCAGCAGCAGCGTGGTCCTGTGTGGAGAAAATGTTGCAGCTTGACCACTGCACTTCAGCACCCAGAGCCTTCAGTGTTTCGATCAAAACTGCGGTCTGAATGGTCATATGCAGGCAGCCGGCAATCCGAGCGCCTTTCAGCGGTTGTGATGCCGCGTGTTTTTCACGCAGCGACATCAGGCCGGGCATCTCGATCTCAGCAATCTCGATTTCCTTACGGCCAAGTTCAGCAAGTTCAATATTGGCCACCTTGTAAGGCAGCGCAGACACAGTACTCATGAATTCAATCTCACTCAAAAAAATTGCGAAACGCTAACTCTTGGAGGCAGTATCCCCGCTGAATCGGGACAAGCTTAACAGTCAATTTTTGCCTCTGCCACGTGAAACAACTGCACACGCTGGAATCTGTCACTGGCGAGAAACCCCGTCGACCCGGGATGATCTTACGCTCCGCTCTGTCCAAGTCTAAACCAGCACAAAACGAGCATTTACAGAGGGAACGATAGTGGAGGAAGCTTGCTGAAATCAATTCGCTCTTCAATGATCAGGCGGTTTTACAGTGTTTTGTGCCTGAAATAACCGCATTGCGGCGGTCCTTTGAGCGAGAAACAGCGAGAAACATCAAATGGACCGAAACAGGAGTGGCCTCACCGTCCGGACGATTACAGAAAGACCCAAGGCACACATTACGTGAATCAGCGGCCGAAACGGGGTTAAAAAACGTTCATAGGTGTGGTATGTCGCCATCACGGTCAAAGAGTTGAGCACAAACAGCAGCAGCAAGATGCGACACAGCGGTGTCGCCCGACTAAACCACATTCCCACGGCACACAGGAAAAACAGTGCTGCATGCTGGATGCTGCCGAATTCCCAAAGTCGACTGAATTTCCACCACGTGAGCTGCAACAGCATTTGAGGATGCGACTTGATCCATTCCGAAGCGTAAGCAGCACCGCGTCGACAGTGTTCTTTTTCTCTTTCAATTTCGCTGAGCCCTGCAAACTGTGGGTCGTCTCGAAGTTCGTTGATAATGCTGTCTGCTGTCTTGGAAGTCCAGCTTCCAAAATTGGCCATCGCATTGTCGCTAAAACCGTCCGCGATTCCGATGCCACCCTGAGTTCCCGTTGGCATGAGCGCATTCAACACAATGCAATTTCGCACCCACCATGGGCCGGTCAATAAAAGGCTGCAGACTCCAAAAACAGCAGCGAGGCGAATCGCATCGCCTCGACTCTGGCATCCTCGACGAACACCGCACCACAAACCCCAGGCCACAGCGATCCATAAAACCGGATACCACGCCACATAGAACGAGCGAATGAAAACCAATGCGGACAGCGACAATCCACAAAGAGTCGCAAAAAAAAACGTCTTGTGTTCTACAAACGCGGCAAAGGAAAGTGCGAAACCGCAGAGCCCCAGAGTTGCGAGGTTCTCGGTCAGGAATGATCCTGCAAACTCGCGAAATCTTGGATCAATGCAGCAGGTCACGCTGGACAGAAAGGCTGCCCGCACAGAATGCCGACGAGCAAGCCAGAGACTCACCAATGTCACTGCCGCCGCATAGGCCAGACAATTGAGAACTCGCACAGCCCAATAGTTCAGCGGACTGAATCGATAAACCGCCGCGATCAAAAACGGAAACCCCGGCGGTCGATAGGCCGTGAGTTGAAACTCCTGAGGATCACATCCGGCTTCACAATACTGAACTGCTGACGGCTCCGCTTTTCCAGCGAGGATTGGCAAATCGGAAGGGCAGTATCCGAAACCTGATCCAGCGGCGAGGTTGTAACCAAGCCGCTCGTAGCTATCACTATCTCCGCCATTCTCCGGCGACGACGACAGCCCGAAGTTCCGTGACGCGACAAATAGCAAAATCGTGAGCGTCCCAACGAAAATCAGCACCCCCGGGAACATTAATCGAGCTTGTGAACCAGCGCAGTTCGGGCTCAGTATTCTCTGTGGTTCTTCGTTCCCGGCTTTCCTCTCTTGCATTCAACTCTTCTACGTCTTTTCCGAATGCGAATCAAGAGCCCCGCGATTCGGCATTGTCCAGAATCTATCGAGATTAAACATCAGCAAGACCGGCAGTCCAGGTGTCAATTGTCTTTCAGAGCCTCCAGCAGAACGGAGACGCCCACGTGGTCGCTGATTGTTATCCCTGTTCGCCGCGGCGAACTTGTCACACCTCATGCATCGCAATGTCTTTCTGTAGGGTATAACAAGTGAGCCCTGGCGAACGCAGGCACACCGGTTGAGTCTCCACCTGATTCACGCAGGAAACAATTTCGGGACTGTTCGGTAATTGCTTCGTCCTCGAATCGCAATCAGTCGAACGCACGTTTATGCCGGTAGTAAACTTCCAGCGTGAGCAGCGCGAGTGATGTTGCGTAGACGCGGCCACCGGAACTGTCGTGTCCTCCTTGTGGTGCCCAGCTTCCACTTGCGTGTCCTTCTGTCGCCTGAGCTTCAATCAGCAGATCTCGCATAACATGATTCCATTCATCCCACGGTTCGCCACCATAATGGTGCAGCACTTGTGTCGCATAGTAATAGTAGTATAGCTCACCACCGATGCTTGGCAGATGTTCCTGAAGATACTTGACCCCCGCGCGAAGTTCACCGCGTCGGAGTTTGCTGGAGGTATAAATTCGACACAGCAAACCTTCTGCAATCATTGCGTCAGTGATGCGAGCACCCGGCATATAGCGATAGCCGCTGCCCGCTTTGTCGGTCTGAACAGAATCAAGGTATACTGAGACCTTTGTGAATACTGACCTCGGGATTTTCAGACCACCCTGTTGAGCACTTCGCAAAGCGATCACCTGCCAGCCCGTTACGCTCGTATCTCCGGCTTGTCCCGGACCGTATCTCCAGCCACCGCCTTGATGTTGTGCCATCACAATGTAGTCGATGGCTCTCTGAGCGGGTGCTTTGAGTTTTGGGTCCTTTGTCATTGCGTATGCTTCACATAACGCAATTGAAGCCACTCCATGAGCGTACAATGTGCCCGCCAGGCAATTCTGAAAGGTGCCTTCTTTGGTCTGATCCGCGATGAGCCAGTCCAGTCCTTTCTGCACTGTATTCTTGTATTTTCCACTCCTGTGAGTGTATCCGGCTCCCAGAAACGGCAGCAGTCCGAAGCCGGTCCCGCCCACATCGCTGTTCAATCCCTGATTGCCACACTGGCCATCACAATCACCGACCTGCGAGAATGCATTGAGGCTCCATGCCCCGCTTTTCTCCTGATGTTTTGCCAGCCATCTGAGACCCTCTTCCACGGCTTTTTCACTGGCCGCATTGCCACCTTCCGACTTCGCCAGTTTTGCACGTTCAGCAGTTCCGCGTCCTTCAAACATCCCCGGAGCCTGGGCTTGGGCCTTTCCCTGCTCCCCCTGTTCCGGGGATTGCAATGATTCGATGGGGGCAATGGTGTATTTCTGCTTTTGCGGTCGCTCGGTGTCGGCTGCCTTGGCTGTTGTGGCAGTCGTGGCAGTCGTGGCTGTTGTGGCAGTCTCCAAAGAGGTCGCCTTGTTCGTCGATGCCGTAAGCGTATTCTGATCCCCGGAAGCTTCGCCGGACGCATTTTTCTGCGCAGTGCCCGGGATGGCGCTCTCCTGATCAAAGACGGTGACCTCATCGTGGCCTGCGTCGGCAGCCTCGTTCGACTTGCCGTCGCCGACTCGACGGCCACTGCCGTCACCTGTTCCTCCATCGGCTCCAGCCAATCCAACGCCGGCCAATCCACCGCCGGCCGGAAATGGCAGCCAGAACATCAGCATCAGCAGTGCCGCCAACAGCAAGCAGGAGAACACGCCGATCATTGTGCCGAGGACAACTCGGGGAGCAAAATAAGGCTCATCCGCACCGCCAACAAATTGATCCGGCTGAACCTCTGTCTGCGATTCGGCTTTTAGTGATTCGTCAACATGTTGAGACGATCTCATTGGGAAATTCACTGCTTTGACAGTTCGAAACGGCGTCCGCAGTTAGCTTTGTCGCACATTCACCGCAGAACACAAACATGCGCCGCAGGCGGGCGGCCGTTGAGAGCCTCCGAATTCTCACGAATCCGTTCACTTTCGACGCGCCACTCGGAATCTAAACCACATCGGTACCAACTTTGAATCGTTGGAGCTGACTGTTTCCGAACGACGTTGTGATCGCGACATCAGCAGCGTCACGTCCGCGAGCCATCAGCACGCGCCCAATACGGGGCGTGTTGTTTCGGGCATCGAACGAGTACCACTGGCCGCCCAGAAACACTTCAAACCAGGCACTGAAATCCATCGGGCTCGGCTGAACAGGGACACCGATATCGCCCAGAAAGCCCGTGCAGTATCGAGCTGGAATATTCAGGCAGCGGCAAAGTGTAATCGCGAGATGCATGTAATCGCGGCACACTCCCACGCGTTCGCGATAAGCCTCCAGTGCGGTTCTCGTGGGACGAGCCTGCTGATAGTCGAAGCGGATATGGCGATGGACGAAATCACAGACAGCCTGAACTCGCGACCAGCCCGGTGGTGTGTTGCGAAATAAAGCCCATGCCAGATCCTTCAATTCACTGTCCACTTCGCAGTAACGACTTGGCAACAGGAACGGCAGTGTCGAATCGGGAAGGTCCTGAACGGTCGATTGAGCGGCCTCCGGAACCACGAGATCCGGCAATCCGCTGTCTTCCACGATCGCTCGATTTCGAAAAACGACAAATCCGGCCGGCACGACCGCTCGTGCACAACGGTTTCCGAAGTTGTCGATGAATCTCGACACGGGCACAGGCGGTTGAATCGAAAACTGCTCCTGACTGCGCACGGTCGCATCGCGAGATGGATGCAGAAACATCATGAGCACGACAGGGGTCGATTCGGGAAACGTAAATGAAATTTCGAATTCGACTTGAAGCAGCATGCCGTGATCCTGAAGCTAAAGAGCACCTTTACTTCTCTCGGGGCAGAGTGAGATGTTTCTTTGTAGCCGGATTCGTGAAAATTCGGTGCGATTCCGTGGAAGGCATCCGAATTCTCACGAATCCGGCTACTCTCAACACACATCACTCACAGTAGAGTTGCGGATCGTTAGTTTCCTGATGGAGAGTCATTCGACTCTCGGATCGACGTTGCTCAGAGCTGATATTGCTGTGTAGCGGCCATGTTGATGGCCGCTGCACGCCAGTCCTGTTTGAACTACTTTTTGGGCAGTTCAGACACTTCAATATGGAGATCTTTCAACTGGCGATGATCAACAGGAGCAGGAGCCCCGGTGAGCATATCGGCCGCCTTCTGAGTTTTCGGGAACGCAATCACGTCACGAATGTTGTCATCGCCTGCCAACAACATCACCCAGCGGTCCAGACCCAAAGCGACTCCGGCGTGCGGAGGTGCACCATATCGCAACGCTTCGAGCAGAAATCCAAAGCGACTTTCGGCTTCCTCGGACTTAATGTTCAGCAGATCAAACACCATCTGCTGAATCTCTGAATCATGAATACGCACGCTGCCACTGGCGGCTTCGTAGCCATTGACGACCAGGTCATAGCTGTCGGCTCGAACTTTGCCTGGATCCGTTTTCAGGTATTCCGCATCTTCAGGGTTTGGTTGGCAGAACGGATGATGTTCCGCATCGAATCGACCTTCTTCTGCGTTCCATGTCAGCAGCGGGAAGTCCAGAACCCAGATGCACTTGAACTCAGTGGGATCATAGAGATTCAGCTCTTTCCCTAATCGGTTACGCAGTGCAGCGAGTGCCGCATTGGTGACCTTGGGCGTATCAGCGACAAACAACAACAGGTCTCCTTCTTCGCCACCCATTCGTGCAATAATCTGTTGCTGATGCTCGTCCGTAAAGAACTTGGCGATGGTCGATTCCAGCTTTCCACCGGTGACCTTCATATAGGCGAGGCCCTTGGCGCCAAAATCGCCGACGAAGTTCTTGAGCTCCACGTCCAGCAAACGTCGGCTATATTTATCAGCCGCGCCTTTAACGTTGAGTCCTCGCACTCGTCCACCGGATGCGGAGACAGCCTTAAAGACTCCGAACCCACTGGCCGCGGCGATATCGCCAATGTCGACGATTTCCATGGCGAAGCGAACGTCAGGCTTATCACTGCCAAAGCGTTCCATAACATCCGCGTAGGTGTAACGTGGCAAAGGAATCTGCATCGTGACTCCTCGCACCTTTTGCATCACAAATGACACCAGTCCGTCGATCGTATTGAGAATGTCATCTCGCTCAACAAAGGCCATCTCGACGTCAATCTGAGTGAACTCGGGCTGCCGGTCAGCTCGCAGATCCTCATCTCGAAAGCAGCGCGCGATCTGGTAATAGCGATCGTAGCCAGCCACCATCAAAATCTGCTTGTAGATCTGAGGAGACTGTGGCAAAGCATAAAAGCTGCCATGGTGGACTCGGCTTGGTACCAGGTAATCACGAGCGCCTTCCGGAGTGCTGCGGCCCAGCATCGGCGTTTCGATTTCCAGAAAGTCGCGAGTGTTGAAGTATTCGCGAACGGCCTGCACAAGGTTATGCCGCAGAATAATGCTCTTCTGGAGTGCCGGGCGTCGCAGGTCGATGAAGCGATACTTCAGCCGCAGTTCTTCATTAGGAAGCTCGCCACCTTCAATTTCAAACGGAGGCGTCTTGCTGCGTGACAGAACGGTGAGCTGAATTGCTCGCAGTTCGATCTCACCCGTCTGCAATTTCGAATTCACCAGGCCATCGCCGCGGTAGCGAACCTCGCCCACGACTTTAATCACATCCTCGCGACGAAGCTTGCGGGCAATCGAATCGATCTTGCTGCCTTCTTCCGTGATGAAAGTCACCTGGATTTTACCGTAGCGGTCACGCAGGTCGACGAAGACCAGTTCTTTGCCCTGCTCGCGGTAGCTGTTAACCCAGCCAGCCAGCGTGACAGTCTGACCGGCATGTTCGCGACGGAGTTCTCCGCAATTGTGAGTTCTGTGCACAGGAATGGAATCCGAAGAAATCGATGTGAGTGATGACTGAAACGGCGGGACTTTCGGGCCAAAGTCGACCTGCAGTGCATGTCGACGATTCTGCTCCCGCCTGCCGCGAAGGGCGGGAGTATAGAAGCCGTCGAATCATCCGGAAAGAAAGGATGCCATAAAGTCGGCAGTTCCCGGTTTTGTCAGCGGCCACCGCAGTTCAAATAGCCGCCAAAGACATTAGAAATCCAGCTTCACTGGTGAAGAGACCATGAATAAGGCAGAATGCCGCAGTCGGGTCGGGAGACGTGATTCTGCCGACGTTACAGTTGCGAACGCAGGGTGGCGTTGGGCAGGTTTACAGCGACCATGGAAAAGCTCACAATTTTTGTTGCCGTCGTTTTGTATGGAGTCCTGCGGGGCTTTTTGCAGAGGCGTCATGTGAAGGCTGAATTGGAAAACCGAATGGCGAAGGCGCGCACGCGACCCGGCGTCAGACAGCTTCCCGGTCGGCTGCAAAGAGATCCGGACAACACCAGCAGCGACAAGGCCGCCGATCAGCGTGAACGCGAATCGGCCTGACCGAATTCGAAGAACGGAGGGGGATGTATGCAGAATATTCTCGATTTCATTGTGCCACTCTTCGTGCTGATCTCGGTCATTGTCGGCATGATTAATTCCGTGAAGCAAGCCGCGGCAAAGAACGTCGCCGCGCCCCAGCCACCTCCGATGACGCCTGCCCAGGAAAATATGGGTCGATTTCTCGAGGGTTTTCCGCCCGAGGATCGGCAGCAAGTCAGTGCGCAACGGCCGCAGAATCAACCGAATCAGGGTTCACGCCCACAACAGCGTCCAAAGCCGTCCCAGAAAAAAAATCCGCAGAAGCAGCCAGCCGTCTCACAACAACCACGGTCAAATAAGGAACAGCAGTCCAATAAGGGCCAGAAGCCCCGCAACGTGGGCTCGGGCGTTGCCGAACACGTCGACTCCTTTATCGGTGACCACGTCCGCAGCCACATGGGGCGGGACGTCGACAACTTCGTTAAAAAAGATATCGACGAACGAGTCCGGAGTCATCTTGGATCTCAATCGAGCAAGCCTGTGGAAATGTCCGCCTCGGACACCGGTTCCGCGGCGGCCGACGAAATTCTGTCAGTCCTCAAAACTCGAGCCGGCGTGCGTCATGCCATTCTGGTCAACGAAATCCTCGCGCGTCCTCGATCGCTGCGAAAGAAATAGCTTCCATTGTGCCGCTTCGCGGTCGCGAGAATCCTTCATAAGGCATCACTGCATTCATAAAGCATGACGGCCTTTGTAAGGCATCACTGCCTTCATAAAGCAGACGGAGCGATGCGCCGCGGAAACCGCGTGAGAAGCACTCTCTCAGTGCTCTGTGCGTGCGTTCTCTGCACTGCACCGGCCGTGGAGTCGTTCTCAAGGCTGAGTTGATGCCTGTCACACCGTTTCATCACGTCCCGGACGTTTGAGCGAGTGCGGTTCACAGATTGCGGCGTACATTTCCGGACGACGATCCGCCATGCGATCGATCAAATGCTTTCCGGGCACGCGGACGATCCGCTTTGTGCGCGCGATGAGCGGGTCGATTTCAGTTCGCAGAATTCCCGGCGATGCGTCGTCGATGGAGCTAATTGTGGCTCCTACCGGGCTGCAGATGCGGCTCTTGCCGATAAACGAAAAGCCATTTTCCGTACCGATTCGATTCACCGCGGCAAAGTAAATTCCATTCTCCATCGCTCGACAGTTGATTGAAAACTCCGCCATATAACTGCCGCCGGGCGGCCAGTTTGTCGGCAGCACGATCAGGTCCGCACCGCGAATCGAGAGAACTCGTGCTGCTTCCGGAAAACCGCCGTCGTAACAGATCAGCATTCCGATTCGAACACCAGCGGCCTCAAAGACTTCGAATGGTCGATCTCCGGGAGTTGTAAAACGATCAACTCCCAAATACGGAAGGTGTACTTTACGATAACAGCCAATAAGTCCATCCGGGCCAATCAGCACGGCCACGTTGAACAAATGGTCGCCGGATTTTTCCAGCATCCCGAAGACCACATTAGTTTTCAACTCGACACAGAGCTTTGCCACTCGATCCGTCGACGGCCCCGGAACAGATTCGCTGAACTCCATTGCTTCTGCGAGAGAATCGAAGCAATAGCCTGTCGAATAGCATTCTGGAAAGACTGTCAGTTCAGTCCCCTGATTGACCTCACTGCGTACCGTAGCTTCCAGCGAACTCAGGTTGGCGTTGATATCTTTAAAACTGACGTCTGTCTGAACACAGGCAATCTTCATCGGGAACCATTCATATTCTGTGGCGGCTTGATGCGGCTAACTGATTCACGCTCCGAACAACGGCTGAGTTTATCCCACGCCTTTGCAAATGTCACTCTGTGACCTTCCCCTCATTTAATGTGCCCGGGGCCGATGTGCCCTGGGCAGATGGGCTCGGGGTGTTCGCTGTCTCCTCTCGCTAAATTGTGGGCTGGCCTCCGCCATTCCTTTGTCTTTGAGCCTGCTCTCTCGTCAATAGAACCGCTAAATTCGTCAGAAGGGACGTGACCGTCGCCTGCTCCGTAGACTGCCGGATTTTCCTGAAAGTCAAAGTCAGAATCCCCGCGGGCTCAGCCGACAAAGCGACTTTGTGGCATGCTATGTCGAAGGCCGGACGTCTTCCGAGAGAATTGCGGAACCTCGGTCATTCGACGAATCTTCCGCGAGGTCGGTTTGTCCCGCGGTCACATTTGAGGCAACGTTCGGAATGCTGTATTGCGGGAATACCCGGCCGAAAATCGTACCGTGAGGAGATGAGTGTTCAGAGCCCCTTCATTCTCTGAATAACCCTCAGCAGCAGACCGGCGAGATCACCGTTTGTGGAAAGTAAGGCTGACTATGTCTAACTCAGTTCGTCCGCTGCGTATTGTGCTGGCTTCTTCCGAAGCAGTACCGTTTTCAAAAACTGGTGGCCTTGCAGACGTCGTGGGAGCACTCGCTAAGTCATTGGACCAACTGGGGCACGACGTTACGCTGATCGTGCCGGATTATTTCCTGATGCGGCAGTCAGCGAAAGGGTTGCCGACGATTTCGGAGACCGGGCTACGATTTACAATTCCGATGAATGGTCGATCAGTCGCTGGCACGGTGAACTGGACTCAGTTGCCCGGCACAGGAGTTCGAGTTCTGCTGGTTCGGCAGTCCGACTATTTTGATCGTCGACAACTCTATCAGGAACACGGGCACGGATACGTCGACAACTGCGAACGCTTCTGCTTCTTCAGCCGAGCCGTGCTGGAAATTTCACGGCAGATGATTCTGCGTCCCGATGTGATTCACTGCAACGATTGGCAGACCGGGATCATTCCGGCGTTGCTCAATAGTCAATATGCGAATCGTCCGGGATTCGAAAACACCAGCACGGTCATGACGCTGCATAACATGGCGTATCAGGGCCGATTCTGGCATTTTGATCTGCCGCTCACAGGAATGGACTGGCGATACTTCAATCATCACCAGATGGAAGCGTGGGGAGATCTTAACCTGTTGAAGACAGGAATTGCCTTCGCCGATCAGATCACAACGGTCTCACCAACTTATGCTGAAGAGATCTGCCATCCGGAAGGCGGCTACGGCCTGGAAGGCCTTCTACGATATCGCAATCGAGATCTCGTGGGAATTCTGAACGGCATCGACACTGACGTCTGGAATCCTGGAACTGATCCTCATCTTGCCTCGCACTTTACTGCAGAGACGGTGGCTGTGGGAAAGCCCCGCTGCAAATCACAACTGCAGCAACGTATGAAACTGCCACAGCAGAGCGGCACTCCGCTGATCGGTATGGTTTCGCGCATGG
Organism: Candidatus Kuenenia stuttgartensis; assembly: GCA_945861975.1. GTDB lineage: Bacteria > Planctomycetota > Planctomycetia > Planctomycetales > Planctomycetaceae > SXXK01. Next base: position 3,917 of record CAMAXD010000111.1, on the reverse strand, counting down.
CCGATCAGAAAGGGTTTGATCTGGTGATGGGATCAGCCGACCGTCTGCTGTCGAAGGACATCCAGATGGTATTCCTTGGTACCGGCGATCCAATCTGCGAAGGTCAATTGCGAGATCTGGCGTTGCGGTATCCGACTAAGGTCGCAGTCGAGATCGGTTTTGATGAGTCACTGGCTCATCAGATCGAAGGAGGAGCGGACGCGTTTCTGATGCCCAGTCGTTTTGAGCCCTGCGGTCTCAATCAGATGTACAGTTTGCGATACGGCACGGTGCCGATCGTTCGCAAAGTCGGAGGACTCGCGGACTCCGTGATCAACTACCCGTCGGATACAAAAAGCCCTGAAGTCGGCGCGAAATCTCTGGAAACAGCAACAGGATTTTCATTCTCTGACTACACTAATGAGGCATTCGCCGGCACGGTAGAACGAGCACTTCAGTGCTATTCGCAGAAGTCGATCTGGCAAAAGCTTGTGCAGAACGGAATGACCAGTGACTGGTCGTGGACTCGCAGCGCGGAAAGCTATGTGGATGTCTATCGAGCTGCTCAGGGACGCCGATCGGCGAGGGTTGCTGAACGCCGTTGTTAGTGAGCGGGGCAGCCCGAAGATAATTCTTGAAGGGTGTTTCAGTGTCTGAAGTTGTTGGCGTTGGATTACTCTTTGGCGGGCTGCTGCTGCTGGTCGGGCTGTTGTGGCTGATCGCTCAGGCCTATCGTTCCAGAGGGAGTTTTCTGGCGGCGTTGTTGGTACTGACGACACTTGTCGGGCCGTTGCTTTATGGGCTGATTCATTTCTCGAAGTCTCTGAAGCCGCTGATTCTCATTCTTGCAGGTTTGCTGATCGGTGCTGCTCCGTTTGCCTTCAGTCATGGACTTGAATTGCTGATGGGGCTTGGCGGTCAGGCAGGAGGTATGCAGCTTTCTGGAATCGAAAGGATTTGAACAAGCCGGGAGGATTCCAGTCACGACCCAATCTACGCTGCCGATCAATCCTGTAGCAGACCTCTGTACGGCCCCGCCTGATTCTATAAAACACAGCGTGCTAATGACTAACTGGACAGCGCCATGTTGCCCCTCTCCCCCGATTTTTTTTGCGGATACAGCGTGGTGTCGCATGGCAGCGTTCTTGCAAAAAATTCGGGGAGAGGGCCGGGTTGAGGGGGCCGTTTTAGCACGCTGCCTTCTACCCCCCCCCCCCTTCCGGCCTATCGGCCACTTTCTCCCCCCGAGGGAAAGAAGGGACGGCGTTCACGCGGCAAACATTGATCAAAAGGCAATTTCGGTGAATCCGACTCTTCACACATGGCGTTCTCCAGCTAAAGAACACTTTTCTGCATCTGCAATTTCGATTCAGGCAGCACGATGAGTCAAGATCGATTGAGTGACAGCCTTCAGTTCGGTAACCAATGACTCATTCAGCACACACTCCAGACGCTTCAACACGCGAGCAACCAGAGTGCCATCCATGATTCGGTGATCATACGCCAGCGTCACGCGAGAGACGTTGTGCTTATCAAGCGGTCCGTAGGTCAGGCATCCGGTTTGAACCGACGGCGGTAACTGAATCTCAACACCCTGCGCGGAGAGGGTTGAAACAAAATATGTCCCCAGTCGCGTGGCTCGCTTCCGCGTCTCAATTTTCAGGTTCCACCACCACACCAGCCGCCGCAGGAAAGTTGGCAGATGCGCTAACCGCCACTGATTCCGAAAAACCAGTGGAGCGGGCTGGGATTGGAACTGGTCGATGGTCGACTGAATTTCCTGCAAACCAAGCAGTTCCGGCGAACGGAAAAGTCCCCAGAAGAGCCACGGCTCGCCCTGCAATTCTTTGTGTACGGTCAACGCTGCCACACTTGTTGGATGCTGATAAACGTGAGCCCATGGCCAAACGTACCAGGTCTGGCGAAGTTCTGGTATCTCCTGAGCCACGAGGGCATAGGCTTTTATGAACAGCGCCGGCCAGGAAATTCTTTGAGTACACTCGGTTCTGGCCGCTGAGATCGCGGTCAAATCCATTTGCCGATCATGCGCGCAGAGCGGAATCTCGCGATGAAATGTCAACAGATCCCATGTGAGCCTGCGGTTAGCCGGGACAGCAAAACGGCGTCCATTCCTGCGATCCGTCATCATCTGGATTCCTTTCTGTGACCTCATGATAACCGGCAGCATTCGTCTTCAAAAGATCGCAATTCAGGCAACGGTGCTGTGACTGATATTTTGCCGCGGACCATGCCAGGCTGGTGGCAAGCTTTGCCTGTATTGTGAACTTTACGACAGCAGGAGTTCCGGCCATTGTGCCGATCGAGATCCAGGCGTCGGCGAATTTTCCAACTCCCGAAAAGTGAATACGACCGATTGCTTCGTCTCGTTTGAATAGTTCCGTGTCGCCGCATGGAAACATCGCGCATGGAAGAACAAGACATCTCCCGGCAGTAACTCCACCGACTGCGCGGTTTTCAGTACCGACTGATTCTCCGCCATATCAGTTCGCAGAAACAACGCTTCATCCAGCAAAGACGCAGGCGCGGGACCAGTGTGTGTTCCGGGCAGAACCTGCAGGCAGCCATTCTGAGGTGACTCCGGGCCCAGGGCGATCCAGATGTTGACCAGTTCGCCACTGGTGAACGACCAGTAGCGAGTATCCTGATGCCAGCCGGTGTCGCTGCTGAAGCGAGGCTGCTTGGTCATAATGCAGTTATGGTGCGTGAGAGGCATGACAATATGTGGCCCCAGCAACTGCTTGAGTCGATTCAAAAGAAACGGTTCACTGACGAGCTTCAGGAACACGGGATCTCGACTGATTGCCTGCCGCAACCTTCGCGCGGTCCGCCCACCTTCAGCCTCCAGCGATTGCGGTGCGCCGGGATAATTCAGTTCGGCTTCGTATTCGATATCACCCTGATGAGCCGCCAGATCTCGCTGAGTAATCTGCTTCATCGTTTCGATGTAAGTTGCCGGCATTATCCCCCGCGCGACAAAATAGCCGTCGCGCTGAAAGGAACTCAGCTCCTGATCAAGAAAACAGTCAATTGCGGAGTGATCTGACATCGTGGTGATGCGGGCCTCTGAGCTGACGAAGTAAAACCTGTATTTTGCGGAAACCGGCGACAATCAACTGGCCGGGAATTCTCACAAGCAGCACGATTCTGGCAAGACGCTAAACGGCAGAATCTCAACAAACGCATCGAGACCACGTGCCTGAGAAAACCGGCTGGCCATTTCCTGCCACGCGGTTATCAGGACAAACGATGCTCTTTGGTGACTTCCGCCCGGTTCTCTGCGAGAATGCTGGCGATCCGCACTCCCACCATGATGTCCCTGCCTTCCAGCTCACTGCCTCGCCCGAGGCGACAACTCTGTCGTTTTCCATGAGATCGGAGAAAATTTTCATGAGCATCAGCCGTCCATCTCTGCCTTCGCAGGTTACGTTTAACAGGACTTTGTCTCGCCGAGGGTTCCTGGCCAGTTCGGCAGTGGCGGCCTTTTGCTGCACCGGGGCGAGGCCAATCAAGGAGCGATCAACAGCTCAGATCGCGATCACGCTGGATCTGGAAATGTCCGCCAATTTCCCGGCCTGGGAAGATACGCATTGGAACTTTGAAAAGGGAAATCTCAACGAAACCACGAAAGCCTACGCGGTCGAAGCCGGGCGAAGAGTCAAACAGGCTGGCGGATACATCCACTATTTCTGTGTCGGCCGAGTACTCGAACAACCTGATGTGTCGTGGTTGACGGAGCTCGCCAACGAGGGCCATCCCATCGGCAATCATACGTACGACCATGTTAATGTGCTGGCCACACGGACTCAGGATCTGCAGTTTCGCTTTCAAAGAGCGCCGTGGCTGATTGAAGGGATGACGACCGAGCAGGTGATTCGCGAAAACGTGCGGCTGACGACGATGGGCCTCAAGCATCGAGC
>CAMAXD010000110.1 GCA_945861975.1 Candidatus Kuenenia stuttgartensis | reverse complement strand
TGTTTGATCGCCGGGACTTTGTCGCCCAGGGTGGGCTGAATTTTCTCCGAGAAATGTTTTCGCAGGTCTGTTGCCAAGGCCTTCTTTTGGTCTTCGTTGAGTTCTCCCTCAGGCTTGATCACCTGCGCAGCCAGTGTTTCTGGTAACTCCGAGCCCTCTCGCAGCTTGCCGTCCACGATCAACCCGGCTCGCCACTCTTCATATGCCGCGTCGACGCCCCTGGTGACCTCCGCTTCAAGTGCAGCGATCTGCGTATCGAACTCGGCAATGCGAGCTTTCGTTTCCGGAAATGGATATTCGAGAAACGGCGCCGCAACGCGAACTCGTGACGAAAAGTACTGCGGCGTTCCGGACTCAGGAACTCGATTGAACGCGTCCAGCATGCTGTAGTAATCACGCTGCGTCATCGGATCATATTTGTGATCATGACACTGCGCACAATTCATGGTCAGCCCGAGCCATGTTGTTGATGTCGTCTCCATTCGATCAAACAGAATTACCCAGCGTTGTTCTTCCGCGATGGCGCCGCCTTCACCATTCAGCAGATGATTGCGATTAAATCCGCTCGCGATTTTCTGCTCGTCCGTTGCGTCCGGAAGCAGATCACCGGCCAGTTGCCAGATGGTAAACTGATCAAACGGCAGGTCTTCATTGAACGACTTCACGACCCAATCACGCCAGATCCATTGCCACGTGTCACCATCCTGCTGGAATCCATTGCTGTCAGCGTAACGAGCTGCATCCAGCCAACTGAGAGCCATTCGTTCGCCGTAATGAGGACTGGCCATCAGGCGATCGACAAGCTTCGCGTAAGCATCCGGACTTTGATCAGCGACAAACAAATCGACCTCGTCAGGCTTGGGAGGGATGCCGGTCAAATCAATCGAAAGCCGACGGATCAACGTCGCTCGATCAGCTTCCGGCGATGGCTGCAGACCACTGCTTTCCAGTTTCGCCAACACGAAGCGATCGATGGGGTTTCGCGACCAATCTCTCCGAGTCACCTCGGGATCGGCAGGCCGAACCGGTGCCACAAATGCCCAGTGCTTTTGGTAAACGGCGCCTTCAGAAATCCACCGCTGCAGCAACGCTTTCTGTTCAGGGGATAAATGTCGGTTGGACTTGACCGGCGGCATTTGCTCATCGGGATTTTCGGAGTGAATCCGCTGGAGAATTGAGCTGGCCGAGATGTTCCCGGGGACAATTGCGCCGGCGGTCATTGCGGCGTCGCGATCATCCAGACGCAGGGCACCTTCACGTTTGTTGGGATCCTGCCCATGACAATAGAAACAGTTCTCCGCGAGGATCGGGCGAATGTCGCGATTGAAATCGAGCTGCAGCGGGGCCAACGCGCCCTCCTGAGCCATCACCGAGAGCGGCATGCCGCTTACGAGTGCAGTCAGAAGAAGCAAAAGCCCTTGATGCGGTTTCATAGGCAGGCCTGATCAGGAGTGCAGAGAATCACATCCGGAAGAGGTTGTGATTTTGTGTAGGGTGGGACCAGCGCGGCGCCGGCCCACCGGTGTGAATGCAGCAAATCGGTGGGCCGGCGTTCGCAATGCGAACTTGTCCCGCCCTACGTTCCTCAAAACGCTTTCACAGAAAAGAACAGATGTAATCTGTGACCTTCGTCACCTTCAGTAGAAAATGGGAGTTCCCGGGAACATTGAAAGCTTCTCCTCCCCTGACTGAACGCCAGGTTGTTTCCCCGGCGAGACAATACGTCAATTCGCCGGATTGAATCTCCATCAGCTCTGGCTTGCCGGTATTGAACTTGTATTCACCAGAAAGCATGATCCCCAAAGTTTTCAGGCTGCCATCAGCGAACTCTACCGAGCGGCTGGTGACGTTGCCGTCGAAGTAAACATTAGCAGCCTTGACGACGGATACAGATTCAAACTTGCTCATCGATTCCTCTGAATTCCCCAACGGATGAATGTTGTCGACACAAAACTCGTGACCAATCATTGTATGGCGGCTCAGAACCTCGGAAAAGTCCTCCGCGGCGGCGTGATCAGTGTCGCGGCGAATCTGACACCACGATCCCCTCAAATCGGAAGTTCCGGATTCAGCGGCATTCCATTTGCGGTTTCGCATGGGGCCGACGAAATGCCGTCCAATATGGCAGGAATAGCCAACATTTTCTGGCAACTTGCTAAGATTCGGCGGCAGTCGACCTCCGTGGTCTCAGTGTTCCTTTCCGCACACATTTCCCTTCCTACCCCAATCCTGAGCTTCTACAGCGATGTCAAAACGTGATTTCTACGAAGTGCTCGGTGTTCCCCGCAGTGCCTCACAGGATGAAATTCGCAAGGCTTACAAGAAGCTGGCGAAGAAGTTCCATCCGGACGTGAAGCCCGCGGATCCTGATGCTGAGAAGAAATTCTCTGAAATCACCGAGGCCTACGATTCCCTGAGCGATGAGGCGAAACGCAAAGCTTACGACCAGTTCGGTCATGCCGCGCGAGGCGGTGCCGGGGGAGGTAATCCGTTTCAGGGTTTTGGTGGTGGCGGCGGCGGTGCCTCGTTTGATCTGGACGACATTCTGGGCGGAATGTTTGGCGGCGGCGGTAACCCGTTCACCGGTGGTGGCCGACGAGGACAGCCGCGAACTCAGAAAGGCCAGGACGCGAAGGCGGAGATTACCGTTCCATTTATTGTGGCCGTCGAAGGTGGCGAGCATTCTGTTTCGCTGCAGAACGGTTCGAAGAGCGAACGGCTGAGCGTGAAGATTCCTGCCGGGATTGAAGATGGCCAATCGATTCGTTTGGCAGGGCAGGGAAATCCCGGCTCTGGTGGCGGGCCGGCCGGTGATCTGATCGTCACGGTCCACATTGCGACTCATCCCTGGTTCCGTCGCGATGGCCAGAACCTGCTCGTTGACGTTCCAATCTCGCCGTCAGAAGCAGCGCTCGGGGCAAAGGTTGATGTGCCAACACTGACCGAAGGAACCGTTGTTCTGACTGTTCCGCCGGGAACCTCCAGCGGAGCTAAACTGCGTCTGCGAGGCAAAGGAGTTCTCCATCACAAAACCGGTGATCGAGGCGACCAGTTTGTGGTGCTGAAGATTTCCGTCCCCAAAGATCTCTCCGAGGAAACTCGTGCACTGTATGAGAAGCTTGCAGAACTCAACCCCAGGGATCCCCGTGATGGCCTGTGGGTTTGAATGAGCCGGCGTTTCTGCTGGCACCTGGATCCGCGTTTCAGATTTGAAGTCACCTGCTGAGAGGCACTAATGGCCCAGAGGGAAATAATTTCCTTTGTCGTCAGGAAATTATTTCCGCCGTGCCGCCCTCTGAGAGGACGTACGCAAAAATAGCCTAATCGAAATCTTCGATAATCGCCGCAGAACCGGCCTAATTGATACAGACGCAAAACTGCCACAGATTTCGGCTCGTGAATTGCTACTGAACTCTGATTGCCCTGCGGAACGGACATCGCAGGGAGGCTTGAATTCAGGGACGGACCTCATGATACCGGGTTTATACAGCGCTGCGACTGCCATTGACGCCTCGACGCGGCGACACGAGGTTGCGGCAGAAAATCTGGCTAACATCCAAATGCCGGGCTATCGCAGAAAGATGGTTGCCAACACCACTTTCGAAACCATGTTTCCATCACGGCAGCCAAGCGTCAACAACACGATGTCGTCGGAGTTGCTGGGGACCGCGACAACTCAGCCGCGTTACGATTTTCAGCAGGGGCACCTGGAAGACACCGGAAACCCACTCAACTTTGCCTTGCAGGGCGACGGCTTCTTCACGATTAAAGGTCCGGACGGACCGCTTTATACGCGGAATGGTTCCTTCTACGTCGACACAAATCGCCAGTTGGTGACCATCGATATGCTGCCGGTCTTGGGGTCAGGCGGTCCGATTGTGGTTCCGGATACGATTTCCACGGAAAAAATCGAAGTCTCTGCCGACGGACGTCTGCTGGCGGATAACGAAGAGTTCGGTGAATTCTCGATCGCCAGGTTTGCAGACAACAACGTTCTGGCTGCTGCCGGTTCATCATTATTTGTTGCTCCGAGCGACGTGGTCCCTCAGACGGGAACAGCCCTGGTGCAACAAGGACAATTGGAACTCGCGAACACTTCTTCGATTGATGAGATGCTGACATTGATTGAATGCTCGCGTCATCTGGACGCCGCCCAGAAGGCTCTGCAGACCATTGCCGAATCCGTACAGAAGCGGATCGGATTACGATAACACTCTTTCTACATCCTCCAGCTTAAACCCATCAGGGAAGGATTTCTGATTCATGTTAAGAGCTTTGTATTCCAGTGCGACGGGCATGAAGGCCCAGGAAATGATGATTGACAATACCGCGAATAATCTCGCGAACGTCAATACACCTGGCTTCAAACGCAGTCGAGTCGACTTTGCGGACATGATTTACACTAACCATCGGACACCCGGAACCTCAGTCGGTAATGATCAGGTGTCGCCCACCGGATTGCAGATCGGTAACGGTGTTCGCATCGTCGCTACAAACAAACACTTTGCCCCGGGAACTCCCGAGCAGACAGGATATCCTCTGGACATGATGATTGAAGGCGATGGGTTTTTCGCTGTCCAGATTTCCAACGGAGAAACTCGGTATACTCGAGCGGGCGGCTTTCGTATGGATGATCAGGGCCGACTCGTAAATGGTGACGGATATCTCATGATTCCAAACATCACCATCCCCACTGGCGTCGATGTCAATCGCATCACGATTGGCACTGACGGAACAGTTCAGGGACAGCCGACGGGAACGGATCAGGTGCCGGTGAATCTTGGGCAAATCCAGATCTCGACATTTTCCAATCCCAGCGGCCTGTCCAACGAAGGCAGCAATCTTTTTGCGAACACTGCTGCGTCCGGACCACCGACGGCATCGAATCCTGGAGTTCTGGGATTTGGAACGGTTCGATCGGGAACGCTGGAAGGAGCCAACGTCGAAGTCGTCACCGAACTGATCTCTCTCATCAGTGCTCAGCGAGCCTACGAGATCAACTCCCGAGCCATTCGAGCTGCCGATGAAATGCTGTCAACTTCAGTTGATATTGTGAGGTAATCTGATGAAAAAGAACATCCTTAAGTCATTGCCCCGTCTGCTGCAGACCGCTGTTGTGATGATGGTCTGCTGTCACACGGTCTGCGCAGCGGAAGTAGTTATCGAACTGAGAAATGTGGCGACAGTGTTTTCGCCTCAGGTACTGCTGCGGGATGTGGCCAAGGTGAAAAGTCGATCGGTGTCCGACCAGATCGCTGCTGAGGCTCTCGAATTGCGACTGCTGGATTTGACGGTGCCTGATGAAACAATTAGCGCTCGATCCATCACAACGCGTCTGGTTCTGGCAGGATGGTTAGTGGAAGAAATTCGCGTCATCGGATCGCCCGAAGTTCGAGTTTCATTTCGGCAACCCGAGCTTCTGACAGATACTGTCATTGAGGATGCCGCCACCGAAGTGGCGTTTGCGATCATGGGAGGAGATCGAGAAGACCTTGCGGTAAAACTGCAGAGTGTATTCGTGCAATCGCTTCCTCCGAATATTCGAGATGTCGATGGGTTGATGGCTAAAGTCAATCCACCACAAAACGTTGGTCCCGGCAGGTCGATCATGCAAATTCAGATCTGGGACGGCGATCGAATCGTCGCCACTCGATCGGCCGCGTTTGATATTCGTAAGCGTCAGACAGTCGCAGTCGCGAAGGTCGCGTTAACTCGTGACAAACCAATCGACGAACGTTCTGTACAGTTCGAACGGCGTTTTGTGTCGACCAATCTGGACGAACTGGACGGCTCACAGGTTTTCGGTCAGCGAGTTCGCACGAATGTCGTTCCCGGAACCATCCTGCAAGCTCGGGATTTTCAGACCACGCCAGCCGGCGGGCGGATCCTGATCAAGAAGGGGGATCTTGTCACCGCGTATGCTCGCGCAGGAAAACTGCAAACAAGACTTCGTAATGTCGAAGCCATGCAGGATGCTGGTATCGGTGACAACATCAAACTGCTGAATCGTGAATCAGATAATCTGTTCAGCGGCAAGGTCATGAGCCCTGGCACCGTTCTGGTTCTCATTGATTGATAGAAGGGATCGCCATCATGTTAAGAACTGTGAAAAGATCGGCAGCCACAACCTGTGCGATCGTCATTTTCGTGGCAGGAGGGACTTATGAATCGCCAAATGCAAGGGCTGACTCGCTGTGGAAAAAACGCGATCCTCAACGAGCCTATTTGTTCTATGACTCACGAGCCCGCAACGTCGGCGATCTGCTCACAATGATTATTAGTGAAGCCAGTGAAGTGGATAACAGCGAGGACAGATCCATGAATAAGAACTCCAGCAATGGAGCTTCTGCGGATTATTCAGCGAGTTCCAGCGGAGGCTTGGCAACTCAGGCGGCGACCGCATCGCTCGACTTCGCCAGTTCGGCCAAACGAGTGTTCTCCGGGAAAGCCAATTATCGTGATTCAAGAGAATACACGGACCACATCACGGTCACTGTTGTGGACGTCCTGCCAAACGGCAATCTTGTGATCTCCGGTCGACGTTGTCTGAGCATTGCCGGGGAACAACGAACACTGGTTATCTCGGGAGTTGTCCGTCCAATCGATATTGGTCCCGACAACAAAATCAGCTCTCGCTATGTCGCAGACCTCAAGACAGTTTACGAAGGCGAAGGCACATCACAGAAATTTACGCGACAGGGCTGGCTAGGCCGCGCTGCGAACAAGGTGTGGCCGTTCTGAAAGATCTTCTCGGCCGACGAACTCCATACAAAACCGGAGCTGGTGTCCGGAACTTTGGAGGCGGCACAGAAACACAACGAAGATGACCCGCTGGAGAGTCCAGACACCTTTTTCAACGGCCTCCTAAAAGCAAGTCGCACACAACAGACAACATGACGGACTACATCATGATACGTCTTCCTCGGACAACATGGCGAATTTCTGAGACCTGGTGGATTCCGGTGATGGCCGTGATTCTGGCCACAAGCTCAACTTCGATAGTGAATGCACAGGAGAGCGGACCACTGGTTCGCATCAAGGATATCACCACGATCCGTGGCGAGCATCCGAACACAATCAGTGGCTTCGGGCTGATCACAGGGCTTGCGGGCACAGGTGGGACGACCCCGACAACGAAGCAATTTGCGCTTCTGCTGCTGCAGAAAATGGGGAATCGAGCAGACCCCACGTTGCGCGAGAATATTCAGCGTTCCCAGGAGAAGACCGACAACATGTCCGTCGTCCGTGTCACTGTTGTGCTGCCTGCTCATGCCAAGAATGGTCAGAAACTGGACGCCCTCGTTTCAGCGTTTGATAACGCCAAGAGTCTGCATGGTGGAGTCCTCACCGAGACAGTTCTGGAAGGCGTTGATGGGACGGTCTACGCGATCGCCTCGGGACCAATTTCGTTGAACGGTGGTGACTTTGGAGGCCAAGCGGCCAGCGTCACGAAGAATCATCCCACGACCGGACGTGTTCCGATGGGAGCGATTGTCGAAGAAGAAATCCCATGCCGAATCTTTGACGGCGATGTTTTTCAATTCCTGCTCCGCAATCCACAATATGCGACCGCGGACCGCATGAGCAGGGCCATAAATCAATACTCTCCGGGATGTGCGGCCGTGCTGGACCCCGCCACTGTAGCAGTGCGTCTACCGTCTTCGGCACTAGGTGACCCTCACCGATTTATCTCAGAATGCCACGAGTTGACCGTCGTTCCCGGTAATACGGCTCGCGTCGTGATCAATGAACGAACAGGGACGATCGTCTTTGGTGCGGACGTGAAACTTTCGAAGGTCGCGATCACTCACGGCAACCTGATTATCAGTACCGCAGAGACTCCGGAAGTCTCGCAGCCCAATGCGTTCAGTGAAGGCGAGACGACCGTGGTTCCAAGAACTTCTGTCGATGTGTTGGAACAACCCGGGGCGATCAGCGTGATCGAAGAGAACGTAACCGTGGGCGATCTGGCGAGTTCTCTGAATGCACTGGGAGTCAGCCCGCGAGATTTGAGTTCGATCTTCCAGACGCTCAAAGAATCCGGCGCTCTGCATGCCGAGCTGGAATTGAAGTAATTCGGGCCTGTTGCGACAAGGAGATCAGATGAACATCAGTAATAACCCTGCTCTACCAGGGACGGAAGCTGTTAAGACAGACAAGGCAGCAGCGTCGAAGAACTCTGTGCCAAAGGATTCAGAGAAATCTGAAAAAGTCCAGAAAGTGATTGAAGAGTTTGAAGGTGTGTTCATGTCGATGATGATCAAGCAGCTCCGGGAAACGAACAATGGAGAAGGTTTTTTCCCGGGCGATCACAGCGATACCTACGGCGGTATGTTCGACATGTTCATGGGTCAGCATCTGGCCCGAGGTTCGCAAACGGGGCTGGAATCGTTATTCGAATCCGCCACCGCAAAGAATCAGCTTGCAGACTACGCAACTCGGGGGCAGATGAGTGGTCGGCGATCGAAGGGAATCGAGGAGTACAACAATGAGCAATTCCGCTCCAGCGCCGCCGTGCCTGCTGCAACCTGAACATCTGCGGGGACTGCTTGTTCACGTGGATGCTGAGGAAGTTTCGTTACGCAACACCATGCGACTTCTCAAGGATCTGCCGTTTCATTCCACTGATGATTCAAAGCAGAGAGAACTGCGGGTCCGAATCGACCAAAGTCTCCAGCATGCGGCATTCCTGCTGGAGAATCGCAGCAAAGTCATCAGTAACCTTTCCCAGTATCTGGGCATCCCACCGGAACAGGTCTGCTTTTCTGCACTGTTGCCGTATGCAACTCCTGCGGCTGCGGCCCTGTTGATCCCGGCTCGTCAGCGTCTGCAGAGAATTCTCGTGCAGATCAAAACTCTGGCCAGCACAGCGGCGTGGATTGTGAACGAATCGCGACGAATTCAGCTCACTATCATGGATTCGCTGCCCGGCTCACTCAGCTCTGATCGTTACGACGCCAGCGGGCAGAGAAATCTGAATCCAGCGGCCTTTCGATTTGAAACTCGTTCGTGAAAAGACGGATCCATGAAGGCGTTTGAAATTGGATTATCCTCTCTCCGCGCACAACAGCAGACGCTGTCGGTGCTGGGGAATAATCTTGCCAATGCGGCGACGCCCGGATATCACCGTCAACGAGTGGAACTGAATACCCGTTTCCCCCTTCGCGACGATGACCATCATATCGGCACTGGCGTCGATGTTTCTCGAATTGCGAGACTGCGCAACAGTGCCGTAGAGACAGCGTTGCTTCGCAATACCTCCGAAGCCGGCACCAGCCAGCAGGCGCTGGAAATCAATCGGCAGATCGAGTCGTTGCTGACTCCGGGAGACGCAACGATTCATGAAACGTTGTCGAATTTTTTCAACCGCCTTGAGAAGTCATCCAACGCGCCACAGGACCTGACGGTGCGTCAGGAATTCCTTTCCTCGGCCGATGAACTGATGAGTTCCTTTAATACTCTGGACCAGAAACTGGCCACTCTTGAACGCGATGTGCGGCTGAATGTTGATGATGGTATCAAAGACGTTAATCAACTGCTCAACGATATTGCGGGACTCAATTCGCTGATCTTTCAGACCCGTGCTTCATCCAGTGAGCCCAATGATCTGCTGGATCGTCGTGATGCCATGGTCACGAAACTCACGGAATGGGTTGATGCAGACTCCGTTAGTCTTGGAGACGGTCGGGAACAGGTTCTTGTAGCCGGTGGTGCCGTTGTCGTGGGCAATCAATCGGCCGCATTGCGGTCCCGTGATTATCGCAACGGGACCACCGGGATCACGCTCAATGAGCTGACCACGCCCCTGTCGCTGGGCTCCGGAAAACTGAAGGCGATGACGACCGCGTTGAATGAAACGATCCCCTCGTTTCGCGAACGCCTGCGTGACATGGCTCGGGAAATCATCCGCACTGTCGACCAACAGCATGCGCAGGGTGTGTCCGATCAGGGGCCGTATTCCGTGCTGTTGGGGACGCGCGGTGTCCTGGATCTGACGGTGCCGCTGAACAACAGCGTTCCGGAATTTCCTATCAACAGCGGCGATCTGTACATCACGGTGACAGAAGATGCGACCGGGATTCGTCGCACGGAAAAGGTCTCCATTGACACCTCGACCGAATCTCTGACCGACATCGCCACGAAGCTGACAGCTCTTGATGGGGTTGTTGCGACCATCGATACCGTACGCAAGACTCTGATGATCTCAGCAGAGGGATCGTACTCCATTGACTTTGCCGGGCGTCCTGACAATGTCCCGGTTCTGACCAGTATGACAGGCACAAGTCGCCCGGAGTTCAGCGGTCATTTTCATGGAGATGCCCCGGATGATTGGAGCGTGACTTTCTCCGGTCCGGGGACAGTCGGTGAAACCGTGGGACTGACGGCGACAATCCGGAATTCATCCGGACAGGTCATCGCACTCCAAAACATTGGTGCCGGTTACGAAGCGAGAACTGCTGTCGAGATTCGCGACGGTGTTGCATTGCAGTTCGGTAGCGGCACAATCAATGCCGCAGACACATTCTCCCTGACGCTTACAAATAACGCGGATGAAACAGGCATTCTATCCGCACTGGGGATCAATTCGCTGTTTTCAGGTTCTGAGCCGGGCCTGTTCAGGGTTCGGGAGGAACTTCGCCGAAATCCTGAAAGGCTGGCAACTTCTGCAACGGGGCAACCCGGCGACGCCATCAATCTGGCTTCAATGGCGAAACTGCGAGATCTCCGACTTGATGAACTCTCCGGTCGAACATTCACGGAAGAGATTGCGGATATCACGGCGGAATCGGGGCTGATCGTTCAGGCCGCAGACAGTCGAAGCACTCAATTGGAGAATTATCAGTCTCGACTTCAGGCAGACCGGGATGCCCTGTCCGGAGTCGACATTAATGAGGAAATGCTCTTGATGATGCAGGGCCAGCGAGCATATCAGGCTGCCGCTCGATTCCTCTCGGTAGCCGACCAGATGCTGGAAGAACTGTTCACAATTGCCAGATAAAGAATTCTGATTATGGGGCGGGATCGTCGTGATTCTGGCTCGGTTTTGAAAGTTTGCGGTAGAAGAAACCAGACCGATGGATTTCCGAGTGACACAAAGTCAGATGGCTGCCACTGCTCGCAAATATCTTGCGAAGCAGTCGTCTGAGCTGTTTACCACTCAGCAGCAGATCAGCACCGGGTTAAGAATTCAGCGTCCGTCGGATGATCCGGCAGCCATCAGGCGGAGTCTGATTCAGAGGGATCGCGTCGACCGCCTGGAGGCCCATGAAGTTTCTATCAGCCATGTGAAGTCCCGACTTGAGCAGGCTCATGTCCATCTGCAGGATATCAATAGCCTTCTGACCACAGCGAGGCAACTCGCGCTTCAATCGCAGAATGTGACTGACGACAGTGAGCGCACAGCGATCGCAGCACAGCTCGATGGCCTGTTGCAGCAGATGACGAGTGCCGCAAATGCTTCCGATGAGAGCGGTTATCTTTTCAGCGGTACAGCCAGCAATACGCAACCTTTTCCGGGAACGCTCGACAGCAGCGGGCAGACCGTCTACGCCGGCACACCTGACAGTACGGGGCTCTACATTGCTGGTGATGTGGAACGTCAGGGCTTGTTGCCGGGCGACATGGTATTTCAGTCGGCAGCTCGCGAACCAACTGTTGTCGTTGGGAAATCCGGGGCGGCACCAGGAACCGGCACAGACACAGCCGTGGGGTCCAAGCAGTTACTGGTAATTCATGACTCCACAACGTTTGCTGGCGGCTCGGGGATTCTCACTGGAACTGATTCTGCCGCTGGCGATACGATCATCGGCCCCAGTGGATCCAATGTCTTCCAGATTAATGACACCAGCGGGACAGGGACTTCCGGAACGATTTCGCTCAACGGGGGCGACCCGGTCGCTTTCAACAACACAATGACAAACCTTGTTGTCACTGGTGCTCTCGGTGAAAAAGTTCACGTGAACACCACGGGAATCACGGCCGGATTCAATGGCTCCGTGGATATAGACTCCACCGGCAGCCTGTCATTGGACGGTGGCATCACGAGGACTGCGGTTTCCTTCAGTACGAATCAGCAGATTACAGATCCTCGCGATGGAACCCTTGTCAATCTGGACACAACATCCATCCGCCGTGCCGGAACTGATCATGTGGAATTCCCCGGAACCTCAGATGTCTTCAGCGTCCTTCGGGAACTACGAGATGACATTTTGAATACTCGGAACATGCCCGATTCGACGCGTAGTGACAGCCTGTCTCGACGAATCGGAGACATTGAACGGATTCAGGATCATGTCCTCGATATGGTGGGAGTTCAGTCGGTCAGTCTCGAACAGATTGATCGCCTGGAATCGCGCACGGGTGACCTGAAACTGGCGGAGAAAATTGAGTATAGCGACACTGTTTCTGCCGATATTGCTGAGGCCGTCCTGCGTCTGAAAGAGCTGAACAATCTGCAGCAGTTTACGATGGCGGCCGTGGGCCAGTTGTTGACACCAAACTTGCTGAATTACATCCAATAACTGCAATAAGACGCTGCCATGAAAAATGAGACGAAGCGGAGGATTGATGTGGCCGCAAACACCGAAACAGGTGGCCTCTTTCGTAGGCCCAGACCTGCCAGAATTTCACGCGATGAACTGAAGGCTCTGATTGACTTGCTGGAATCATCAGATTCGAGCCTGATGCGTTTCGGAAATGCGGTCTCCGTTCATCCGGCTGTGCTCCAGCACATACTGAGGGCCGCCAACTCCTCTTTAACCGGCAGCGTGACCGAGATTTCAGATGCAACGCGTGCGACACTGTATCTGGGAACCCGCCGCGTGCTTTACTTGTTGACTACTCTGCCTCCCGAAATGATCGAAGAGGAGAACGCAGAAAAGCTCCCAACGCAGCAGATCTGATCAATCGCAGTAGAATTGCAAACTCACGCCTTTCGCCTGCTGTATTTCGCTTCGAACGATGCTGTGTCGACTTTGCTGCGTCTATTTTTTCAGTGCAGGTGCAGTGCTCAGAATGCTGATCACCGAATCGCGCAGTGCCGGCACAAATGAAACGCCATCGCCGCCTGTGATCGTTTCATTCCCCTTCCAGTCAGTGCAACATCCGCCCGCTTCTCGAAGAATCGGAATCAACGCGGCGATGTCCCATGGGGACATCAGCGGATCAATCGCCAGCTCTGCTCGGCCTGTGGCCACCATCGCATGGCCGTAACAGTCGCCCCAGCCGCGAGCAATCCTGACCTGATCCATGACTTGCACAATGGAATCGAATCGCCCCGTCGTTCTCCAATGAGTTGGCTCCGTAAACATCAGACGTGCTGAGCCAATCGACGTGACCTGACTGATCGCGGTCCTGCGTGCCGACTGCTGACCAATCTGCCACCAGCAACCTTCTCCGTCTGCGGCGTACACAACTTCGTGGAGAGCTGGAAAGCGGCAGACTCCGGCGACCATGCGACCATCATGCTCCACGCCGATTAAGGTCCCGAATAACGGGACCCCATGGATAAAGGCTTTGGTCCCGTCGATGGGATCCAGAATCCAGCGGAAGCTGTTGCGACTGGGCACGTCATCGAATTCTTCCCCCAGAACCCCGTCTTCCGGATATTGTTCCGCCAGCATTTGCCGCATCAGTTGCTCCGCGCTTTTGTCGGCGACTGTTACGGGCGATTCGTCGGATTTGGATTCAACCAGCAAGCCATCAACCTGATAATGCTGAAGAATCAGCTCGGACGCGCGGGTCGCCATTTGGAGCGCGAACTGCAGACGGTCGGAATAGCGAGGCACGGGAATTCTCTCTTGTCAGAGTCGGATTTCAGTTAAGCCCGGCATTGTTTCGACTACTCTTCCGTCTCCAAACCTTCGAATGCAGATTTTCTGGGTTTTTCCCTGATCCCACCGACCGTCGATACTCGAAGACAGGGCATTCACTCTGCTGATCAGCAGTGATGTAGGCTCCCGGATCGTGAACATCCCCATTTATTCAGGGGTTTCGCGTTGAAGAACCTGGAGCGGGTTGTAAGAATACGCGATTCCCGATGCAAGATCCGAATCTATGTTCAGTTGCATCCTGCGATAACAGTATTTCCCTTTTGATTTTGAATTTACTGGTGCGGCATGTTGAAGGACCGATCTCGAATTGAACGTCAGCTGACCAAAGCTCAGCAGCAGTTGTCAGCTTGTGAAACAAAGCTGGCCTCCGATGGAGTCACCGGAAAGGCTCGCGGCAAGAACGCCGTTTGGCGTCTGCTGAATGCCGGTTACCGACAGCTTAGGCGTCGCCTGATTGCCGTTGCTGCTCTGGAAACTCGTGAAGCCGGCGTGATTCAGCGCAAGGCTGATAAGGCCGCTGCTGCAGAAGCTGTCGAAGCTTGATAGTGCCTTCGGGCTTGCAGGCTTGAAGAAACTGGAGAGGTGGCAGAGTGGCCGATTGTGCAGCATTGGAAATGCTGTGTATCAGAAATGGTACCGGGGGTTCGAATCCCCCCCTCTCCGTTTGAAGTTTCATAGCCCAGGCGTTTGAGCGTGACAAATCACGATTCAAGTCGACTGGGTTTTTTGCTGCGCACATTTTTGTCAGATCGCCTGCCGGTGGCTCTGACGTAATAGACCAAAGGAACGTCTGGAATGTCATCAAGAATGCTGGAAGGTAAAGTCGCTCTGGTCACTGGGGCTGGTCGTGGATTGGGGCGAGCATTCGCGGAGCATCTTGCGTCTTTAGGCTGCAGTGTCGGCGTGCACGGCATGCGTGAGAACGGCCCGGCCGAATACGGTGAAGGCACAACGCTGACTCAGACCGCTCTGGAGATTGATCAGACTCATGGCGTGAAGACCTGTCGAGTTCTCGGCGATCTGACAAACCCTGATCATGTGAAGCAGGTTGTCTCATCCGTCTGCAGCGAACTTGGGCCAATCGATATTCTGGTTCACAATGCTGGCGGAGATATCGCGGCCGCCGGTGGCAAGCCGAATCCGAACGATGCCGTCAACATTAAGATTGAAGATATCCGCGCGGTGCTGGATCGCAATCTTTTGAGCACTATTCTTGTCTGTCAGGAATGCTCCCGGATCATGATGCCTCGCAAGACTGGACGCATTCTGACGCTGAGTTCAATCTCGGCGTTCAAAGGAATCGCTGGCAGTTCCATCTATGCAACCGCCAAGGCTGGTGTTGTCGAGTA
>CAMAXD010000109.1 GCA_945861975.1 Candidatus Kuenenia stuttgartensis | reverse complement strand
GGTTCGAATCCCCCTCTCTCCGTTTGAAGTTTTATAGCCCAGGCGTTTGAACGTGACACATCACGATTCAACTCGACTGGGCTTTTTGCTGCGCAAATTTTTGTCAGATCGCCTGCTGGCGGTCCTGTCGCAATATAAAAGGAACGTCTGGAATGTCATCAAGAATGCTGGAAGGCAAAGTCGCTCTGGTGACTGGTGCTGGTCGTGGATTGGGGCGAGCCTTCGCGGAGCATCTTGCTTCTTTAGGCTGCAGTGTCGGCGTGCACGGCATGCGCGAGAACGGACCGGCCGAATACGGTGAAGGCACAACGCTGACTCAGACCGCTCTGGAGATTGGTCAGACCCACGGCGTGCAAACGTGTCGAGTGCTCGGTGACCTGACAAATCCCGATCACGTCAAGCAGGTTGTTTCATCAGTCTGCAGTGAACTTGGGCCGATCGATATTCTGGTTCACAATGCTGGCGGAGATATCGCGGCCGCCGGTGGGAAGCCCAATCCGAATGATGCCGTCAACATTAAGATTGAAGACATTCGCGCTGTGCTTGATCGCAATCTTCTAAGCACTATTCTTGTCTGTCAGGAATGCTCCCGGATCATGATGCCTCGCAAGTCCGGACGCATTTTGACACTGAGTTCAATCTCTGCGTTCAAGGGAGTCGCGGGCAGTTCAATCTACGCCACGGCCAAGGCTGGTGTTGTCGAGTACACTCGTTGCCTGGCGGAACAGCTTCGACCGTACAACATCAACGTCAACAGTCTTGCCCCGGGGGACACTCGAACAGGCCGGTTCCTCGGAACTCGCAAAATCGACGATGCACGACTTGTCACCGACGGCACACTGGACCGTGTGGGTGTCGTCGATGAAGTCACTCGAGTCGTCGAATTCTTCGCCGGTCCCCTCGGAGCCTTCGTCACCGGCCAGGTTCTCCGAGTCGACGGCGGCTCACAGATCTGGCCTGCGTAAACATGTTCTTCGAGGCTGAATTGCCTGGTCGACCAGGCCCAAAGCCAGCATGAGGCCGGGCTTGCACGCTCACCGTTTCTTTGCGTGAATGCTGCTCTCGTTCTTAGATCCGCGCCGTCGGCAAAACGCTCACAAAATTGCTCACCAGCTTCGCACGGCTTTTCGTTGCAGCAGTGCGATAACTTCGAAGTGGGGCGTGAAGGGGAACATGTCGAAGGGATACAACTCCACGATCTGATACTTGGCTGCCAACTCCGCGATGTCTCGCTGCAGGGTCGCCGGGTTACAGCTGGAGTAAATAACCTGCTGCGGATGAATGGCGAAGATGAGTGCTCGACTGGCCGCGTCGAGTCCTCGTCGCGGCGGATTACAAATGATGGTGTCAAAATCGCGGTTCGTCAGTTGGTCGGCAGATGTGCATTCGAGACTTCGGCATTGAAACTCCGCGTTGCTCAGACCGCTGCGGCGAACTGTTTCATTGGCACAGGCGATGGCGTTTTCGGAATTATCAATTCCCACAACGCTTTGTTCAGGCGAACAAGCCGTCAGCGAAAATGCGCCGATGCCACAGTAAAGGTCCAGCACGCGTTTAGCCTTGCTCGACTGAATCATCCCGCGAGCCGCTGCATAAAGTGCCGTCGCGATTTCATAATTCGTCTGTAGAAAGCTCTGCGGGCCAAACAGTAAGTCGCGATTGTCGGTATCGGTGACGTCAAATCGGATCGGCAACATTGTCTCTTCGGAAACCGCCACTTCGTCGCGACCGCTGATCGCGGAGGATCTTGCCGGCTGAATATTGATCGACATGATCGCTATCCCCTGTCGTTCCGTCTCAGTCATTTTTCGCCACAGACTGCGGATGCGATCGACCGCCTCTTTTGATCTCAACACAAACTGAATCATCAATTGCTGATGGCTGGGCGAGCACGTCAGCACCACAAACTTCAATTCGCCTCGATCACTGCTCGGATCATAAGGGACCAACCTGGCCGCCTGAATCATCTGTCGAATGTGGGCAATAGAATCGTTGATCAGCACATGATGCAGCGGGCACTGATCGACAGGTACGACCTTTTGCTGATCATCGAAGAAGCCGATCTGCAGCTCATCCAGTGAGCCGGATACCGCCAGTTTCGCGCGAATTCTCCCGCCTTGAGGCGACGAGACGCCTCGAAACGTACCGATTGCCACATCAGGAAACAGAGCAGTCAATGTCTGTGTCTTCTGCTGCAGAGTCTGACTGTACTCCAGACCGAGCAACGTACAGGAATTACAGATCTGCTGCTCGTGATAAACGCACTTCATAGTTCAGTATCGATCTTCTTCTGCGTCTTCAGCGTAAATCGCGGTCAGACCAAGTTCACTCAGGATTGCTCGTTCCCGTGCACGCATGATGCACTTTTCTTCGGGCGTCAGATCATCGTAGCCGCAGATATGCAGCAGGCCGTGCACAATATAAAGAATGAGTTCGGCTTCGGCTGACCATTTTCCATCGGTCGCCATACTAACAGCCATCTCCGCACTGGCGATGATTTCTCCTTCGATTGCTGCGCCGGCTGCCCTGCCCTCTGTGAGCAGTTCACAGTCCACAACATTGGCAGAATCATCATCGACTACGGCATCATCTTCTGAGGATTCTTCGTCCACGAATTCTTCGTCTTCGTTTTCAACCTCGTCATCACACTGAAGATCGTCCGCCGAAACGAAATCGAGCTGAAAACTGATGACATCGGTCGGATAATCATGCTGCAGATGATCGCGGTTGATCACATGGATGGCCGCATCGTCGACGATTGAAATGCTTAACACTGCCGACGCGACCTGCTCGATTGCAAGTGCCCGTAAGACAGCGGCGTGCACCCGATTCTCATCGAATGCCAGAGCCGGCTGTCGATTACTAATATCAATCTCAAACGCGGAGTCTGCCACCGTGCATTACTCCGGCTGATCTTCAAAAATCAGCGGCGTCGATGATCCATATGGGGCGACTCGAAAACGAACTCGCCCCTCGAGAACCTTCTTGAGTAAATCACCGCAGATTTCGCCGCGCCAGTCGCTTAACAGCAGTGGAAGTTCGGAAGATTCGCCAGTGCGAACGTACTTCACGAGTTCCGTGAGATCCTTGTTTGTTCCGACCAAAGCCTGAGCAATCTCCAGCTCTGCACAGACATTTCCCAGAGCCAGTGCCAGCAGACGGGAAATAATCTGATCATCCGAAGACGCCTCATCACGCGACCGAATGCGACGCGGCAGCTTGTCGTCAGGAATGCGGCCCGCTTCTTCAATCACCTCAACCATTTCATCCAGCTTGCGACGATACTCGGGCCGATTTAAATCGCGAGTTTCCAAAGCCTGCTGAACAGATCGCGGGCGACGGCGAGCGAGATCGATCAACAGGTCATCGCGAAGAACTCGTCGAGCCGGCTTATTGCGTTCAGCCGCTTCCTCTTCTCGCCACACTGCCAGTCGTTGAGCTACCGCGAGTTCTCGACGAGGCAACTTGTGTATTCCCGGCAATCGTTCCCAGGGAGCTGTTTTTTCTTCATCGAGAATCGACTGGCACATGCGATCGAATTCCATCGTCGCCCATTCCAGTCGACCTTTGGACTCCAGCCATTTTCGCTGCTGTTCCCAGACAAGCGGAACGTAGGAAACATCTTCGAGTGCGTAAGCGATTTGTTCTTCTGACAGCGGCCGACGCAACCAGTCCGTACGTGTCTGCGAATTCGTGATCACAGTACCAAGTAATCGTTCGACGATCGCGTTGTAAGACAATGGATAGCTGCGTCCGCGAAGTCCTTCCGCAATCTGGATGTCGACAAGCCTGCGAGGAATCTGGCCACCGTGTTGAACGCAAAAGCGAATCTCAGCCTGACCACCATGGACAATCACAGTAGTGAAATCATCGGCCATAATCTCCCACCATGGAGACAACGACGTGACTTCCAGAGGATCGACGGCCACGCAGCGTTCTGGAGTGGCGAACTGCAACAGTCCGAGCTGCGGCCTGTAGCCAGTGTCGGAGATAAACTCGGAGTCGAAGGAGACTGTGCCACACTTTTTAATGTGGTCACACAGGTCCAGAAAATCTTCCTGGCAGGAAATTATGGAGGCATTCATCAGGCAGGTTCATCACAAGCTGCATCGTTTTTCGCGCAGCAACTCGATCCTGAGTTGCTTTTCGTCGCGAGGTATAGCAGGTTATGACCGACCGACAAAACCAATCTCTGCCTCTAATTCTACTGAATTCCGCCGCCACAGACTCATTCGGCCCGCCGCCGTCAAAATCGACCGTGGCAATTCTCACTCACGCGGCCTTTGATCCCGACGCGAGTGTACTCAACTTCGGACCAATCGAGGAGGGTTAACGAGTAACCGGCAGAGACTTCGAAGCCCACTCAGCCGAAGTAGGTCACCGCGTTGCGGAAGATCTGGATGCCGTCGCCTTCGCCACGCAGGCCTCGTCGAGTCCACTGCGGGTGCTGAGTCGCGAACAGGAAGCGTTCCGGGTGTGGCATCAGCCCTAGTACCCGGCCGGTGGTATCACAGAGTCCCGCGATGTTCGCGAGCGATCCATTTGGGTTTTCGGGTTCAGGCAGCAAAGCGATGCGAGTCGGATCGCCCGACGCCTTTGCCATTTCGACCGCGGCCGGTGACCAATAGCAGGCTGCGATCTGAGAATTTTCGCGAAGCTGATCGAGCAATTCCGGATGTTTGAGGGCAATGCGGCCTTCGGCATGAGCCATCGGAACGTCGAATTCATCAATGCCTTTCAGGAACACGCTGTTGCACGACGTGACCTTCAGACGCACCCAACGGTCGGTGTAGCGGCCATTCGCGTTCCAGGTCAACGTGACCTGATCTTCCAGGGATTTCTCGGCAGAGTTCTCGATTCCTCGACGCATCAGCAGGCCGGCTTTCAGGATCGTCTGAAACCCGTTGCAGATCCCCAGCACCAGTTTGTCGGACTGCAGGAATTCCCGCATGGCATCGTTGAGCTGTCCACGCAACTGGCGAGAAAAGATCACGCCGGCACCAAGGTCATCGCCGTAGCTGAAGCCACCGGGGACGCACAAAATCTGGAACTCGTTGAGTCGGGAAGGATCTTCCAGCAGGCGAAACAGATGAATTCGCTCGGCGGACGCACCCGCCAGCTCAAACGCATGAGCGGTTTCAACGTCGCAGTTGGTCCCGGGGGCACGGAGAACGCAGACTCGAGGCACAGCCATGATGATCAGCTTCGCAAGTGGCGGTTTGAAGTTTAAACAGGTGACAGACAACAATCAGACGGGAGTTTTATCAGTCGAACCCTCTGTTTTCATCCGGGACCGACTCGCAACGCCGGATTTCTCTCGGGCCGAGCAAAATTGGCCATTTTGATTGCCATCGTTGTCCAACCATCGAGAGTCGGCGAATGGAAGCAAGCCCCGGCTTGAAAGAGTCAGCCTGTTGGCACAGAATGCACATCTCCATGACGGGGGAGTTTCGTCGATCGCTACAACTCAGGAATGTCAAACCGTGTCGACCATTGAAAAAGCTGAGCGGCTCAAAAAAGAACTGACGGACAAGTGGGTTGTGGTCGCCAATGCACCAGAACTCAAGCGATTTGCGAATTTGACCGGCAAAGTGAAGACAGTCAACATGAACTGTCGAGCGCTCGTGGAGTTTGATGGGCCGGTTGATGTCGGTTGGTACGACATTGATACGACTTACCTCACGGTCGTTGACGGACCAAAGCCAAAGAAGGCGGAAGCTCACGGAGAAGCGAAGCCTGCTGCCAAAGCTGCAGCTCCGGCGGTTGCAAAGCCGGCTGCCGCTGGTGGCGGTTCTCCGCTCGACAAGATTCGTGCTGCCAGTACCAAGCCAGCCGAAGCGGCGGCACCAGCGCCTGCAGCAGGTGGATCACCTTTAGACAAGATCCGTGCCGCTTCAGCGAAGCCGGCTGCCGCTCCTGCCGCCGGTGGTTCACCACTTGATAAGATTCGTGCGGCCGCAGCAAAGCCTGCTGCAGCGTCAGCCCCTGTTGCTGAAACACCAGAGGCGGCTCCTGTGGAAGAAGCTGCGAAGCCAGCTGCGGCGGCCCCCAAAGCCGCCGTGCCCATGACTGGTTCTCCGCTTGACCGCATTCGAGCTGCGGGCGCTGCGAAGAAGGAATAGTCGATACACTTTCGACGAACCTGAATCGGTCGTCGGAGCATTTGGTATTGCGATGGTTTCGGTGGACGGATGGTGTGCTGTTGAATTTGCCATGCTGCTGATGTTGCTGTTATCGGTCGCGGCAACAAGGAACATGATTTCGGCTCGTAGAACTCGATTGGTCACTCCATGACGTTACCTGCCGAGAACTTCTCTGATTCGCTGCTGCTGAAATCCATCGAGCCGGTTTTGCCGGTCGATCGAAGTCCGGGCCTCGGCTGTATCGGAGCGGGTTTCATCATGGCGGATTGCCAGTTGGTTGCCTATCGCCAGCATGGACTCAATCCGGTTGCGATTACTTCGCGAACCCGCGCGACCGCCGAAAATGTTGCTGCTCGCCATAAAATCAAAGCCGTCTGTGATTCCGTAGAGGCGGTCGTCCGCCATCCGGAAGTTGAGGTCCTTGATATTGCGGTCCCGCCGGATTGTCAGCTTGATGTTATCCGCCGAGCACTCACATCATCCGATCGCCTGCGCGGGATTCTGGCCCAGAAACCGCTCGGAGTGGACTATCGCGAAGCTCTGGAAATTGTCCGGATGTGTGAAGACGCCGGAGTCGTTCTGGCGGTCAATCAGAATATGCGTTTTGATCAGTCGGTCCGAGCCTGTCGAACTTTGCTGGATCATGAGGTGCTGGGTAAGCCTGTGTTGGCTACGATTGATATGCGAGCGATCCCGCATTGGATGCCGTGGCAGGAGCGGCAGGGCTGGGTCACTTTGCGCATCATGAGCATTCATCACCTGGATACTTTGCGATACTGGCTGGGTGAGCCCGATCGCATCTTTGCCAGCGTTGCGCCGGATCCTCGTACATCGCAGAAGTTCGAGCATGAAGATGGTATCGCCCTCTACATTCTGGAGTTTCCGGATGATGTTCGAGCATCCTCATGGGACGACGTTTGGACCGGACCGGCTCGCGAAGGCAGTGCCGCTGATATTGGAATTCGCTGGCGTGTCGAAGGTGCCGACGGGATTGCGCGCGGCACCATCGGCTGGCCGTCGTATCCGGAGCGAACTCCCAGCACGCTTGAGTATTCTACTCGTAAAGATCAGGGGCAATGGCATTCACCGAAATGGGACCAGGTGTGGTTCCCTGACGCATTTATCGGCCCGATGGCGGAACTGCTGTGTGCTCTCGAAGAAGATCGGGAACCGACCATATCGGGAAGACAAAATCTTCCCACGATGGCGCTTGTTGACGCCGCGTATCGCTCGGCCGAAGAGCATCGAGCCATCAATCCTCGCGAGATTATGGACGAAGTTTAGCAACCGCTGAACCGACAAGCCGGGGTTTTGAAAAACGCCCAATGACTTCCGCAGCGATAACTCCGTTCTGCATTTGAACTGTGATAATGTCCGAGTGTGCGTCCCCAACAGACGCACTCAATTCACGGACATAAAGCTTCAACGGTCTATCGGTGTCTTGCCAGTATGTCCCGGAATCTCCTGCACATAACGTGGCACCGCATAGCCAGGAAGGCGTGACGCCAGTTCACGCAGTAGCTCGACACCTCGCGACTTCGCCACTTCAAAGTGCGCTGTGCCGCTGACTTGATCCAGTTGATGCAGGTAGTATGGCATGACGCCGATGTTGACCAGTCGTCGACTGAGAGCTTCCAGGGCGTCGACCGAATCGTTGACTCCAGCCAGCAGAACCGACTGGTTGAGAACAGGAACGCCACTACGGACCAGTTCCCTCAGAACGACTTGGCAGTCGTCCACGATTTCGTTGGCGTGGTTCGCATGCACGACAACAATCGCCTGCGATCGCAGAGTACGGAGCAATTTCAACAGGTCACTTGTGATTCGCGACGGCAATACGATGGGCAGTCGCGTATGGAAGCGAATCCGTTCGATGTGCGGAATAGCGTCAATCGCCGAGCACAGAGCCTGCAGCCGTTGATCAGTTAGCATCCATGGATCGCCGCCACTGAAGATAACTTCGGTGATGGATGTGTCGGAAGCGATCTCTGAAATCGCGGGTTGCCAGTCATCCAGCCGCCGTGGTTCGGCTTCGTACGGGTATTCTCTGCGAAAGCAATAGCGACAATGCACCGCACAAGCACTGGCCGCAATCAGGAGAACTCGGCCTTCGTACTTGTGAATCAGGCCGTCGGTGCGACGGGCGGCGAGATCACCGACGGCATCAGAAACGAATCCATCGACGATCGCAGCCTCGGCGGCCAGCGGCAGAACCTGGCGAAGAAGCGGGTCCGAGGCGTCCCCGGGCCGCATTCGCTTCAGGAAATTCTCCGGCACGAGAACCGGGAATCTTCGCAGATATACAGCGTTTTGATCTGAAATCCCCAGCCGCACCATCGCCGTTTCGAGCGACTCCTCTGGCAGAACCAGCCCGAGTCGCCGCAGCAGGTCGTCGGCCGAGCGTACAGCCCTCGCCAGTTCGCGCTGCCATGATCCGGCCGCAGAAGCGTCAGATGAGGCCTCAAAGCCGGAATCTGTAGTGATTGGGTCTGGAACGGGCAGCATTCAGGATTCACTCGGACACAGGGTTCTGGTAACGTACGCGGCCAATTTTCAGGGTTTCCTTTAGGGTCACGGTGTGACAGGAACCCCGGCTACTCGGCTGTTCTGCCAAGTAACGACCAGAAGATAACAGACTCAGAGAAACGACTCCAATGGGCACCATCAACGCGGGTGAATTCAAAAAGGGAATTAAGGTAATCATTGACGGCGAACCCTACGAAATGCTCGAAAGCTTCTTCGTAAAGCCTGGCAAGGGGCAAGCTCTGTACCGCACCAAGCTTCGTAATCTGATCAAGGGCAGCCAATACGAAAAGACCTACCGGAGCGGCGATGCTCTGGAAGCTGCTGACGTGCATCGTAACGACGGAGTTTATTCTTACCGTGATGGCGAAAGCTACGTCTTCATGGATAACTCAAATTTTGAACAACACAGCTTGGCGGCGGCAGTCGTGAAAGACGACATGCGCTGGCTGATGGAAGGCGCGACCGTTGGTCTGCTGTACTGGAATGGTCAGTTGATCAGCATGAGTCCTCCACAGCATGTTATTCTGAAAGTGACTTATACAGAGCCGGCTGTTCGCGGTAACACGGCAACCAACGTTACCAAGCCAGCCACCGTTGAAACGGGTGCCGAAATCCAGGTTCCTTCATTCATCAAAGAAGGTGACAACGTCAAGATCGATACCGAAAGCGGCCAGTATATGGAACGCATTCAGTAGTTGAGCTGTTTAGAAATCTCAGGCGAGCGGCAGAGCGTCAGCCCTCCGAGCACAGATCGCACTCGGCGGGATGACGTCGCGCCGCTTGCCTGATGTCACAAGTCCTCAGAATCCATTGATTGTCAAATGTCAGAGAATCCTCAACATAACGGGCGACTTTATATCGAAACTGTTGGCTGCCAGATGAACATGCTGGACAGCGAACTGGTCGTTGCCGCGTTGCGCAAAGATGGTTACGAACTGACGGACAATCCCAAAGAAGCCGACACGATTCTGTTCAACACCTGCAGCGTGCGTGAACACGCGGAGCACAAGATCTATAGTGCTCTGGGCCGTCTGAAGTTCAGCAAACGAACCCGGCCGCAGAAGGTGATTGGCGTGATGGGCTGCATGGCCCAGAAGGATCAGGATCTGATCTTTCAAAAGGCGCCGCACGTCGACCTTGTCGTGGGAACCGGACAATTGGCTGAGATTCCCCGTCTGATTCGGGAAACTCGTGAATCGGCTCAGCGGACTCAGGTGAAGGCCGTCAGTCTGGGACGTCGCGAAGGCTCTCGTGAAGAAGTGTCCGACAGCTTCCAAAGTTACGATCCGCTTCGCGACCCTGAAATGCGTCCGACGCCGTTTCAGGCCTTTGTCCGCATCATGATCGGCTGCGATAAGTTCTGTACCTACTGTGTTGTCCCTGCGACTCGCGGGCCGGAACAGAGCCGTCCACC
Source organism: Candidatus Kuenenia stuttgartensis (assembly GCA_945861975.1). Classification (GTDB taxonomy): domain Bacteria; phylum Planctomycetota; class Planctomycetia; order Planctomycetales; family Planctomycetaceae; genus SXXK01. Next base: position 5,233 of record CAMAXD010000109.1, on the reverse strand, counting down.
GGCACACATCGTCCGTGAAGCTCATGTGCTGGCGGATCAGGGTGTGACGGAAATCACGCTGCTGGGGCAGACCGTCAACAGTTACAAGTACACGGAAGACGGTCGTCTGGTACGACTGTCCGATTTATTGAGCCAGTTGAGTGACGTTTCGGGGATCGAGCGAATTCGGTTCATCACCAATTTTCCTCGTGACATGACCAACGATTTGCTGCAGGCGGTGCGTGATCTTCCCAAGGTCATGAAGTACCTGCATGTGCCACTTCAGTCTGGTTGTAATGACGTTCTCAAACGCATGAAACGCGGCTACACGGTGGAAGAGTACCGTGAAATGATGCACCGTATTCGGGAGTATGTTCCTGACTGCTCGGTGTCCAGTGACTTTATTGTTGGTTTCTGCGGCGAAAGCGAAGAGTCGTTTCAGAAGAGCATGGATCTGATTCGTGAATGCCGGTTTAAGAACAGCTTCATCTTTAAGTACAGCAAACGCGAAGGCACGAAGGCGTTTGAGTTGTTCGCTGATGATATTCCGGATGAAGTGAAACGTCGGCGAAATAATGAGATGCTCGATCTGCAGAATGCGATCAGCGAAGAGGACAACGCCGAATTCATTGGTCGCCGTGTGTCGGTCCTTGTCGAAGGGCCCAGCAAGTCAGCGGCCAAGCGGGCTGCTCGTGAGAGTCAGCCATCTGAACTGACGTCGCTGCTGCCGATTGCCGGACAGAGCACCCCGGCCCACCATGAGCATGATCACGGGCACGATCATCATCACGATGAAGAGCCACAGACCATTCAGCATGCGTCCGCCGAGGCCGCTCGTTTGGCCATGCAACTGACGGGTCGATCGGAATGCGACAGAATCATAGTTTTCGATGGCAATCCACGGTTGATCGGAACTCGCGCGGAGATCGAGATCCACGATTGCACCAGTACGACTCTGATGGGGTCGATTGTCACACGAGAAGTTCAGCATGGCTGCGACCTCCTTCTGCCAATTCTGGGCTGAGAAAAACGGCGTTGCGTCCTGAACTTCCGCGAAGGGGGGGTGGTGCCTCGCTGATTTTCACGAAATTCGCAACGCCGATGTGTACGACGGGCCGTCAGCTGAAAAGCAGTCCTATTGAATAAACGCCATATTCAATTCTCTAATCGCAGCCTCTTCAGCGCGGGACACTTTCAGGAAACCCAGCAGTCCACCAGCGGACTCGGCAACTTTCCATGCTCGAACGACCGTAATCACCTGCAGAGAATTAAACATTTTCGGAGAAACGAATAGCCGGACTGCCGCCACATAGTCTTTCCATGTTTTGAGCAGATGAACATCCGGACGACTTGTCAGCCAGCCCTTGAGAACTTCATAACCTGGCGAATCAGCGAGGATTCCATCCTGCGCTGCGGCTTCAAGAATCGCCAGTCGTTCGGCCCGTTCAATGTGGCCGTTCGACCATGCTACGTGAACAAGAGGGACCAGCATCAGGACATGTAACGAGTCGGCTCGGACACCGCAGTTAATCAGCTCTGTCAGTAGCTGCTGATTAGAGATATGAGTTGCTTCTCGAATGGCTTCCAGTTCAGCACGTTTGGCTGATTCGGCCCTCGCGGCTTCGATCAGTCGTCGATCCGTTTCGTAGGCATAACTTTGTTCGAGGAAAGCACCGCGTTTGGACAGACCATCACCGAACATACTTACAATCTCCTCTAAAGTCGGGGCGATCCTGCGTGAGGGTCACCATCATGAAACGAATTTGAGGGGAGAAGACAGGTGAGTCTGAACAGCGATGATTTCGTACCGATTCATCGTGGTTCATTCTGCACCGGGAGCAGCGTGGCCATCCAGGCTCAGCAGCGTCTGATACAGTCAGACGATAAGACATGTCTATGTCGAACGGCGGACGCCTGCTCATGTTTTCTGAGGGTCAGGAATCAATATTCGGATCGAACACATCCCAGTGCATGATGCATGTCACATTCACGGAATCGCCGGACCTTTTGGCGGTAGTGCTTCCCTGCAATTTGGCGATTTTATTTCCGATGCAGGAACGCATCATGATGCCGCCACGCGACACCACCTGCAGAGATTCCCTCAGACGATCGAGACCAGCCGCATCAGTAACGCATGGTGAATAGCACTCCGAACGACAACAACATGCGTTTCATCGAAACACAATTCCGTTTTGTCAGGAAGCAGAAGAGCAGTGCGTGCCTCTTTCAACGAGGTCTGGAGATGGCGTTCCAATGGTGGTCATCGTCCTTGAGGACTTACACGCCACTAACTGTTGATTCCCTCTTTGAGCCGACCTGGAAGTTCCTGCATCATTTCGTAGTTGCCAGTCGTTCCAACAATTTGTTCGTTTCATGAGTCATATGGTTGGGGCGGCTGAACCACCTTCAAAACGAAATGAAAGCAATTCACAAAATGGATCTACAAGGCCCGGCAATTCAACACGAGAGGCTTCGAAGGGAGCAACTTCCATCTCTACTTCAGGCGTTAAGAGCAGCTCCGCTGCAAACTGTCGTTCAGAATAAGCCAACGCCAAAAGGTGTGGAAACTTTCGTGCAAAGACCACGGGAATCACAGTCCTTCTGAGTCAGGTTGGCGAAGTTGGCTTCGTGTTTGCCAATCATGTGGCAGCCACGCCCGGTTCGGAGACCTCGTCGTAACTGTCTGGCCATCATCGAAGCACTGCTTAAAAAAATGCCCACCGCACCGTCGTCAAAAACTTTCCCAGGCGGGAATTCAGTGACGGCGAATTCGACGGCGTTGAATCCTGCGTTCTGGTCCCCGTAGCAACTGCGTCAGGGAGACTGGGCTGGCTGCTGTCCGTTGATAAGGAGATGGCGGCGGAAGAGTGCTCAGAAACTTTCCGCGATCCGCGTTACCGTACTTATATGAGTGAGCGGGAGTTCGGCACGTTTGAAGCCAGCCTGATGAGCGCGACTGCTGTGGTGCTCGCGACCCACGGACACAATTGCGGTCACAGCGATTGTGTGGCCGAATTCTCCCGCCCGATTCATCGCGAGTTGTCGTTGCCCGACGCTGAGTTCGAACTGATCAAGCAGCATCCAGTCATCGGGTATGGAATCCTGAGGCATGTGGAGAACCTGAGCTACGTTCTTCCCGAAATTCCGCACCATGACGAAGCGATGGACGGTTCTGGCTATGCGAATGGTTTCAAAGACGAAGAGATTCCGCTGTATTCTCGTATTCTTGCAGTGGCGGATCCGTACGAAGCGATGACCGGCAATCGTCCGTATCGACGCGGGATGCCAACGGATAAAGCTGAAGCGATTCTACGAGGAGCCAGCGGCAATCAATGGGATCCACGATGTGTTGATGCGTTCTTTCGCACGGTCAGCAGGATCCGTCTGCTTGCCAGTCAGAGATCATCGACCTGTTTGCCGACAAGATCTAAAGCGTCACAAACGGATTCACTGGAACTGCAGAAGGCATTCGTCAATCGTTGAAGATTCGATCGAGCATTATCGCAGATTGTGTACCAGTGCCAGAACAACGGCCGCAGTGACGCCCACACGCACGTTGTCGTTGATTTTCGAGCGAACTGATTCAGCAAGTGCTGCTGCGACCACAGCTGGCATCGTCAATGCCAGCGCCATACCAAAGGAAACTGCGGGCTCAGCCGCTTCAGGATTGTGCGTCTCACCCCAGTAGATCCACGCGGTCATTAAGGATCCTGCCCCGATGAAGGCCAGCAGTCCGCTCCAGGATTTCGCCTGATTCCAGGGCAATCGAGGGCCTCGCAACATCAGACCAAACAGAGTGGCGGATCCATCTCCGAACGCAAGAATCGAAAGAACTGCCAGGCCAAGCTCCAGATCCTGCGGGTAGAGGAGGCACATCAACAGGACTGAGAATGCGTAGCCACCAACAGCGGCGACCCCCGCACCCTCTCCCTGACGCTGAATCTGCTGAAAGTTATAATAGATTCGCAGCCCGATGACCGAGCAGCAGCCAATAATGATCGTCCGCATTAACCATGAAATGGGATCTGCGTGAGGAAATATGTGCAGGCCAAAGGCGAGCAAACCGGGGGCCATGTGCCACAGTCGGCGTTTAATTTCGCGATAGGGCAACGAGCGAAAAGCGAGCCCCGGCGTTGTGGCAATCGGAAGGTCATCCTTGAGGATCTTAACCGGAAGTTCCCTGAGTCCTACGGGCTGATTATTGCTGAAGCCGGAGTCCATATGTTCGACCTGTCTGCTTTCAGGAACCAAGCAGTCGAACTACGTCCAGAGAATATCATTCTGAAGACGTATGTCGACTCAAACTCACACGCTCGCTTTGACATCCCCGAGGATCCTCGGGTGTTCCCAGTGTGTCTGAGAACTCGTTCAAATTCTCCCGGGCCTGTCCCATGCCCGGAATGAGCACGATAAAGGGAAGATCCTCAACTGAAGATCGAGAAACCAGCCCTCGAGTTAAAGACAATCTAACACAAGCGATCAAGGTTAATGAAGACCCGGTTGGTGATAGCGAATAGTCCGCATGGTAAAACGGCAAAAACTGCCGAAGTCCGCTTCGCTATTCCGGAGAGCCGTCGAGAAGTGACGGTGTGAAGCCTCTTCCCAGGTGAGTCAGATCGCGTTGAAATACGATTCGCGGGGGAGATTTTGTCGCGTTGATCATTGCTTCCAGACGTGTCGTCGGGCCGCCTTCATCGAAGTGCCCAACGGCCTGAAACGAATAGACGTCTCCGCCGGTGGTGAGCCACGGCCCCAGTCGTTTGAACGTCGGCAGATCAACCCAGCCTTCGGCCAACAGCCACGCGGGGGTCACGCGAGTCGCCATCATGGCGGCCGACATGCCACCTGCTTCAATCGGCGGACGAGCGGCGATAATATCGTCGGCAATTTTCTCCGTGATATCAGGCATCGCCATCAGAATCGCCTTCGGAGCCTGATTGATGTTGATGCGTCCGTCAACGAATTCGTCATTCAGTACCGTCAGTTTCGCTTCAAGGAGGGGCATACTTTCCAGAAGGGAACCCGCATCGGAAGTCCACGGACTGGCGAGAGTCACCAAACTGCCGTTAACTTCAACCTCGACCTTGGCATCAATCAGATCGTAGAGCGAACGAAATTGTGCGGTGGGAGGTTCTGAGAGATCCATGCCGCCGCGAGTGACTTCACCCAATTCCCCGCTGGAGATGTTCTTCGCGATCCAGTCAACCAACTGCTGTTGCTCAATCGTCAGCTTTCCCTGAGCCAAAGAATCGGC